>JBATTW010000142.1:0-16796 GCA_049670805.1 Bacteroidota bacterium
CTGTAGTATATATACTACAGTCAACATGTGAAACTTCTCACCTCATATGGTGGTACAATGCTACGCCCCACTGCTTCGAGAATCCCTCGCCAAGAGATAATAAACACCCTCAACGGCCAGCCACAGAGGGTCTTCCGGAGAAGCGATCTCGAAAAGATCCTGAAGGGTAACCGCAAAACGTGGAGACTCTCCGCGGACACGACCGCGCACAGTTTCATCCAGTACCTACTGAAAAATAGTCCTCTGCGTGAGGCAAAGTTCAAATTCCCCTCACGGACAGAAGTTCGATACGCCTGGGGAGACGCGCCTTCACTGGAAGTAGTCCAATCTCTCCGACCGAACTCCTACTTCACCCACTATACTGCTCTGTATCTCCACAATCTGACGGAACAAATCCCCAAAACCGTCTTTCTCAACACAGAACAACCAGCCAAGCGCACGACACCGGCCATCCTCGAGCAGGCTGCGATCGATAGAGCCTTCAGTAATGCCGTCCGACAATCCCGGACGTGCGCAAACCTTTCAGACCAGCGCGTGTGCTTGCTCAACGGCAAATTCACTGACCAGCTTGGCGTAATTGATTTCACCGATCCACAAGGGGAGAAGATCCGGGTCACGAACGTCGAGCGCTCCCTGATCGACATCGTCGTGAGGCCCGTGTATTCAGGCGGAGTATACCAAGTCTTGGACGCTTATCGCGCGGCCGCAAAAGCGGTGTCAATCAACAAGCTCGCCGCATACCTGCAGAAGCTTGAATACGTCTATCCGTATCATCAGGCAATAGGATTCTACCTCGAACGCGCAGGCAACTACTCGCAGACTGCAATAGACCTCATGAGGAAGTTCGAGATCAAGTACGACTTCTACTTGACCTATCAAATACAGGACAAGGACTACTCACCCGCCTGGCATTTGTTCTTCCCAAAAGGCCTGTAGCTCACCGATCTTCTCGAGAACGTAATCAAAGTAGACGTCAAAGCTTTCGAGCTCGGTGCCTATTGGGACAGTGTCTTGCACCGACTGAAAATCGGGACGGTGGAATTCCCGTTGGTCGCGGACTTTCCCCAAGAGCTGTAACGGGACACGCTTGGCTTTGAAGATGTCAGCCAGAAGCCGGCGATTCTCTTCCGAGCGGAAGTCGACCCTGTAGTACCCTACCAGCACGTGCACATCATAGAAGTCCCTTGCCCGCGCAGTCGCACCCCTGTCCTTCACAAGTGCCGAATACTCAGGCATCTGCTGGCAGATCGCCCGGAGCTTTTCGAACACGAGCATCTCTGGGGTGTAGACGTAAACGGTGTACCCATCTACATCATGTGCCTGCTTCCCTACACAGAACTCGTATTTGCTGATGTCAATCACGAATTTGCGGCGATTGCGGTCTCCCACCACTACAGCATTTCGTCTGAGGGAGTCGATGTCTCCCCCGAGACGCCCCAGGTCTGCCACAGAAATCACTTTGAACACAACTCGATACCCACCCCAGAAATCTCGCATTTCCGGCGAAATGGTTGTGGGACGCTCTTCCATCTCAACGTCGAAGACGTGGTATCCCGATTCCTGAAAGGTAGTAACAAGCAGTTCCTCGATCCGGGCACGGGTGCGTTCTACGTCTGGCTCTTCAAAGTCTGCGGGAATCGAAAAATCCAGATCCTTCGAAGCCCGTGAATTGATGCGAAGGACCAGCTGGATGGCATTTCCCCCCTTCAACACCAATGTCTCCATAAGAGAATCGTCCGAGACCATCGCGATGAGGGCGAGCTTTTTTATCTCGTCCACTGTCCCAGATTCTTGCTTTCTGGACGCCTTCGAATTCTTCATGATAGTCGGTTACGCATGCCCGCCTCTGTTGATGAATTGCATTCCCACTACCGGGGCCCTCGAGGAAAATGTGCTCTTGAACTGATCCCCCGTCGGGTACTCACACGTCTTGGTTGAATCGCGCTGAACCCAAACCACGAAACGCTTCCGCGCAGGGGCTTCATACGCGCACCTTCAACTGCCAGCGCAAATCAGCCCCTGAACACATGCAAATTATGCCACCCAATGTACTCTGCCGATGGTCTTTCAAGCCTGAGTCTCGGCAGGTTTGCAAGGGCTTGCCCGTGGAAACGGTAGTACTCTCGTCCGTTCTCGAACTCCTCTTTGACCTTCTTGCTTACTTCAACCCTGTAGTCAGAGGTCACGGTAATGTATCCCGCATCGAATATCTGATGCAGATCGGCTCGCAGGAGCAAACCGTTGTTGACTCTGTTGGGACCAGATTCCCTGTACGGTCTGATATGCGAGGCTTCGAGAGCGGGTTCTGTTCGCTCTCCAGTGATTGCGCAACGACGCGAATACGCGTCAAGCACCCTCGCCCGAAAGGCACCTTGCCCTTGGCGCGCCTCGACCAGGTAGAGGGGGCCCTTGTTGCGAATCTCCGGCCCTATGTCAACATACCCAGGAATGCCAGGCAATCGATTGAACACCGTCTGCCAGAGGTCTTGGCCTATTCCAAAATCAGTGCTATAGGTCTTGCCTTGTTGTGTTTGGGGATGCCAATCTTTTGGCGGGGGCAACCAAAGCTCACGGGGTAAGAAGAACGGAATCGCGAGAATGCTACAGCCAATCACGGGATCACTGACTGGCAATTCTGGTTCCCCCCTGATACTGAGGATTTTCGACCTGAACGAAGTGAAGTCGGGAAAGCCATTCTTTTCTTCGAAAATTCTCCATGCCATGGAGAGCGATAGGGTAGTATGGCTTACAAAAAAGCCGCCACCCGCAATGAAGTTCTCAGGTGAATGGAGCTTGAAAAGGAAGGGCTCTCCTTCGACCAGCACCCTGAATCCGACCCCGCCCCCCGGTCGCCAGAAGTTTACCTCATCAGGTCTGCGAGCGGCGTGAAAGTGAAACCAATCGTTGTCCGTCACTCCCACCCAGCAATTCATATCAAGCCGTCCAGGATGCGTGCTACGCAAGAGAACCTAATTGTCCTGGTTGCCCAGAATAGGTAAGCAGGAAAACCGCATCAGCCAACCAGCGACGGAAGCTATCGTTGTCGCTGAATTGCTTGAAGAGTTCGGTATCATCCTTCAAAACAGCCGTCATCACGCGTGCAAGAGCCTTGTCGTGCTCAATACGAGCATTCTGACGGTCGGAGTACTTGATCGCGTTTCGATATGCAACGTCTGCCGCTACCTTCGCCGGAATTTCGTGGGTGATCAGCCGGTGAACGCGGTCCGCGTCGGTCCAGGCAATCTTGCCAAATTGATCATTGAACGCCTTGATGATATTTGACAGCCTGTCAAGGTCAGGCTCGGGTTTATGGCCACCCCCCATACCTGGGACGGGTGGGATCTCGCCATCGGCATCAGGAAGAGGGATTTGGATAACTGCCCTCTTCTCGACCCTGTAGCTATCCATGTCAATCGTGTCCAAGATACCCTTCGACAGGTCCGGTTCTTCGGGCGCAGGGAGCTTCGCGACAAGGAAGTTCAGGAAGATCGAGAGCTTTTCCCATTCGGCATTCGTGTACGGTAGGATCGATGCAAGGAAATTGTAGGTCCGAGTAAATGCCTTCGCCTTCCCCTTAAAATCCACTTGTCCATCTTCGTTGAGCTGCTCTTTGTACATTGAAACACAAGCATCGAGGATCGGGTCAAGTGTGTCGCGCTCCGCGCCATCAAGATACAGTTTTACCAGGCTATCAACTTGTTCCGGCGAATAGACCTGATGGCCGTCCAGCGCAGATTTCAAGTCATGGAGTTTGTTGGGGTCTGTCTCTTCACTCAGGATCGTCGTGCGATAGTAATCCGCGAAAGCGTCCTTTATCGTGTCAGAGTCGTTCATAAAGTCAAGAACAAAGACGTCATGTTTCTGCGGGTGTGCCCGATTGAGGCGCGAAAGGGTTTGCACTGCCTTGATGCCGGACAGGACCTTGTCAACATACATGGTGTGCAAAAGAGGCTCATCGTAGCCGGTCTGGAATTTGTCGGCACAAACGAGGAAACGATAGGGATCGTCTTGTATCCGGTCAGGGATTTGGGTGCTCGGAAAGCCGTTGAGCGATGCCTCGGTGACTCTTACACCACCATACTCGTGTTCCCCTGAGAAGGCCACGATCGCTTTGTACGGACTCTTGCGCTCGGAGAGATAGTCACGCATTGCGTGGTAGTATTGAACTGCCCGCTCAATCCCGCTCGTGACAACCATCGCCCGGGCCTGGCCGCCGATCTTCCCGAGGCCTATCACGTGCTCGTGGAAATGATCTACTATTATCTCGGCCTTCAGTCGAATGGCATGATCATGGCTCTCGACATATCGGCGCAGTTTCTTCTGGGCCCTTTTGATGTCAAATTCAGGATCACCGGGTACGGTCTTGACCAACCGGTAATAACTGTTGACCGGGGTGTAGCTCTTGAGCACATCGAGGATGAAGCCTTCTTGAATGGCCTGCTTCATGGTGTAGCTGTGGAAGGGCCGGTGCTTCACCTTCCCCCCCTCACCTTGGTAGGGCTCGCCAAAGATTTGGAGAGTCTTGTTCTTTGGCGTAGCAGTGAATGCAAAGTACGCCGCATTGGGCAGGAGCTTCCGCGACTCCATCAAGCGGTTGATTTTATCCTCAAATGTCTCGTCTTCCTCTTTGGTCCCCGCCTCAGAAAGTACCATACTTACTGCGGCCGATGTCCGTCCCCCCTGGCTTGAGTGTGCTTCGTCGATAATGATGGCGAACTTTTCCCCACGTTGCTCATCTCCGATCTCATCCAGAATAAACGGAAACTTCTGCAAGGTCGTAATAATTATCTTCTTCCCGCTTTCGATGAACCGCCTGAGATCGCCTGAGTTCTCTGCGTGGCCCACAGTCGCAGCAACCTGCGCGAACTGCTTCACGGTATCGCGAATTTGCTGATCAAGGATGCGGCGATCCGTGACAACAATGATCGAATCAAATACGGACTCATCGTCCTTGCGATGGCCAATCAGTTGGTGGGCAAGCCAGGCAATGGAATTTGACTTACCACTTCCTGCCGAGTGCTGGACAAGATAGCGTTTCCCAACTCCTTGCTGTGCCGCGTCCGCCAGCAATTTCCGGACTACATCGAGCTGATGGTATCGCGGAAAGATCTGGTCACGTTTTACCTTGCTGGTCTTCGGGTCTTTCCTCTCGACGATCTGAGCGTAGTTTTCGATGATGTCGGTCAGCCCGCCTGGAGTGAGTATCCGCTTCCAGAGGTAGTCAGTCTTAATCCCCGCGGGGTTTGGTGGGTTGCCCGCTCCGTCGTTCCACCCGAGGTTGAATGGGAGAAACCATGAGGCCTTGCCTTTCAGGTATGTACCGAACCGGACCTCGTGATCGTCGACGGCGAAGTGGACAATACAGCGCCCGAATTGGAATATCAGCTCATGCGGTTCACGGTCCCGTTTGTATTGTTGGACGGCATCTTCCACAGTCTGTTTGGTGAGACTGTTCTTCAGCTCGAATGTAGCAACGGGCAGGCCGTTTATGAAGAGGCATAAGTCAAGCGCAAGCTGGGTCTCATCGCGGCTGTAACGGAGCTGCCTTGTAACAATGAACCGGTTTTGTCCGTAGCGCCCTTTCGCCGCTTCATTCCCCGGCGATGGTGTGCCATAGAAAAGGTCAATTTGATGGGGTCCATGCTTGATCCCGTTGCGCAGGACATCAATGACCCCCCTTTTCGTAATCTCACCTTGCAGGCGAGCCAAAAACGCTCGCCTCGTCGGGCCATCGGTCGAGAGATCCAGGGCTTTGGAAATCTGCTCCTGAGTCGAATCAAGGAAAGTGCGGAGCTGGACGAGGTCAACGGCGTACTCTCGCTCATAGTCCCTTGGATCGCCGGGCAGCCAGCCAGTCCCACCATAGTGAGCAGACGGTTCACCAACCTTCTGCTGTTCTGGTTCGGTGAGACTGGCTCTGCCAGTCATGGTAGTGACGATCAGCGCCTCGAGCCCCTTTTCGCTCACGTCGGCTTTCACGACTCACTCTCCTCAATCAGCGATCCACCATCTGCATCAACAGCCTCGTCCGCTGCTCCCTCGGCTGCTTCAGGGACCTCTGGTGCATGGGGTTCCTCGGGTTCATCCGGCAATGACTCAGCCACATCGCGCACGTCGAGTTTGCCGGTGACAACGTCGGTAATCAAGTGAGTGCGATACTCCTGAAGAAAACCGAGTTCGCGATTGGCAACTTCAATGGCATGGTCAAGGTTCCCCGTACTTGACTTGATATGTCGGAGTATCCAGCGTTGTTCCGAAAGCGGCGGTAACGCGATCTGAAGTCGCCCATATCTTGTTGGGTTCAGATTCGACTGATGGAGACTTGGTATCGATTCACGACGCACCACCGAAAGGATTGAGCGATCATTCAGTAAGCAGTTGAGATAGTTGGGATCATGCCCCGATTTTGAGCGCATTCGTACAAGGTACGAGGCGAAGGTGACGTTTAAATCGGCTCCCTTGAACAAGCCAACCTTCCCGACAAGTTCCGCGCTATTTGTTCGATTGAAAAGAAGATCATTGGGAGCAAGCAGCAATTCTGGGTCAACGGTTGAAATTCCGCCCGATTCCGGGATACTAACCTGCCCATCTTTGATGTTGCCCATCGTCAAAAGTCGAATAGACCCTTCATCTGTCGCTGACTCTGAGATTCCGTAGTCCATCGAGAGGAATGCGCGTTTGATCGGTAGAACTTGCCAAGACTCTGGCACATCGCCCAGCCACTCTACACCCGATGGCTTGAGCCGTACGTTGGGGTCGAGTCCTCGTGTCACTGCTTGGTGGATGATGGCCTGCTTCTGTTCGTTGAGCAGCGCGATCAACTTCTTCTTTGCGCGTATGTACTTCCGTACAAGGCGATCGAAATGGTCGAGGAATCGGACGATGGCGGATTGCTCATTCTTGGGTGGGAGCGAGCAGTAGATCCTCTTGAAGTGTTCCGGCCTCAAGCTCCACATGTCCGACGTGATGCCGTAGGACCAGCGTTCAGCTTCCTTTGCGAATAGGGGCGTTCGAAAGAGGTAGTGGAAGTATCTTGGCTCATTCTCTTCACGAAGCCGAACAACGACATAGGCAGGGCTGATGATGCCACGTAGGTCAGAGACACCAATTGCACCCTGCCATGCACGCATCTTGTTATATGCAATATCACGCGGACAGACGAGCTTGTATGCTGATTTGTCTTGGTTGGAGCTATCTTTCTTTGAGCTTCCTGCCAACAAGACGCTCTGTCGAATAACACCTTGCGTGATTGTCACAGAGAGCATATCTTCATCGGGGTGCTCGCGCTCATTCACTTCTGTAAACAACGCTCGATTTGGTAAGATAGCCCAATGACCCGGCAGCTGCCCAAGCCACGGAGTGCCGGATTCCTTGTAGTCAGGATACGTCGTAAACTCGTGAATCATGGCTCGTTGGCCTCTGCATCCTGTATCGACTTCAGTGTCTTCCCATCAGCCGTCTTCCACTCTATCCGTCCGTTTGCACTCCGGCCGAGCATGACCCCAGCCGCCGTAGACGGAGATGCGAACGTATAGTCCTGAGTGATCTCGTATACTTCTCCTTTGTCAACGAGGACATTCTGCTTTGTCAGTTGGCAACGCATCTGCGAAAGAAAAGTGTGGATCGACTTAACTTCTGCCTTTACGGCCTTCGAGCCCTTGCGCACAATAAAACCCTGCGCTGATTCATACCCGATTGCCCTTATGCCTTTTGACTTCAGAATAAATGAAGTGGTCCCTACAGTAGCAGCTCGAGGAACCTCAAACATACCATATCCCACGACGGGCAGACAAAGGAGCATGTCCGCGAGGTACCCTTCTGCCTCTGCTGCATCTGCTTCTGAGAGGGAAGGTGTTCCCGGGGTATTTGCATTGTCGAGGACGCATCGCTTGGCCATTACAGCCAGCCCTATCATTCGTGCCTCAAGGTACTGAATGTGCGCTTTGTTGAGGTTTTGATCCTTGCTCGAGAAGACCACGAGATGTGTCCAGAAATCCTTCCCCTTCGCATGCTGCTCGAGCCTCGGCCTCACAGGATCACCTTCCCCCACATAGAGCCGTGGAAGGGTTGTCGACTCATCTGGGCCGACGAGAAGATACACTCCTGCGCGACCGAACTCTGCACGGCCCTTGGCTTCAGGGAAAAGAGCCCGGGGGATGACAAGGCCACTGCCAGTCCAGTTGGATTTCTCCACAATCTTGACCCCCTCAGGGTCACCGCCCGGCACAAAAACCCGAACCGAGAACCCGGGTCCCTTCAGGTCACTTTTTGCCATCAGGTGTTTCTCCCAAGAATCTCATCGAGCAGACCTTCGGTTTCCTTTCCTACCGCAAGCATGTCCGCTCGTATCTCTTCCAGCGAACGCATTGGCGTGCGTCTGTAAAAATACCGGGCAAAGGATATTTCATATCCGACCTTTGTTGCATCTCCATCAACCCAAGCATCCGACACATGCGGCAAGACCTCTCGCCGAATGAAGGCTTCTATACCACCTTCCTCGAGGAGAGGCACTTGCTCTGTGTCTCGGAGCTCACCGTCTGGCTCGTATTCAACGATTGCCGACTTGCCGTTGACCTCTACTTCGTACAGGCCATGGAGTGCATCTGCTGTCACCTTGCCCGGCTTGTGGATTTTCTTAATGACAGGGGCAGCCTTCTCGTCTCGATGAGCGAGCGAAGATTGAAAAAGCTTTAGTCGTTTCGCAGTGAGCTTTATATCGTATTTTTGGGCGTTCACTTCTACGGCTTCCAGGAAAGCATTATAGTCGGTATGTGGACCGGGGCCGAGAATCTCAGCCAACCGATCAACAAACTCAGGTAGCTCTGTGTCATCAGCGTCAACACACGCCGCACGAATAGCAGCCCTCGCCTGTCCAGACATCTCGACCGTGAGCCGAAGCGGCCTCTCAACGGTTACCTTCCAATAGCCAAAAGCTTTGTTTGGAAAAATCTTGGATTCTGCGGTATCTTTGAAGGCAAGAAAGGTATCGCAGATCGTCGCGATGTCTGCTTCGGAGAGTTCACAGTTCTTCTTCCCGAGGTTTTTCCGAAGCGGCTTGTACCAATCGGTTGCGTCGATTAGTTGTACCTTCCCCTTGCGGTGATCTGGCTTCCTATTCGTGACCACCCAAATGTAGGTTGCGATGCCGGTATTGTAGAACATATTGAGCGGCAGCGCCACGATTGCCTCAAGCCAGTCATTTTCGATTATCCACCGACGTATGTTACTCTCCCCCTGCCCCGCATCTCCTGTGAACAGGGATGAGCCGTTGTGCACTTCAGCAATTCGACTTCCAAGTGGTGTCGACTGCTTCATTTTGGAGACCATATTTGCCAAAAAGAGCATCTGGCCGTCGCTCGATCGCGTGACAAGCGAATACTCAGGATCGTCCGCAAGCTCAATCATAAAACGAGGGTCCTTCATGCCGTCCTTACCGCCCATTCGCCCAAGATCGCTTTTCCAGCTCTTACCGTATGGTGGATTCGACAACATGAAGTCAAATTGCCGCGAGGGGAAAGCATCACTTGACAGGGTCGAGTGCTCGGGACCGCCGACGATGTTGTCGGCCCCTTCTCCTTCTCCTTTCAACAGAAGATCAGCCTTGCAGATGGCATAGGTCTCGGCATTGATCTCCTGCCCAAAGACGTGGGTGGCAACTTGCTTCCCTCGGCCTTTGGCAAGCTCTTGCAGTGTTTCTTCTGCGACGGTAAGCATTCCACCCGTTCCGCATGCGCCATCGTAGAGCAAGTATGTGCCTGATTCGACCTTGTCTGCTATTGGCAGAAAGATTAGTCGGGCCATCAATTTGACAGCATCGCGTGGTGTCCAGTGCTCGCCGGCTTCTTCGTTGTTCTCCTCATTGAACCGTCGGACCAGCTCCTCAAAGACAGTCCCCATTCCGTGATTGTCCAACCCTGGTAGTCTCTGTGAACCATCGGCGTTGAGGACTGGGTAGGGGCTCAGGTTAATGGAAGGGTCGAGGAGTTTCTCGATCAGGGTGCCGAGGGCATCGGCTTTTGACAAACGTGGCACCTGATTGCGAAACTCGAAGTTTTCGATGATGACTTGGACGTTGGGCGAGAACCCATCGAGGTAGGCTTCGAAATCGGACTTGAGTTGTTGACGGCTGGCGCGGGCGCGGAGATCGCGGAGAGTGAACTTCGATGTATTGTAGAAGGCCTGTCCGGCAGCCTGCCGAAGGGCTGCCTCTTGGTGGACGATGCCTGCTTTCTCAAGCGATGCCATCATGTCAAGCACCGCTTGCTGCGTCGGTTCAAGCACGGCATCGAGCCTGCGCAAGACAGTCATCGGAAGAATCACATCACGGTACTTGCCCCGCACATAGAGGTCGCGAAGGACGTCGTCAGCGATTCCCCAGATGAAGTTCGCGATCCAATTCAGTTGAGATTGGTCCATTTCGTACCCCCATTTGTGCTGCGAGCAGTCCCGGGGTGGAAGCGACCCGCACCAGATGGCACCTCGGGACCTTCAGCTCACGAGCATAACTCTAAGAAGATAAGGAACGGACTCAATAATTGCCATCGAGCGACGCTGGTGGATGCGGTACCACGCGCGAGACTGCTTAACGCGTCATACTGCGAGGTAGGTGGATGAGAGGAGATTCAATGCAGGATCATATGACGAGCGATTGTAACACAGACTGCTTTTCCAGCCCTTCCCAAGTGAACTCTCTGAGTTCGCGTCCAAAGTGGCCGTAGGCTGCTGTCTTGAGATAGATTGGTCTGCGCAGCTTCAGAGCATCTATAACCGCTGCAGGCCTGAGGTCAAATAGGCCCAGAAGTATCTCTCCGAGCAGACTATCTGTGATTTTCGCCGTACCGTGCGTGTCAACGTGGAATGATATGGGAGCACCCCCACCAATCACATATGAGACTTGGACGGTGCACTGTTTTGCCAACCCCGCGGCTACAACATTCTTTGCTACATAACGCACGGCGTAGGCAGCTGAGCGGTCCACCTTTGTCGGGTCTTTGCCTGAGAAGGCGCCACCCCCATGAGGACACGAGCCGCCATATGTATCTACGATGATCTTCCGACCCGTGAGGCCTGTGTCCGTGGCAGGCCCACCCTCGATGAAACTGCC
The DNA here is from genome assembly GCA_049670805.1 of Bacteroidota bacterium. Lineage (GTDB taxonomy): Bacteria > Bacteroidota > Ignavibacteria > UBA10030 > UBA6906 > JBATTW01. The sequence goes on from JBATTW010000142.1 coordinate 11,105, forward strand.
GGTCGGATTCACGAAGTAACGGATGTGGTTTGACCGAAGCGTCTCAGGGATGACGGACTTGATTATCTCCTCGACCACCCCCTCTTCGATCTCACGCCTGCCAATGCCCGGGCGGTGCTGAGTCGAAAGGACAACGGTTTCTACTGCACTCGGTCGGCCATCGACATACCGAACAGTCACCTGGGATTTCCCATCGGGCAAGAGCCATGCGAGTTTGCCGGATTTCCGGAGTTCCGCTTGGAGAGCCACCAGCCGATGAGCCAACAGAATCGGAAGAGGCATCAGCTCTGGTGTCTCATCGACTGCGTAACCAAACATCAGCCCCTGATCACCCGCTCCGATTTCGCCCGCAGCCCCATCAACTCCTTGCCGAATCTCTGCCGCTTGGGCATGCAGGCGTACGTCGACAGGAACTCGGTCGTTGAAGCGGCCATCATCGTCGGTGTAGCCGATTGACTGAATGGCATTGCGAACAACGCTCTCAGCATCCACGGTCGCTGCTGAATGGACCTCGCCTGCGACTACAACGAGATTTCGCGTGACGAGCGTCTCGCACGCCACTTTCGCATTTGAATCTTGGGCCAGATACGCATCGAGTACAGCATCGGAAATCTGATCGGCGACTTTATCGGGGTGCCCTTCAGAAACAGACTCCGAAGTGAAGAGATAGTCAGTCATGATGATTCATCTTTTGTTTTCAGTTCGTTTGTGCTTTTGCGATTGCAAGAGCAAGATGAACTTCATTTTCTGTGAGGATGCCTCCGGTGATACAATTCAGAATATCTGCGAAGCATAGGCGCGACCGGAGAACTTTCACGAGCATGTAGAAAGCTGCAGCGCGGGGGGGAACCCGGGCATGTCTGCAGATCGCAACTGGCTGGTATATCCATTTCATGCAATCATTGTCGTCGAAGTAGCCATGCCACAATATCCAATGGGAACGCTGTGCGTTCGTGCTCAATCGGAACTCATCTTCACTTGAGTGTGCTGGTCCCCAAGAGCTTAAAGCACGAAGCACCAACCTTGCCCGGCGTGGGAGTGTGGCTGGTAGTAGAAGTGCCGTATTGTTCAGGCGGAAGCCGACATCAACAGAAAGGCCTTCAGGCTGAGTGGGGATGCTCTCAAGTGCTTCGTAGGCACCCTGATGCGTTTTGCGCATGGGAGGATCTTCCTTTCGGGAAAGAAATGATTTCGCGGGACGAAGGGGGCGTAAACAAGAAAACCCTCACTGGGGGGCGAGGGTCAAGGAAAGACAACCTTATCGTCTCGCATTTTAGCCAGTTGTTTTACGTCGCTGCAAGTAGCGATAAATCACGACGATGATTCAATGTAACAACAAGCGAAGATGATGTCAACAGCCTGAAGCCCAATCAGGGCTGTGTGGAGCGTGAACGCGATGCGTCGGCTGTGACCAGAGTGCTCTGCCTGTTCGAGTCCTGTCCCTTTTCCGTCCCTCAAGTTGTCACGCTTTCCGCTGGACCGACGTAAGGGATATCGATTTTGAGGAAAATCCCGTGGAGGAGAGATTTTGCACTGGTATTTCCCCCGACAACATCTCCAGAACCTTTCCCGGAAGTTCCCGCCATGGATGCTTCAGGGTTTTCAAGATGGTGAGGGAGGCGTTCGCTGAGGGTCGAGAAGTACCAGTCGCCAAGTCGAATTTGAACGCGCGAATACTACGCCGGGATCGTCAGCAACTCTGTCAAAGGGACTTTCACTGCTCACGTTAACTGGAATTTGAGTGCGCCCATCTATGGTGCAAAGATAGAACTTATCGCCGCGTTTTCTCGCATGCAGAATATCGAATCTGTCGGAGTCAGGGATTGTGAAGGGCGGGAATGCTGGGATTGACCTCTTCTTCCGCGTCGTTTCCGCTACGAGTAGATCCAGCCATCGGAGAGCCGATTCGGACACGCGCGGTCGCAAGGCATCTGTGAATCTTTCATCTCGGAGATTGCTACCTATCTCAGAGACACTGGTACCGAAATGAGCGGTAATTGCTGCAAGTTCTGTGGAAACGGCCCGACTGCGGATTCCTGCAAGAAAGACCCGCGCGGCCAGGTCGGATGGCACCCCAATCTCAACGAGAAGGGCAATCGCCCCAAGCGATTCGGCTCGCTCGGCCTCATCTACACTGCGAAGTTGTTGTGCGGCGGCGTGAATAATCCACGGGAGATGATAGCCATAGAAGTCTTTGCAAATTGTTCTCGTCTCCTTTTCGATGAGAGTGAGCTCTCGTAGGGACGTACCCCCGAGCCACCCGTTACGGACAGCATCAAGTCGAACACTCTCTGGCATTTTCGCCACAAGGGAAGCCGCATTCTGCCGAGACCATTCTTCCAGGTCGCGCACTGCCGCGGTCAATACCGAGATATCTTGCGACGCCAAGTACGGATCTGCTATCCGTCGAAAGATATCGAGGTCTCTATTCACCCGAACGGCGACGTTCACGGGTAGGCTGGAAGAAACTACCGCTCTTCGAGTTTGGGAATCCGCAACTCTTTGAAGCCCAGACTCTGCCCGGGAACATAAGAAGGCAAGCACATCCTCGGTACCAGTCTCTGAGACCCTCGAGCGTGCTTGAATCGTCGCGAGTGATCCCCGGAAGACCCGTTCTATCCACACAGACGGATTCTCCGCAGACGGGTTTACCAAAGGATCCATATGTAGGGCAAGCAGTTCGTCATCGAAAAGATCACAACAATCCGCGAAGAATTGTTCGTGCTCGCCGACGCGCGAAAAATCATTGCTTGCAGAAAGCTCCAACAATGCTTCAAAGCTTACCCCAGCTTCAATGGCACGGCGTCGCAACAGATCCACAATGTGTAGAAGTCCACTCTCGACGCGATCCGTTGCTCCTCCTGCAAAATAAGACGCAGCAAGCTTTTTTTCCTTTCTGACCCGCCATCGGTCAGCCGTGTCGTCTATCGCATAGAGTATCTTTCCCTCGCCGTCAACGAATGCTCTTCCGGCGCGGCCACAAATGTTCCAGAAATCACGTTTGTCAATCGTTCGCTGATCAATGTAAGGACTCGCGATGATGACTGACGATATGCCGACATTAACCCCCTGCGCAAGAGTGGTAGTCGCGATAATCACCTTCGGGGGATACGACCTCATCAACCGTTCCATCGAGAGCCGAACCTCGGTTGTCAGCCGGTTGCTATGGCAAAGGACGCCTGCTCGGGCCGCTCGAAGCTCAATCGCTTCGGATTCCAGTTCCTCCTGACATATTGCTTCAAAGGTCCGCCACTCCTGTTCTGGCCAGGAATGATCCGCGGGGTTCTCACCGAAGGCGAGCAGCACGGCTTTCGCAAGCTTGGGGATGGAGACTGCCCTGCCAGAAAACACCATTACAGGGCCTATTGCGGTGAGGCGAACCGCAGTAGCTGCTATCGCTTCCATCTTGTTGGTCGGGAACGGCTTCCTGCGTCTGCCGTATCCCAATGGTTTGGCCTCAACAAAGAGAGGATTGAATGATGTAACCTTGCCCTCCCACTCTATCCTCACCCTTGATCCGTTCCATCGGATCAGCCCAAATCGTTCTGCGGAGGGCTTCCAAACCGAGGTAGCTACTGCATTCGGATCACCAACGACCCACTCCGCGAGCTCTTGAGGATTTGGGAGAACTGCCGAGAGAAGGAGCATCCGTAGACCGGTATTGCGAGCAAGAGCTCTAAAATGATCGATGAAAATCTCATTGCGCACGTACCGTTCTGAACGTCCGAGGAGATGTCCCTCATCAATTACCAAGAGCTTGACGCACTGAGAAAGCTCAGGAACGGCCCTGAATAAGGCGCGTGCTTTTTCGGGCGTAGCGATTGTGATATGCGAATCTGTGGCAAGTTCGGTATCGATGGAACTGACACGCGATCCCCCGTACAAATGTGAGACACTGAACCCGAGCCATTTAAAAGTAGAGGATAGCGTTTGTTCGACTTCGAGAGCGAGGGATCGGAATGGAGCCAAGTAGAAGACTTTTGCTGTGGAATCCGACAGGAGTGTTTGCAGGATCGCCAGCTCTGCTACACGTGTTTTGCCTGCACTTGTGCGAAGGTTGATTACGCCCCCTCGGTTTCCTGAATCGAGCGCAAGAGGTAGGGCCGATCGTTGCGATGACCAGAATTCTATTACGGGTCGTTTGCCGAAGGCAAGGAGGCGAACGAATTGTGCGAGTGCAGCACTTGAATCAGGACTAAAGTAAGGGGGAAGGACCCGCCAGGGGGATGCCTCGCCGAGATCTGTCAACATGAGACGCAGCAGACGAACGATCCACCACCATGCTGCCTGGTCTCCCGCGGAGGCCACAATTGCCGCATCGCGTAACTGCGAGTCACCTCCTGCGTAGGACGCTTCCCGCCCGGTGAAGACAAACTCCAACGCACCCGCAATCGAGCTCGCGACCGCAATCATGATCGCCCATTCATCAAGATCTCGCTGGTCGTTTATTTCCGGGGGATCACGGAAAAGCAAGTCATTCAGCCTTGTAACAAGGTCAGAAAAGTCTTTTCGAAGGAATGCCGCGACTATTTGTGCTGCCTCGGTTCCTCCTTCTGCTTGCCGAATTGTCACAAATGCTCGTGAGTAATGCCCCGCCGCGTAGAAAGCCATTGCCGAGAGAAGAATATGGAACGCACTCTCACGTGACTTTTCCGCCGCGGGTCCGTGGACATACTGAAGAAGAGAGGCCGCTTGTTCCAAGGGATCAACACTGGCTTGACGTTCGCCTTGTTCGGCAAGACTGCATCCAGCGGCAAGCAAAGAATACGCTGCAAACGTCACCTTGTCGTCGACATTCGGATCGAAAGCTGGGAAATTCTCGGGAGCTTCGTGCACCTCGTGAAGCACGGACTTTGCCTGAGCTTGCGCGAAGAGGTTGATTATAGGCGAGGCTCGGAGGGAAGAGAGAATCAAACGGGCTTGTTCAAGCGGGATAGCCATCGATTAAGGCAGCTTGGCAAAACATGCTTCAACCAGCGAGTCAGGGTTGGCGATGCCAAGAGATAGCATCGCAAGCCTTCTGAGTGAATTGCTGGTGGCTTCGTGGACCCTCTTCTCAGACAGCTTATCACTCAGGAGCATGCCAACGTAATCAAGTCGCAGTGTACCGCGGGCAAAGACTACCGCACACTGGCTCACACGCAACCCCAAGTCGGTCTCGCCGCGCTCGAAGAGTCGATCTGCAACAAATTGCAGAGAAGCAGGAAGCCCGCCTTTGTATGAACGCGTAAGATCATCGACGATTTGAATGACCGCAGTTGCGGAGGAAGTCGATCTGAATTTCGACTCGCCAATGATTATTCGGATGGGGGTTGAATCGAGATCGAACGCCAAAACATCCTCTCCCTTCATGGATTGGTCGGGATTGGTGTTCGACCACAAACGGTAGACCGGTAGGGCGGCGCCACAAGCTGCGACAATGTATTCAGCGAGCAGTATCTCCGCCAAGTTTCCCTTCTGGGTGGTCGGGTTTCTCGGAAACCGAGACAGCCGAGCCTGCTGCGACTCGAAGCCCAGACGCTTCATAGCTCCCCCCGTGTGAGCACTCTGCGCCAGCATCTCGGGGCTGGCGTGGTGCCGCACGAGCATCTCGCGGATGGACGTAACTGCCGCTTTCCTTTTTCCCTTCTTCTCGGACAAAGCACGGTGAGGCACCGCCTTTTTGGTCTTTCGATCTTTTGCTGCGTAGAGA
>JBATTW010000143.1:0-3380 GCA_049670805.1 Bacteroidota bacterium
TAGCATGTATCGCCTTCTCTATGGCAGCCGGGCGGCCATTGAAGAGGTAATGCTACAGGCGCCGGCCGGCACGGTCCCTGAACTTGTCGTGGCAAACCAGGAGCCTTCCGGCGCACCATCCGCAACCATCCTCGGTCTGAAGGTCCACAGCGGGGACATACTGGTTTCCCGGGGTGGAGCCCCCACATCCGCGCTCATCGCCCGGGGAAACGATTATCCGGGGAACTTCTCGCACGTGGCTATGCTCCACGTGGACAGCACGACGGGCGAGGCTTCGCTGATAGAGTCTCACATCGAGCGGGGGGTGGCCATAGCCACAGTTGATGAGTACCTCCGGGATGTCAAGCTCAGAATCCTCGTTCTCCGATTGCGGCACGACCTCCCGGCGCTCCAACAAGACCCGCTTCTTCCCCACAAGGCTGCCACGCTATGTCTGGAGGAGGCCCAGGGACGCCATATCCCCTATGACTTCTCGATGGACTACAACGACGACTCGGAGATGTTCTGCTCGGAGGTCGCCTCGGCCGCGTACGGCGGGGCGGGAATCAGATTGTGGATGGGCGTTTCGAATATCTCCGGGAAGGGGCTCGTCTCCTGGCTCTCGGCATTGGGCGTTCGTCATTTCGAGACGCAGGAGCCTTCCGATCTGGAATACGACCCCCAGCTGCGTGTCGTGGCTGAGTGGCGGGACAAGGAAACTCTCTTCAAAGACCATCTGGATAACGCGGTCATTGACGCAATGCTGGAAGAGGCGGACGAGGGTCAATCACTCGAGTACGACTGGTATCTTCTCCCCGTGGCACGGCTCGCCAAGGGATACAGCGTTCTGCTAAACCTCATGGGCCAAGAGGGGCCGGTCCCGGAGGGGATGAGCGCCACCGTGGCCCTCAGGGCACAATGGTTCTCCTCTCAGCACGAGAGGAGGGTGGAGTATGTGCGGACAGAGTCAGTCGGATTTCAGGAGAGACATGGGTACCGCCCTCCGTACTGGGTGCTTATGCGCATGGCGAGGACGAGCAGGGAGGTTCTCTAGGACAGAAACTGCGTGTGATCGTCCAGATCGAACATTTTTTTGTTTTTTTTCTTGCTTTTAGTGTTGCATTGGGCTATTTTTTCTATGTCGTACTGTACACCGTTGTTGGGCTTTTCAACTCCGGGAGACCGGAGACAAGTTGGCTAGAGTTAGTTTGTACAAACCCGTAGCCGAGCAGTCTTGATCGCAACCATGGTGATAGTCGGACCTTGGTTGCGGTTGTTGTTTGAAGGCACACAGCAGGATGTACGTCGCCGTGTCCGCCGGTCGCGGATTTGTACAACATCTGTAAGGAGCTGACCCATGGCAGAAAAGGGATCAGTGAAGTGGTTCAACGAGTCAAAGGGATTTGGTTTCATCTCGCGTTCGAATGGCGAAGATGTCTTTGTGCATTACAAAGCCATCACGGGCGAGGGATACAGAAGCCTGAACGAAGGTGACCAGGTAGAATTTGAGGTTGCCGAAGGCCCGAAAGGCTTGCACGCCACGAACGTTAGCAAAGTCTAACTGAAGCTGCGTTCTACGAATCCCGGTCCGCCGAAAGGCGGGCCGGGATTTTTTTTTGGCATACAGGTTGTTTCTCTTTACAAGTATGTACAGGGCCTACGCATCTGTCTACCGCGCTCTTCGGAGAACCGCAACCTGGACCGGGCTGACATTCGAGGTGGTGAGCGTGACCGCATATTTCATCGTCCTTCCCTTTCTCGTTGTCTGCCTGCTCGACGGGATTCTGGAGTTCCATCTGCTCAAGACCGTGTATGCAGGGGTCATGGTCGTCCTCTTCCTCACGGTAAGAGGCTTCCAGCGGTTCTGCATTTCGGTCTTTGACGGGTCGGTCGGGCTGCTCAAGAAACTGGAGTCGGCGGGGATTACCTATGTTCGGGCTTCGGTGTTTTTGGGCGTGGAGCTCCCCCTGACGGTTACCCTCGCATTGCTGGTGGTGGTTCTCGTACGGTAGGTCCCACCGATTTGAATAGGACCGCCGGAATCGTTATCTTGTTGACGATTTGCGAGAGAGAGACAGCCATCTGCAGGGAAGCGTGACACACATCTTTCTTCTTGTCGGACTGGTTTTCCCCTTGTTCTGGTCTTTTTACTCCCCCCGGGCACCCTCGCCCGCGGTTCAAACCCCGGAGAGCATTAGCCCGCCTGACTCATCCCCCGGTCCCTTCGAATCAGCCGTCCACCGTCTCTATGAGGAAATGGGACTGGAAGAGATGTTGCCAAAGGAGGTCTTCCTGTTGGCTATGATCGGTCACTACAACCTGAAGGGTGAAGGTGTTCTGGCGACTGATACGATCATTACCATCATCGACTACACAAAGCCCTCGGTGGAGGAACGGCTCTACGTCATCAATCTGAAGCAGCGGAAAGTTGTCCTGACGTCGCTGGTCTCCCACGGAAAGAACAGCGGTCACAACCTGACGGAATCCTTTTCTAACAGGCCGGGGTCGCTTAAGAGCAGCCTCGGATTTTTTGTTACCGGGGAAACCTACAGGGGTGTCCACGGGTACTCCCTGAGGCTCACCGGTGTGGAGCCGGGCGTCAATGACAACGCCCGACGACGCGCGATCGTTCTCCACGGTGCGAACTATGTTTCGAACGGGTTTGCCCGCAAGTGGGGTCGTCTGGGAAGAAGCTGGGGGTGTCCCGCGGTTCCACTGGAGTCCTACAGAACGATCATCGATGTCATAAAAGGCGAAACGAGTATGTTTGCCTATTTTGATGACGAGGAGTACCTTCAAGGGTCAGCGTTGCTGAATATGGACGAAGCCACGAACCAATACGTGAAAGAGGTGAACGCGTACAATGAAGAAGCAGACAGGTAGAATCCCCCGGCTCGGTGTGGTAGGTCTCTCGCTTGCCATCACACTCCTCATGGTTGTTGACGCTGCCGCGCAGGCCGAGCCAACACAGGCGGCCATCAAAAAGAGAATCGAACAGGTTCGTCGGGACGGCCGACTGGAGGTCGAATCAGATCAGATATCGGCGATCAAGCTGATTCCAGACTACTACGAGGCGCACAAATTCCGGCCGGCCTGGACAGATCCGTCCAACGTCGAGGATCTGTTTCGAGCAATCGATGATCTCGAGAAAGACGGACTTCTGCCGAAGGATTACCACCGTGACGCGCTCCTGCGACTGAAGGGACGCATTGAAACAGTGACGGTCCCCGACCCGGAGTTGGTGGCCGACTACGACCTGCTCCTCATGGACGCGATGATCCGAATGGTCTATCACATGCTTGTGGGGAAGGTGGACCCGGAGCGCCTGGACCCCAACTGGAATCTCTCGCAGGACATCCAGGCAGTGGATCCCGTTGCGGGGATCAGGGATGCGCTCACCT
>JBATTW010000144.1:0-2646 GCA_049670805.1 Bacteroidota bacterium
CTGTATCTGCAATCGATACTTGCCGTCTTTGGTGCTGAACTCCCATCCCTTGTCTCCATACTCGATCTGGATGCCCGAGGCTGTGTCGGATTCTGCATCCTCGTGGACAACAGCCGTTGTGTCAGCAGGAGCTCCCCAGAGAAGGGTTGGAAGAAGGGCCGAAAGGAGGAACGAGAAGTATGCCTTGGTGGTCACTCTTCTGCTGCGTGTTTACTTTCGAATAACGACCGTTGCCGGTTTCAGCCGATAATCGCCAGCGCCAGAACGGTTCCATAACGACTGAGCATCAATACCAGGGCGCCGGTCAGAGCACCGCTCAGCCCGACGACCAGCAGAATCTCCGCGGCGAGGATCCCCTTCAGCCTTCGCTCTGTGCCTCCGATCTTTCGGATCGTAGATATCTCCCTCTTCCGAAGGCGAATCGACAGAACGAAGACGAGAACCGCCGTCGCAAGCGTGGCCGCTCCAACTCCTAGACTCCCCATAATGACGAAGTCGCGAACGGAAAGAACGGTACCCATGAGATCGGCAATGACGTTACGCGGAACGAGAATCTGCACAGGATCAGACCGCTCTTCATACCGTCCTCGGAGAAGGACCATCGACCGGCGGTCGTTTGGAACGACGAGCAGAGCATCAATAGGAAACTGATCCGGATCACCATGGAAGTGGAACGAGTCAATGTTCCTGGCTGTGATTTCCGTATAGGGCAGTACCGATGCATTTGCCACGACACTGTTCTCCTCACGGCGCAACACTCCACTTTCCGCCTCGGGGCTGCTGAGGTCTATGTGACCGTGTGCGAGGCCTGAAATCACCCAGGCGGTCTTGACATCGACAAAAACCGCATCGTCATCGGCGCCCCCTCCGGGCGCCAGGACCCCCACTACCTTCATCTTGAGGGGCGTGCTCCCCGCGACGTCGAAGGCTGTGGCTGGCGAGGAGAAAAGAGAGCTGTCCGGCCCGAGGTCGAGGGATCGCGCAACCCCATCACCCAGAACGCATTCACCAAGTACAGCCATGGGTCGACCCTCGACCATCTTCAGCTGACGGAAATCAAAGTAATCCAGGGACGTTCCCACTATCCGGAACCCTGCCGCCTTGTAGCGCATTGTCAGCGGTATCCCGAGTGCAAGACCCGTTTCTCTCACGGCGGAGAGCTCCCGGTAGGGAAGTGGCTCAGTAGCCGGTGTCGTGAAGTAGAGTGCGCTCAGCGTCAGGTCAATCGCACTACCCTTTGCTCCGATCAGGAGAGGCGTTGCGTCAGCGCGAGCCGTGAGCGCAGACGCTGCCTGACTCACAATGACCTGCAACCCGAGGGGTATGAAGAGAATGAGACTAATAGAGGCGATCAGCACCGCCGTCTTAACCCAGTGGAAGCGCAGATAGCGCCATGCCATGTAAAGGATGTGCCTCATGCTTCGATATCCCGTATATCCAGAGTGCGATCAAAACGAGGGAGGAGTTCATGGTCATGTGTGACGGCGAGAAGTGGTGCCCCTGATTCCTTTGCATACGAGAAAAGGATATCCATAACATGGTCACGATTCTCGGGATCCAGATTCCCCGTCGGTTCGTCACCAAACATGAGGGCCGGATTGGAGAGGAGCGCCCGGCACACTGCCACCCGCTGGCGTTCTCCCTGTGAGAGATGCTCCGGAAACTGCCGGAGCTTCTCCCAGAGCCCCACCTCTCGTGCCAGCGTTTCCGCACGTCTTTTGACATCGTTCCCAAGATCCAGGATTTCACTCACGCGATAGGGGAGGAGGATGTTGTCGAGAACGCTGAGGTAGTCCAGGAGCTCAAACTCCTGGAACACGAGGCCCATCTTCACCGCGCGGAAATCCCGCCGATCCTCGGGGGAAAGACCCGCCAGGTCGATATCCGAAATCTGAATCTGCCCCCATCCCGGTACCAGAATGCCCGAGAGGAGATTGAGGAGTGTCGTCTTACCACAACCGCTCGGACCGATGAGCGCAACGGATTCCCCGCGGGCAATGTCAAGCTCAGGTACGTGCATGTGGAATCCACCTGCCCTGTAAGAGAACTCCAGGTCCCTGACTGAAATCATCCCGACCTCCAGGGAACGATGACACGATCTTCACCGCTGAGAGCAATCATGTCGATCTTCCAGCGATCGTCACTCTTCTTGATCAGAAGTGTCCCCGAGTAGATGTTCCGGCGATGGTGTACGTGTTGGAGGTGCGTTACGCGCGCCGTCACTGCCCATGTGCATTTATATCTGTATCCCTCCGAGGCGTTTGAGCCCGCGACCTCATCTTCCACCGACACAACATCAACATCCCGGACGGTAACCTGAGCCCCCTGGCGCACACCATTGGTCAGCTTTCGCCGACTGTCAAGGTAGATGTCTGCAACCAGGTTTTCCGTCACCGTTTCGGACAGCCGGTCGTAGAGCTCGTCTTCGTCATCCAGGTTAAAGGCGTGGTATGTCTTGGAAAGGGTTTGTTTGAGGATATGTCTGGCTGTTTCACCGGTCGGCGCTGCCAGTGTGTAGAGAAGATTGGGGACGTTCACTGTCAGCATCGGGAGAGCAAAGAACGCGGCTGCAAGAAAGACCCAGTGCAGGAATTGTTGCTGCGGTTTGACACCCAGAAGCTCCCGGATACGGCGACGACGGGGCCA
>JBATTW010000145.1:0-2200 GCA_049670805.1 Bacteroidota bacterium
GCTTCGCGAGGTGGTATGCCATCGGGGAGTCGATCCGCAGGAGGTCTGCGTCCTCCCGACGAATGCGATATCCGAGTTCCCGTTCTTCCTCCCCGAGAAGGAACGGGTTGAACGTGCCGGACTTTTCGAGGATGGATCGCCGGTAGATTGCTGCTCCCCCCAGGGCTTCGAGCGATCCGACCGGCAGGTGGTCGGGCGAATGCATGTGCAACTCTTCACCCGGAAACACCCAGTAAAGTCTTCCGGCGATTCCCCCCAGTCTCTGGTTATGGAAGGCCTCCAGCGCCTGGCCAAGCCACCCCGGACAAACGACCATGTCACCGTCGATGTAGAATATGAACTCGCCGGAGCAGTACCTGGTGCCGATGTAACGCCCCGCACTCGGCGAGAGGAGCGACCCGCTCTCAAGCTGGACGACGGTGATGGGGAATCGCCGTGCGATGGCCAGAGTGGTGTCGGTCGATGCCGAATCGACCAGAATGACTTCACCAGGATGCCGGGTCTCTCCTAGAACGGATTCTATACATTGTTCGATCGTACCTTCCTCGTTCCTGGAGATGATAACGACGCTCAGGTCAGGAGTCATCGGATGCTTTCCACGGGTAAGAGTGATGTTCGCTACCGGTTTCATAATATACGCAAATCCGGTATATTGTGCTCCGTGTCGGGTCTCCACCGTCACACTCTGTGACGGTGGTTACAGGACCTGACCTGAGGATTCTCTATGTTAATGCGAAGAAGCATTCCATCGGTCACGATACAGTCCACTTTGTCTCTCTGCGAGGTCCCCATCGGGAAACACTCGAGAGAGAGACGCTTTTCCCTGAACACGCGAGGATTCCACTCATCCCGGCCGATCTGAAAACGCAGACATTTCGGGGCAGTATGGCCATGGGAGGTGCCACGATATCTCTTCGTGTCATCTCGACCGTTGCCGCAATACTTCTGGCCCGGATACTCGACCCGGAAGATTTCGGGATTGTCGCACTTGCGCAGATACTGCTTTCCACCACGAATCTCTTTTCGGGGCTCGGGCTCGGGCCGGCGATCATCCAGAGTCGGGCGGATAGGGGGAAGGTCGCATTCCAGGCATTTGCGGCGACTGCCGTCTCCGGTACGGTCCTCTTCCTCGTGATCCTTGCCAATACGGGGACCTTCGCAGGGTTGCTGGGGAATACTGACGTCGTTCCGGTCTTGAGCTGGATGTCGGCCATGGTCCTCTTTGGTGCTCTCACGATCGTTCCAGAAGCGCTCCTCCAGAAAGATCTCCTGTTTGGCAGAGTGAGCATTACCGTGGTTGTCTCTGAGGTCCTCTATCTGGCGATTGCGCTTTCCATGGCATACGGAGGGTATGGTCTCTGGAGTCTGGTGTATGCAAACCTCGCGCGGGGTGTGATCATGATGACATTGATGTGGGTCCTCTGCCCGGGATGGGAGTGGTTAAAGCCGAAACGATGGGACAGGACCCTGATGCGGGACCTCCTGAGATTCGGGATCCATGCAACCGGTGGTGGATTCATCACATTCTTCTATTCAGTAGCGGACAATTTTATTGTCGGGAAATGGCTTGGCGCCGCGGCGCTCGGTTTCTACAGCAAATCACATGACTTTACCCGTCGCACGGTCGACCAGATCAACAATGTGATAGGGGCTGTTCTGCTCCCATCCTACTCGAAGATCCAGGGAGACAGCGAGCGCCTCTCGAGGGCATATCTCAAGAGTCTCCGGCTGGTCTCTTTTGTGACGGTTCCCGTTGCCATGGGGACGCTCATCACGGCACCCGAGATGATCGGGACGCTCCTCGGAGAGAAGTGGTTGCCGATGGTGCCTGCGCTGCAGGTTCTGGCTTGTGTCAGCATCGTCAAGCCGCTCTCGGCGAGCACCTCGGCGCTCTTCCTGTCGATCGGACGCCCGTTGTTCAACCTCAAGGCGGGGATTGTGGTCACCGCCGTGATGATCCCCCTCAGTTTCGCGCTGCTGGGATTTGACATAGCCGGCGTGGCTGCCGCCGTGCTTGCCGCTCACTTCGCAGGGTTTGCGTACAATATGTACCAGGTGAAGACCGTTATGTCGAGAACAGCTTCGCGGATGGTGCCGGCGGCCGCTCCGGCCTTGATCGCAGCGGCGGTGATGATGTTAGGCGTGCATTTTTCGAAGGATCCGCTGCTGGAGGCTGTGGGCGGAGAGCATACCCTGGTAT
>JBATTW010000146.1:0-17438 GCA_049670805.1 Bacteroidota bacterium
GTCTTCCTCTCGAAGAAGGCCATCCGGGATGCGAGGGCGTCGGCAAACCACGAAAAAACGGAGGATAAAGGTGGGGAAGAGGGGAAGCCGTTGTCTGAACAGATCATCTACTACATCCGCAATTTCCCCGTCAGGGATACACGGTTTCTCTTCTTTATCTTTGCCCTTATCCCCGTCCAGACCCTCTTTGCACACAACTGGCTGACGCTACCGCAATACTGCAGCAGAGCTTTCTCCGGGATCGTAAGCGAAAACTACGAGTTCTTCGTGAACTTCAATCCGCTCCTGATTTTCGTGTTGACGCCTCTTGTGACCGCTTTTACCGCCAAGAAAGACACCTACGGGATGATGATCTGGGGCACGCTGATCATGGCAGCCCCAACGTTTCTGCTGGTTCTCGGGCCGAACATCACCACCCTGTTCGCGTACCTTGTTATCATGACCTTTGGGGAGGCAATGTGGTCCCCCAGATTTCTGCAGTGGATTGCGGAGATCGCGCCCAAGAACATGACAGGAATCTATATGGGTATCGGCCAGTTCCCCTGGTTTCTCACGAAGGTCGTCACAAGCTTGTACTCGGGTTGGTTTCTCATGGAGTACTGCCCCGCAGGTGTTCCGCCCGACGAGATGCACACCGAGACAATGTGGTTCATCTACGGTCTGATCGCACTGGTCAGCCCTCTGGTACTTCTCCTGGCGCGGAAGTGGATGTTGAAAGGATTCAAGACAAGACACGAAGGGTAGCACTATGATCAAGGAACATCTCGTGCTTCTTCTGAGCGTATCGCTGCTGGCAACGAGTCTCTCACCGGGGCTCTCTGATCAGGACACGGCTCCGGAAGCTGACGCGGCGGTCGGCACCTGGCTTACGGTGGAGGGGAAAGCGATCGTGGAGATCTTCAAATGTGAAGAAACGTATTGCGGACGGATTGTCTGGCTGCGGGATCCACTCAAGGAGGGCAAACCGGTCGTGGACGACAAGAATCCCGACGAGAAGCTGCGGGCCAGACCGGTCCTCGGAATGATGTTGCTGTGGGAGTTCGTCTATGATGAAGACAATGTCTGGACCGGCGGGACGATCTACGATCCTGAGAGCGGAGACGAATACAGTGCCAGGATGACCCTCGTGGGAGATGCGGAACTCGAGTTGCGAGGTTACGTTCTTATCCCACTCTTTGGTCGAACCGAGACCTGGACGTGGATTGAGGGGCTCCCCGACAGTGAGATTCAGGTTGAGCCCGGGGAATAGCGGTCCGAGAGGACGAATCCAGGTGTTCGGGCGCCCCTGTGCTCGCGCGTGGTCTCACCTGATTAGGAGTACTTTTCCCCCCCGTATCTTTCTCGCCCTGAGTTCTCCCAGCGCTACATTGGCTTTAGAGAGCGGAAACTCTTGAACCTCGGGCTTGAGAGGGATTGTGGCTGCCAGAGTCAAGAATTCCTCCACGTCGGAGCGTGTTACATTGGCGACGCTCTTGATCTCCTTCTCGAGCCAGAGGTGATGGGGGTAGTCCAGTTTCCTCAGATGGTCCCTGTCGGTCTCCTCCTTCCGTATGGCATTGATGACAAGCCGTCCTCCCGGTTCCAGGTTTTTCATCGCCTCCACCAACGGCATCCACGCGGGTGTTGTGTCGATGATGGAGTTGAGTCTGTCCGGTGGCCTGTCATCAATTCCTCCGGCCCACGCTGCTCCCAGCTCTCTGGCAAACGCTCTCTCCTGGTTGCTGCGAGAAAAGACAAAGATCTCTGAACGGGGGAAACAGTGCCGGGCCATTTTCAGCACGAGATGCGCCGAGGCGCCAAAACCGACCAGTCCGAGTCGCTGGCCGTCGGCGAGTCCTGTCAGGCGAAGGGATCGAAACCCGATGGCACCCGCACAGAGGAGGGGAGCTGCCTCCGCGTCGGTAAAGGTATCGGGGATCTTGTAGGCAAACATCGAAGGAACCGTCATGTATTCGGCGTAGCCTCCGTTGACATCGCGCCCCGTGGCCTTGAAATCAGGACAAAGGTTTTCGAGACCGTTGAGGCAGAAACTGCACCTTCCACACGCGGAGAAAATCCAGGCAACCCCGACCCGTTCCCCCTTCTCGAACCTGCGGTTCCTCCTACCAGAAGCTTCAACGCGCCCGACAACCTGGTGACCGGGGACAACAGGGAAACGGGGAGGAGGAGTTCTTCCCTCGATCTCGTCCAGCTCGGTGTGGCACACACCGCACGCATCCACCTTGAGGAGAAGCTCGTCTTCCTGAGGCACGGGGTCGGGCAGCTCCTCCAGCCTTAGTGGTTCCGGTGTGTGGCGAAGATCGCATACCCCATGCAAAACCATCGCTTTCATAGGATGTTTCTCCGGCAGCTGTGGCGATTGGAGATGGTGACCGGCTATTTCTTCCGGAGCAGCAACGTTGACTCGCCCGTGGCCCGCTCGGAGAGGGCTGCCACCCATCCGGGCAGACGTCTCCCGGCGATAGCATAGTCGGCAGCTGTTTTGACTTTACGGCCATGGTAGATCCCCCAGAGAATCAGGACCGAGAGATAGCAGACCATTACAAGGAATATTTGCAGCCGGTGTTCCATGGATCTCCGCTCAGAGGAGTTTCGAGATGTGTCCCATCCGAGGGCTGCTTACCTTCTGCTCGTCGGTGATTGCGCGCGCTGCACCATGAAGTCCAGGCTCGAACGGAAGAACCGTCCAAACCACCAATCATCATACGGAACGGGTGGCCTGATAGCGACAACCGGGCCTCGCAAGAGGTCTGGCTGACCAGCACGGCGAGGAGAAGACCGATTGTCATGGATCCATATCAGCCCGGGAGGCAGCTGGAATGTTTGACTGGTTGGCTGTGCGCACTCATGCGGTCTCCTCTCTTGCCTGACTGTTGTGCGCCCGGCGTCCCGCCGGGCTTCTCTGTCCTTCCGGTGTTATCACGAATCATCCGGCCGGGACAGGATAATGCTCGTTACCTCTGCGGGTGCATGGTAGCGGATGGGTGCGAGTGTCAACCCGATGCCGTTGGTGACGATAACGTGTGCCGTGCCCGCCCGGTGAGCGCCGCTGTAGTACTCAGTTTCGATCTGACTGGGTGTAAACGGGACCCCGAGCGGGTGGAGGACAATCTGGCCGCCGTGAGTATGTCCCGCGAGAACCAGGTCGTATCCATGATTGGCTGCTGCGTGAACCAGAGGTTCTGCGGGTTGGTGGGCAATGAGAATCTTCAGGTCAGCATCGGGAGCAAGACGCAGGAGCTCGTTCAGATCGGGTGTCCCGAGGCGATTGCTGTAGACATGGGTGATTCCTGTGATGAGGACGACCCGTCCTTTCAGGTTGAGGAGATAATGCCGGTTCTCGAGAAAATTCCAGCCGCAGCCGCGCATTATTTTTGGAATGGTATCCCTGGCCGCCCAGTGGTCGTGATCTCCCATAACGGCAAACCTCTCCGCCCGCTCACTCAGCGAACATATGGCCTCTGATGCGAGTGGGATAAACACCCTGCCGGATGTGACAAGGTCTCCCGCGAAGAAGAGGAGGTCGGTGTCTGCTGTGTCAAGGATTTGGCTGACCTGATTGACCTTCCGGCGCCCGGTGGTCCGATCGATCTGGATATCGGCGAGCAGAGTGATACGCAGGCCCACCAGCTCCGCCGGGAGTCCGTCCAGGAGAACTTCCGCGCTGTTGTGACGAATATGATACGTGTCGATATATGAGCGGATCGGGACATAGAGAGCCAGGGCACAAACACATCCGATCTTTAGATATGCCTGTACTGTCAGCCAGTAAGGGCGGACCTTCGGCCACAGGCGTGTAATCGGCGAAAACAGGTCCAGGAGCAGAAAGAGTGGAACACTCTCCAGCACCACAATCAGTCCCCACCAGAAGGGGAAGTGGGAAACGTAATCCAGGATCGAGAGTTGTGATTGAAACACGAAGAGGTCTTGAGTCCATCCATTGACGGCGTAGAACAGGAAGAGGACAGGGAGAGTGTAGAACAAGCAGAGAATGAAAAACAGAATCCATCGTGTACGGGCTTTTGGCAGCGTCGTGACCGCGGAGACGGCGGCGGCTAGGCGGTGGAACAGGTAGGCGGTGAGAGGCAGTGCCACCAGTGCCACCATGAGTACCATCCGGACAGGCCATGGCATGCGGTGTCAGGCTCCTTTTCTTTCAGAAATGCCAGCCCAGTCCTATGAAGAAGTCGGGTACGACCATGCCTGGAGTGAATACGTTTCCTTCGACGTCCACCTCCGTTGCACCTGCGAGCCGAATGTGAACCCCGACGGCCGGACTGATGTAGAGGTTGTCCCAGATCCGCAGCAGGTAGCCTCCGTTAATGCTCAGGATAATATTGGTGTAGTCCGCGCTGCCTGGAGCTCCATCCAGCGAAACCGTGGCGTCCCAGTATTGCAGGCCGGCTCCGATCCAGAAACCGCGAAAGTCTGGCTCAATAAAGAAGTCAGCCATGAGTGCGTATGATTTGACAATATTGTCCTTGAAGCCATCCTGGACAGCAAACTGGGGAACACGGTCCTTTGCAACGATCGGGCGGAGACGGATGTGTGTGAACCCGTACCAGACGCTGATGTGATATCCTTCAGAGAGAATGGGAAACACATCTGTCTCGAAGCCGACCACGTCCCAAACGGTTGATGCTTCCCTCTCCTGTGTATGGACCGGTGGAGAGAGCAACAGGAGAGCTGTCAGGAGCCAAAGCGGAGCAGATTGTCTGCTCCGGGTTGAATCTTTTCTGATTTTCACTCCGCTCTTCCCTTCGATTGAAGATTCTGCCGCAGCAGCCATTCGTAGAGTTCGGGATTGTCGTACGTTTCGGTCCACGAATTGTGACCGGCATCAGGGTAGATGGTCAAGATCGCGTTCCCTCCCGCGGCGTTGACAGCATTGACCATCTCCTGTGAATACGCCAGTGAAATGACCGGATCCTTTGCGCCATGGAAGGCCCAGATTGGCATGTTGGAGAGAAGTCGTGCCCGGTGTGGTATCCCTCCCCCACAAATGGGTGCGATGGCGGCGAAACGATCGGGGAACTCTGTTGCCAGAGTCCAGGTCGCAAACCCGCCCATACTCAGCCCTGTGACATAGATCCGGTTCTCATCCACGGCGTACCGATCTACGATCTCGTCGAGAAGGACGTCAAGAGTGGCAAACGACCACCACTGTCCGGGCGGACACTGCGGCGAAACGAGAATAAAAGGAAACTCTCTCCCCCGTTCGACCTGCTCTGGCGGACCGTGAGTCATGACCAGCTGAAGCTCTGTGCCTCGTTCGCCGGACCCGTGAAGGAAGAGGAGTAACGGCCACTCTCTGCTCTTCTCTTCGTACCCCCGGGGGAGGTAGAGGAGGTACGGGAGAGTGACCCTGACGTCTCGCTCCAGCAGCTGCGTGGAATGTTTTCCTGCCGAATGCATCATTGTCGTCGAACATCCTCCAATGAGAAGTAGGGATAGAACCAGGGAAACGGAATCTGCGATGCGCACTGGTTTGTTGTCTCCTTCGGGATCCGGGTGTGTGTTAGACAAATGCCGGAAGGATCATCAGAACGTAGAGCAAAACCACCCAGGTCAAGGTCTTCCCGGTCAGGCGGGGGCCTTGACCGCTCTCGGGTCTGGTCCGTAGCAGGGAGACAGCAAGGACAATCAGCCAGACCGCCCACGCGGGAAACCCGAAATCGGTAATGACATCCACCAACCAGCCGGAGAGTCCCAGTTGCTCGAATGCAAGGATGAAGGCAAGCGGGCTGAGAAGAATGCCCACCCATGCAAGGCGGGAGTCGAAGAGGGGACTTTGCAACATTGCCACGCCGAGCAGCAGCGTCCAGAGACCCAGGCAGATATTTGCGATATGTTCGCCTACCGCCATGCCGGCGTACCGGTTGAATGCGGCCTCGATGAGTGCAAGCGCCTCTCTGGTAGCGGCGGTCGCAGTCGGTGCGGCCATCTGTTCGGCGAGGTATGGTATCAGGATGGCCCAGCGGATGAACCCGAGGGTCTGCAGGATGCCGGTCAGAACCCCGAAGAGAAGTGCAAAGGTCAGTACCGTTGTATCACGGTCACGAAAGGAACGGAAGAGGAAGACTGCCATTGCGATTTGCGTAAGCCCCGTCATTGCCAGGATCCAGTAGGTTGGCTGTATGATGGCCTGGCCCTCCCGGTAAAGATTGAGGCGATACGGAGCGGTCTGCTGGAGTATATCAGGAAACTCGAAGACTGATGCCAGTATGGTAAACCCGACAAAGAGAGCAATGATGTGAATGAAAATAGATGCTGCGGCGCCTCTGTACTGAAGTGCGTAGTTTGTCGTCATTGTTTCTCCGCTTGGCAGCACCGATCAGGTAAGCGGTGGGTCAGGAATGCATCCTGATGCATGACGGTTTCGACCTGCTGCTTCTTGTCTGAAGGCGGGATTTTCACTCCAACGGGCAGGGCCATAGGGGTGAACCCGTACGGTGCAAAGCGGCCTGCGGTGATAGGTCCTGGAGCGGAATCAGGTCAACGGCTGATCCGGATTGGATGGCCGGTCAACTGGTCTTCGGGTGATTGGTGCTCTTGCGCTGTTTGTCAAGGAAAGTGCCGAGTCCGACGCCCAGAGCGACACCAATGGCCACTCCCGCTCCCATATTCTCGATGGCAGCACCGATACCGGCCCCGACTCCAGCTCCAAGGGCAATCCCTAGACCGATCAGGCTTCGCGGGGCCGATTCTCTCCGATGATTGTGGTTCTGGTTCCTCATTGAGCAATCTCCCTCAACAGCGAAGTTAGCCTACACATGCCACATTGTCAAGAGAACAACGGTTTCCGCCCTCAGAGTTCCAGGCGATAACGCTAGGGACCACTTCTGGAAACGGTGAAGTTTTTGATCTGGACAATGACGTGCCTGCCGATTGCCCGGAAACCTATCTTCCCCGCCCCGGGAATAGCGTCGGGGATCTCGTCCGGGTCCTGAAAGCCGCCTGCGGTTCGCTCGTCAACCGCCATGTGCAGAACGGAGCCCTGCTTGAGGATAGCGACGTGATACCAGCGGTTGGGCTCCTTGCAGAGATCAGGCTGCTGCCCCATGAGGAACAGGCCGGGGTTACGGCGCCAGTTGCTCACGCCAGTGTGGACCCCGTCGTCATCGTACCTGCTGATGCTGACATGATACGATCGGAGACGGGGATTGAAGACATAGTCGGCGAAGACACCCTCCCGGGCGGGGAGATCCGATAGCATGTCCTCTCCTCGCCGCCCCCGGGCAGCGAGAAACGTAATGACGAGCCCATTCGTCGTCAGAACCCGCAGATCAAGGTCGATCTGTATGCTATCGGGAAAACCTTCTCTGCAGAATGCCATGCAGCCGGCCTCTCCCTGGATGGAACCGGTACAGTTTAGCTGCATGAGGTTTGGCTCGGGCTGGGTTATTCCCCCGAGCCCTTCGTGGTGCCAGTTGCTCAGGTCCTCAAACGAATCGCTGTAGAGAATTGCGCCCGGTCCCGGCACCGATGGCGGCATGTGGGGGAGACCCCAGAGCTTCAGGTTTCCCGTCTTCTCGAGAGCCGCCGTGTCTGCACTATCCCGAATCTGCTGTAACTCCTGGATAGACGTCAGGTCGGGCGGGGCGTCCTGGCCGATTGAAAGGCAACCCGTTACTGTAATGGCAGCTGTCACGGAGAGAAGAACTAGTTCAGACTGTTTCCCCATAGGTCGCTGGGTGAAGCATATGGCGGATCGTTACCGTTTTCTGGAGAGCAACGGCTTCAGAAGGATGCTTGCACCAATGATGATTAGCAGGATTGGAACAACCGGAATGTCAAGGCCCAGAACGTCGCCAACCCCAATCCCCAGGGCAATGACTCCCAGAGCGGTCCAGAATCCGCTCACCTGAATGTCGTTGAAGTAGCGGACGGCCGCGAGCCCGAGTATAATGAGCCCTGTTCCGACGAGCCACGTCCCCTCCGGGAGGGATTTTTCAGGCATGAGCCACAGACCACCGATCATGACCAGAAACAAACCCCAGCCGAGCGATTCGAGCCGCTTGTCGAGGGCATGCTTGTCTCCAGGCTGGTGTGGAGTGTCCTGGTCAAACTCTGCAGTCATTGTGGCCTCCCTGGCGTATGTACCCGTCAGGATCTTCCTTCGTGCTCCGTCGAGTACTCCATTGCCGCCTTGACAAACTCCCTGAACAGCGGGTGGGCATTGATTGCACGCGATCTGAGTTCCGGATGGAACTGGCACCCCACGTACCATGGATGATCGGGTAGCTCCACCATTTCGACGAGGTCGTTGTCCGGACAGATCCCGCTAAAGACCAATCCTCCAGATCTCAGCTTTTCGATGAATGCGTTGTTGACCTCGTAGCGATGCCGATGGCGCTCGTGGACGAGATCGGCTCTGTAGGCTTTAGCAGCTCTTGTTCCCTTCTCGAGTCCGCAGGGGTAGGAACCGAGCCGCATCGTCCCTCCGTACTCCTTGACCTTCTTCTGCTCCAGCATCAGGTCGATGACGTTCTGGTCGGTCTCCTTGAACTCGGTGCTGTTGGCACGGTCGAGGCCGCAGACGTTTCGTGCATATTCGATGACCGCGCACTGGAGGCCGAGGCAAATGCCGAAGAAGGGGATCCTGTTCGTTCGAACGTAGTTGATGGCCATAATCTTTCCTTCGACTCCCCTTTCCCCGAACCCGGGAGCGATCAGGAGGCCCGACAGCCCGCGGAGGTGCCCGTCGGGGCCGTCGTTCTGGATATCCTCGGCGCGAACCCAGCGCAGGTTCACCGATACGTTGTTCGCGGCCCCTGCGTGGACAAAGGCCTCGGCAATACTCTTGTACGCATCTTTGTGGTCGGTGTACTTCCCGCAGACCCCGATTGATACCTCACCGGTCGGATTGTTCACGCGCTCGACGAACCGCTTCCATTCGCGGAGGTTTGGGCGGGGGCAGGTGAGGTCCAGTTGCTCGAGTATGATTTCATCTACTTCCTGTGTTGCATAGACGAGCGGTACTTCGTAGATCGAATCGACATCACGACCGTCGATAACCGAGTCAGCTTCCACGTTTGTGAACAGAGCAATCTTTTCGCGCACGTCCTGCGAGAGGGGACGGTCAGTCCGGCATATCAACATATCGGGCTGAATGCCGATCTCAAGAAGCGCCTTTGTGCTGTGCTGCGTTGGTTTTGTCTTTGTCTCGCCTGCCGACGGAATGAACGGCACAAGTGTAACATGCACTGCCATCGCGTTCGTGCTGCCAACCTTGAACATGAACTGTCGCATGGCTTCGAGGAACGGAAGGCTTTCGATGTCGCCAACAGTACCGCCGATCTCGCTGATGACTACATCGTACTCTCCGGTTTCTCCGAGCTCTTGGAAGCGCCGTTTGATCTCATCGGTGATATGCGGGATGACCTGGACGGTCGCGCCGAGGTAATCGCCTCGCCGTTCCTTGGAAATCACTTCGTGGTAGATCTGCCCGGTCGTCGTGTTGTTCAAACGGGACGTGGTGATGTCGAGGTAACGCTCGTAGTGACCCAGGTCCAGATCTGTTTCGGCACCATCGTCGGTCACGTACACCTCTCCGTGCTGGAAAGGGTTCATGGTCCCCGGGTCGACGTTCAGGTAGGGATCAAATTTCTGGATCGTAACACGCAGGCCGCGGGATTTGAGGAGCAAGCCGATCGAGGCCGACGCAATCCCCTTTCCCAGAGAGGAAACAACGCCACCCGTAACGAAGATGTACTTGACTTTGGGTTTCCGTGCCAATGGTTTCTTCCCTCTAGTAGTATGCCCGACGGGCTCTCAGCCGCTGGTGGGGGAGCACGATCCCTCCGGAGAGAACCAGCTTCAGCCCCTGCTCGATCGTCAGATCCAGGGGGACCGCCTGCCGTCGCGGGACAAGGAGAAGGAATCCAGATGTCGGGTTTGGTGGATTTGGAATGTAGACGTTGACGAAGTCTATGGTGTGTCCATCAAACGTGTCAAAAGGCATTTCATTTGTTACAAAACCAAGGCAGTAGAGACCCGCACGCGGGTATTCCATCATGACAACCTGCCGAAAGGTCTTGCTCTTGTCTTCGAGGATGAAAGCGCCCACGAGGTCTTTGATGGCCGAGTAGACCGATCGCACGAGGGGAATGGACCGAAGGAGGTTTTCGAACCACGCAAACGTGAGGCGGCCGACGAGATTTCGGGAGAGAACCCCCACGACAAAAATGATGACGATCATCGAGAGAAAGCCCAGCCCGGGGAGGTGTTGCCCGATCCACTGTTCCAGGAGCGGAGAGAGAATCCCGTCAACGGCGTTGAGAAGCGCCTTGAAGAACCAGTACGTCAGACCCAGGGGGATGATAAAGCCGACACCCCGGAGGAACGTCGTCCTCAACTGCCCCCAGAGGGATTTGCGTGTTTCGTCTGTCATTGTATACCCCGCATCATGGCCCTTACCCGTTCGAGGTCTGCAGGCGTGTCAACGGGAACGCTCTCGTACTCAGTCGGCACCGCTCTGATGCGGAATCCGTGCTCGAGGATGCGGAGCTGTTCGAGTTTCTCCGCGTGTTCGAGCGGCGTGCGCGGCATGGCTGCGTATCGCAGCAGGAATTCCCGTTTGAACACATACAGTCCGATATGTTTGTAGAATCTTTGCACATGGAAGCGACGTTCATTAGTGTCGTCGCGGCAATAGGGAATAGGCGATCTGGAAAAGTAGAGACAGTTCTGCTTGTTGTCGATGACCACTTTCGTGGTGTTTGGGTTGAGCAGGTCTTCCTCTGTCTGGATTTGCCGTATGGGAGTGGCCACCGGGATGGTGTGGTCCTCCAGCATCGGCGCGGTGGTTTGGTCGATGATGAGCGGATCGATGAGCGGCTCATCTCCCTGCACGTTGATGATGGTGTCGCTGTCGGTGAGCGATTTTGCCACGAAGGCAATCCTGTCCGTCCCGCTTCGTATGTCACCCGGCGTCATGACGGCATGTCCGCCAAACGCCTCAACCGCGGAGGCAATCCGCTTGTCATCGGTGGCAACGAGTACCGCGTCGACACTCCGGGCCTTTGAGGCGCGTTCGAACACGTGCTGAATCATCGGCTTGCCGGCGATCTCCATCAGAGGTTTGCCGGGAAGCCGTTTGGAAGCAAAACGGGCAGGAATGACAACAACGGTCCGACTGGATGCTTGTGCTCTCATCGTTCCCCGAGAACCTTTGGCACTTTGAAGAACTGTTCCGTTTTCGCCGGCGCATTGCGCAGGATGTCCTCGCGCGGGAGGCTTGGTCTCAGCACGTCGTCCCGGAGCGCGTTACTCAGCTCGACAACCTGGAACAGCGGATCGACGTGCGTCGTATTGAGCCTGTTCAACTGTTCCATGTAGTGGAGTATTTCATTCAGCTCTCCGGCGAGCTTCTCCTTTTCCTCTTCGGAAAAGGACAGCCGCGCAAGGCCGGCGACATGCTCAACGTCTCGTATGCTCACTGGCATGGAAAGGCTTCCTCTTACTGATCGATGTAGTGTTGTGCAATTGCCTCGTGCACCTGTTCCATGAGGTGCATTTCGCTGTCCTTGCCTCTATCACGGTCGACGGGGATAGGCCGCTCGAGGATCAGCTCCGCCCTCCCGGGGCGGATGACGACGGATCTCTTCCGGAGTATATGGAAGGTGCCGTTGATTGTCAGAGGGACGACGGGAATCCCTGCTTTTACCGCGAGCTTAAAGGCGCCGCGCTTGAACGGCTGGAGCTTCCCGTCAGTAGTCCTCGTTCCCTCGGCGTAGAGGAGAACGGATGCACCGTCACGGATTTTCTGTGCCGCGCTGTCCAGGCTGCGCATCGCACTGGCGCGATGGGATCGATCGATGGATATGTAGCTGCCCCACTTCAATCCCCAGCCGAACACCGGGATAACCTCCAGTTCCTTCTTGTACACGATGCGGATCTGGTCCGGGATACCTGCCAGAATGCACGGGATGTCGAACATGCTGGCGTGGTTCGAAACGTAAATGTAGCTTTGTGGTTGCTGAACATGCTCCAGACCCCTGACCTGCACTTTGACGCCGCACACGAAGAGAACAAGCCGCGCCCACAAGCGGGAGGAAGCGTGGAAGACCCGCCCTCTGCGGGGATCGAGTGGTATTGATAGTATTGCCACGACGGCCATACAGAGGGAAATGACCGCTCCGGCGAGGAAGCGAAGAGTTCCCAAAAACGTTCTCATAGGGACTCTATAAACCTGATCCGCTTTGCCATCGGCAGATGTGTGTAAAAGAGATACTCGACGAGCGGATGTGGCTCCGGGTCGGCGAGATTTATTGACTCGAGTCTTCTCAAGGCGGTGACAAATGCATCCCTCTTGTCCGTCGCTCGAACGGCATAAGTGTCAGCCTGCCGTTCACGGTACCGGGAGAGGAGATTGCCCAGGGGGGAAAACACAAGCCCCAGCAGGGAGAGCCAAAGGGCGAGCAGTGGCAAGGCCGCAAGCTGGCTTACAGAAGAAAAACCCAATTGCAGGACCGACCAGTGATAGAACTGCGCCGCCAGGAACAGACTGATGAATGTTGATATCGTGCCCGTCAGGATACCCGAGAGGATATGGCGTTGTACGTAGTGTCCGATTTCGTGCGCAAAGACGGTTTCGATCTCCTCGTCCGTGAAATCATTCACAAGAGTGTCGGCGAGGATGATTCTCCTGGCTTTTCCGATTCCCGCGAATCCAGCATTTGCCTTTCTGGTGTTCTTGCTGAGGTTGAACGTGAAGATGCCATCGATCCTGATCCCCGTGTTTGCGCAGAGGCCGAGGATACGCTCTTTGAGCGCTCCCTCCCCGAGGGGGACAAACTTGTAGAAGAGGGGAAAAATTATCACCGGCGCAATGCGGGCCAGAATGACCGAGAGGAGTGTCAGAATCGTGGCAACGGGCAGCCACCACCATGAGCCGAAACTCCTCAACGAAAAATAGAAAAAACCAAGAACAGCGAGGGTCAGCGGGAGACCAACAGCATATCCTTTGATCCGTTCCAGGAACCATCGTCCGACTGTCTGGTTGGAAAGGTGGTATCGATGTTCGACAGCGTAGCCCGAGAAAAACGCCAGGGGGATCGTGATGCACGCCTGTAGCAGTCCGATGGTCAGAACGAAAACGAACATGGCAGCGTAGCTGTTGTTGGCGACCGTGTGGGCGAATCGGTCAATCTCCCTTGACCAGCTGGAGAGGACGAGAAGGAGAAGGAAAATAAACACAAAAACCGATGAAGAGACACCGGTCGTGAGTTTGATACGGTTGTAGGTCTTGGCCTTACTGGAGCGCCGGAAGGAGGTCAACGCAACGCTGTATCCTCGTTCATATGTCGCTGTGTTTTACTAGGTTACCGAAAAACTGACAGAAAATCAAGACGTCCGATTCTGCCGGGCGGTGTTGTCATTTCTGAGAATCCACTCCGAGGTTCGATAACCAGAAGGGTTGCCGCGTCCTGGAGAAGGGGCTCCTTGCCCAAATCAGGGCTTTGTCGTAGATTGATTGATGGCATGCCCTTTGAACAAAGGGGATTGCATTTGCTCCGGCATTCTGTTCCCATGTCCTACGGACGAACCCACCAGAAGGAGTTTCAGTCATGGCACTCATTCGAAAACAGGACGCACTTGACTATCACAGCCACGGGCGTCCGGGAAAGATAGAGGTTGTTTCCACAAAGCCGTGCGCCACACAGCGTGACCTGTCGATGGCATACACGCCCGGCGTGGCTGAACCCTGCAGGGTTATCAATTTACACCCCGAGGAGGCGTACACGTATACGGCGAAAGGGAACCTCGTTGCTGTCGTGAGCAACGGAACAGCCGTTCTGGGGCTTGGTAATATCGGTGCCCTGGCTGGAAAGCCTGTGATGGAGGGGAAGGGCGTACTCTTCAAGAGGTTTGCTGATGTGGATGTGTTTGACATAGAGATCGATGCGCATGACCCCGAGGAGGTGATCCGGATCGTCAAAGCTCTTGAGCCCACCTTCGGCGGCATCAACCTGGAAGACATCAAGGCCCCGGAGTGCTTTGCCATTGAGGAGGAACTGAAGAAGACCATGGGCATCCCGGTCTTTCATGACGATCAGCATGGAACAGCGATCATCTCGGGGGCTGGTCTGGTCAACGCTCTGGAACTCGTGGGAAAGAACCTGGACGAGGTAAAAGTTGTGTTCAGCGGCGCGGGTGCGGCAGGGATTGCCTGCGCGAAGTTCTATCTGGATCTCGGCGTGAAGAAGGAGAATCTGCTGCTGATCGACACAAAAGGGGTCGTGTACAAGGGCCGCAAGGAAGGGATGAACCCGTACAAGGAGTTCTTTGCGGTGGACACGAAGGCGCGGACGCTTGCTGACGCGATGAAAGATGCGGACGTGTTTGCAGGGGTGTCGGTGGCAGGCGTGCTGACGAAGGAGATGGTACGCACCATGGCGAAAGATCCGATCATCTTTGCCATGGCGAATCCGGATTCTGAGATCACGCCGGAAGATGCATTTGATGCCCGGAAAGACGTGCTCATGGCTACCGGCCGATCGGACTATCCCAACCAGGTGAACAACGTGCTCGGATTTCCGTTCATTTTCCGGGGAGCGCTGGATGTGAGGGCCACCGCAATCAACGACGAAATGAAGCTGGCGGCGGCACGTGCGCTGGCTGACCTGGCAAAGGAGGACGTCCCGGATTCGGTGATCAAAGCCTATGGTGGTGAACCGATCCGGTTCGGCAGGAACTACATCCTCCCCAAACCCCTTGACCCGCGTGTGCTTCTCTGGGAGGCTCCCGCTGTTGCCAGGGCGGCAATGGAGACGGGCGTTGCCGGGCGACCAATCAAAGATCTCGATGCGTACCGGGATTCGCTCGAGAGCCGGTTTGGCAGGTCCAAGGAGATCATGCGCGTTATCATCAACAAAGCCCAGCGGGCACCGATGCGGATCGTGTTTCCCGAAGGAGCAGAGGAGAAAATCCTCCGGGCAAGCCAGATTATTCTGGACGATGAAATTGCCCGGCCGATCCTCCTGGGCAACCGCCGGGTGATAGAGGACAAGATCAGGATGCTCGACCTCGACCTTACCGGAATGGAAGTCGTCGACCCTGACAGCTCCGGAACGTTGGACCGGTACGTCAGCGCATACTATGCGATGCGCAAGCGGAAGGGTGTGACCCATCTCGACGCACGCGCGATAATGCGGCGGTCCATCAACTACGGAATGATGATGGTCAATGAAGGAGATGCGGATGGTCTGGTCGCTGGCCTCACGCAGCACTACCCTGACACTATCCGGCCGGCTTTGCAGATCATCAAATCACCTCCCGGCGTGTCAACCGTTGCCGGACTGTACATGCTCATCTTCCAGAAGGAGGTCAGATTTATCACGGATGCGACGGTCAATTTCGACCCGACAGCCGAGCAGCTGGCAGAGATTGCCATTCTGGCGGCGGAGAAGGTCAAGAGCTTTGACATAGAACCGCGCATTGCCATGCTGTCCTTTAGCAATTTTGGAAGCACGCGTCATCCGTCCGCGGAGAAGATGGCACGTGCGGTCCGACTTGTCCGTGATCGTGAACCGGACCTCGTGGTCGATGGAGAGGTAATGGCGGACACGGCGGTAAGTCCTGATATTGTGGAGACGCTCTTTCCCTTCAGCTCACTCAAGGAAGGGGCGAACCTGCTCGTCTGTCCAAATCTGGAATCGGCGAACATCGCATACAAACTGCTTGGCAAGCTTGGCGGAGCAGAGCTTGTCGGACCGATTCTTCTGGGGATCCGGCGGCCTGTCTACCTGCTCATTCCGGGGAACGAAGTGGCGGATATCGTGAACGTTACCGCTATGGCGGTCCGGGATGCGCAGGAAACCGTCGAAGTGGAAAAGCCGGGTAGGTCCCCGGCTCCTCAGAAGGCGGTTCCGCAGTAGGAAGTGATCCGTTCTCCGCAGGAGAGGCCCGTTCCGGCAGAGGAGCGGGCCTTTTCTCGTCAGTAGCTGCTTGCCGGGGGCGTCAGAGCAGTGCGTGCAACCAGGCAGCTATGTCGTTGATACTCTCCTGGCTGATCTGGTGAGCGATTGGGTACTCTCTTGCGACAACCCCCGCCTCTGTTCTTTCGAGAAGCTGCACGGCACGGCGGGCGGACTCGACGGGAATGACCGGGTCATGTGTCCCGTGTGCAATGAAGAACCGGCTTCCGTCCAGGTCATCCCATCGATACGTGAGATGAGTCTCTTCCGGAAGGTAGCCGCTGTGTGCTATCACTCCGCTGAAGAGTCCCGGTCGCGCGAGTGAAATGGCAAAAGACATCACCGCGCCCATACTGAAGCCGAAGAGGAACAGCTTTCTCCGATCAACGGGGTACCCCGCGACTGCGTCATTAACGAATTGCGATAGCTTCCCGAAGGCGTCCCGGAACATCCCCGGTTCCGGGGATCCGATTGACCCCACGTCGTACCAGGTGTACCCTCCACCAGGGGGAAACGGAAACGGGGCCCGGACACTGAGTGTCAACAGTCCGCGGTCGAACACGGGCAACAGACCGATGAGATCCTCTTCATCCGCACCCCTGCCGTGCAACAGGATGAGGGTTGGGTGCGGCGACACGTTCGGGGAATCGGGTGGAACCAGACGGTGGAAAAGCGTGCTGGATAGAGGTTTCATGGTTTCGTTTCTGCTCGGGGCTGTGATTGGAAGAGTCTGGCGTAGACGTGGAAGTCGTGCTGACTGAATACGACAAACCGTACCTCCCGCGGCTTCCCTCTGGTCTCTACAAAACGCGAAACCGTTTCCATGGCAATGCGGGAAGCCCGTTCGACGGGGAAGCCGTAGGCCCCTGTACTGATCGAGGGAAAGGCCATGCTGCTGACGCCGTTTTCGACCGCAAGGCGCAGGCTGTTGTTGTAGGCGCTCTTCAGCAGGTGGTCCTCACCGTGTGATCCTCCGCTCCAGACAGGTCCCACCGTATGAATGACGAAGCGAGCTGAGAGCCGTCCACCGGACGTGATGACGGCTTCGCCCGGCGGGAGCGCTCCACACACCGCCCGGATCTCCCTACACTCTTCAAGGATCCGGGGGCCACCCGCCCGGTGGATTGCCCCGTCCACACCGCCGCCTCCCATGAGTCTAGAGTTCGCGGCGTTTACAATTGCCTGCACATCCTGCTCTGTGATATCGCCTCGCACGAGACGAAGGAGTGTCTTCCTGACGGTCTTCCGAAGAGCATTCACAACAACCATCCCTTGCGGTATGATCAACTTACTCTCTCTGCGGCCGGATATCGCCTGCCGGAGGCAGACGCCGGAGATACCATCGATTGCCAAGGAGTTCGTCAGTCTCCCGCGGAACGATGTAGTCGGGGATAAAGAGAAGGTAGCCAGCATCCTCCGGAATGGACTTCAAACCCGTCCTGAAGCTGCTCACGGGCGTAAGGTTCCTGGTGAGCCCTTCGCCGAACAGCGGGTACTCATATACATTGGGTCCCAGGC
>JBATTW010000147.1:0-3185 GCA_049670805.1 Bacteroidota bacterium
TCCTGGGACCACGCATTCAGGAGGCGGCTGGTGAGGAGTTTATCCTGGCTGTAGTGGGAGAGGAGGGTGCTGAGCCCCTATTTTCAACCGGGGAGATCGGCCCGGATCCCCTGCCTCAGCAGAGGAGGCTCTGGTTGTTTCCCGGCTATTCATTAGGAGTTCGCCTGAAGGGGACCACCATTGACGAGCTGCTCAAGACCCGGTTCACCCGAAACCTGACCCTCATCCTCGCTCTCGACGCCCTCCTGATCGTTGCCGCGTGGTTTCTCTACAGGACGATACGCCGTGAGACCGACCTCGTCCGCATGAAATCTGATTTTGTCTCCACCGTCTCCCACGAACTCCGCACCCCGTTATCCCTCATACGGATGTACGCGGAAACACTAGAGATGGGAAGGGTGACCGACGAAGAGAAACGGAAGCGTTACGAATCGACGATTGTGAAAGAGACTGATCGTCTCAGCCGTCTGGTGAACAACATCCTCAATTTCTCCAGGCTGGAAGCAGGGAAGAAGGAGTATCACTTCGGGCCGGTAGATCTCAACGGCGTGGTCCGGAGTGTTCTGGATACCTTTACAGGGCACGTGAAGGAGCTTGGCTTTGATCCCGTCGTGTCGCTCGAGGAGGATCTTCCGCTCATCCACGCTGACGGTGAAGCTGTCAGCGAGGCGGTTATCAATATTTTGGACAACGCCGTGAAGTACAGCGAGAAAGAGAAATACCTGCGCGTGGTGACCGGGTTGATTGATACGATGGCGTTCGTGGAGATCGAGGATCACGGGATAGGGATCGACCGTGATGACCAGAAGAAAATCTTCGACACGTTCTACCGGGTCTCCAAAGGGTTGGTGCATGACACGAAAGGGAGCGGACTCGGGCTCGCGCTGGTACGGCACATCGTCGATGCGCACGGAGGGAAGGTGGAGGTGAAGAGTGAACATCGTCAGGGGAGCGTTTTTCGTGTCTATTTTCCACTCGAAAAAACAACGTAGCGAGCAGTTGCCATGGCCAAGATCTTGATCGTCGAGGATGAGCCCCAGATGCTCGAGGGCCTCAAAGATAATCTCGAAATAGAGGGTTTTGATGTTGCAACGGCAGCAGACGGAAAGGCGGGCCTGAAAGAGATTCTGGAGAACACCTACGATCTGGCTCTCCTTGACGTGATGCTCCCCCATATGTCCGGGTTTGACATACTCAAAACCGCACGCGAAAAGGGGGTCTCCACGCCTGTCATCATGCTCACGGCAAAAGGGGAAGAGATCGACCGTGTCCTGGGCCTGGAGCTGGGGGCCGATGATTATATCACCAAACCGTTTAGCTTGCGAGAATTGCTGGCGCGCGTCAAGGCTGTACTGCGGCGATCTGAAACAGGAGCGGGTGGTGCATCAGGGTCCAGAATGCATCTGGGCGATCTGGAAATCGACTTCTCCGCCTACACCGCCTCGCGGGCCGGGACAGCCCTTGAGATGACGCCTCGTGAGTACGAAATCCTGAAGTTTCTCTGGCAACACAGGAACCGGACGGTGAGCCGCGATCAGCTCCTCACAAATGTCTGGGGATATGATGAGCCAGTCAGCACCCGCACGGTTGACAATTTCATCCTACGCCTGCGTCAGAAGATCGAAGTGGATCCGGCCCACCCCAGGCACATCATGACGATCCATGGGACGGGGTACAAACTCGTCGTGTGACAAGCGCCCCGTCTTCCGGATCGCGATCCCCCCGCCCTCTTCCCCTTGAGCAATTCCCCTCCTCGCGCCGTGACAATCCTTTACAAATGATTACTCCGTCTGGACATCTTTGCATCCGCGCTGGCGTATGATCTTGTGTGTCTGTTGTGCTGGGGATGGTTCTGTGGAAGGTCATCGAAGTACAGGTCCCAAACCTAAGGAGGAGCAATCATGAAGACTTTCGCACTCGTTGTTGCAGGGGCGCTGGTTGTCGCAGGTGCAGCCACAAACGGATACGCCGGAGGTGAGGATGAAAATGCTCCCACCAGGCCCTATTTTTCGGATTCGGCCAGCCACGCACGGATTGACATAGCCAAAGCCGCGAGCAAATACAAACCCTGCCTTACATGCGGGAATGATGGTGTTATCGAGTCCGCGCTCGCACACGTTGCCTGGATGAAGCTCATGCAGCCTGAGGCCGACCTTGCTGAAATGAGAGAGGTCCTGGACCAGCTGTCGGTCGCAGGAACAACCCCGGCCATCCGATACAAGGCATTTCTCACGTTTCTGATCTTTGACGACCCTGCCATGTTTGCCCGAGTCAAGAAGGGCGTATACAACAGTTCTGATGAATTCTACGCCGCGGTCGCAAAGGTCCTGCGCACAAGTCTCCTTGGATACAATGACAGGAAGTATGTGAGGGAGCAGTGACATTCTTTTACATTCTGTGACGTCGCTGTGACATCCGGAACCTGGACAAAGCGTATGTTGAACACGAACTCCAGAAACGGCAGGAACCACTCATATTCGGCCGGCGATTGCTGTGAGAAGACTTCAGATGCTCCTCTTGCTTTTCCCCCTTATGGCGATGGTCGCCCGGCCCCAGGGACTGGTGCCTCTCCACGACCTCCGAGGCACCTGGAGATTCGAGATTGGAGATGATATCGACTGGGCCCATCCGGACTTTGATGACAGCGGTTGGGAGCAGGTCGCGGTTCCCTCAGCCTGGGAAGACCAGGGGTTTCCCGGTTATGACGGTGTTGCCTGGTATCGCACCCGGTTCGAGGCGCCACCCGAGTGGCATGACAAGACCCTCCACCTCCTCCTGGGGTATATTGACGATGTCGACGAGATCTATCTGAACGGCCACTTCCTCGGGTTCATGGGTCAGTTTCCCCCCAACTATGTAGGTACCGACAATATCCCTCGCGAGTATCACCTCCCGGTCGACTACCTCAATCTCTCCGGGACAAACACCATTGCCGTTCGTGTCTACGATCATATGTTGGCCGGCGGGATTGTCCGGGGCAGAATCGGCATATATGAGGAGAAGCAGGTTATTACTCCTGATTTCCCCCTCGTGGGTACGTGGCTCTTTTCCACGGGAGACGATCCGAAAAGAAAAGATCCATCGTTTGACGACCGGGACTGGACCGAGGTATATGTGCCCGCCTACTGGGAGACTCAGGGTTATAAAGGGTACAACGGATACGGATGGTACAGGAAGAAGTTCCG
>JBATTW010000148.1:0-4105 GCA_049670805.1 Bacteroidota bacterium
GGTTAGGAGAGCAGAACAAATGACAACATCTTGCCGATCATGGTGGCGTAATTGCGCCCTGGAAGCCGATTCGGAAATCTTGGCCATCGATATGATGGAGGACCATATTGCTCCAATTGCGGCGAACGTATCGAAGATTCGAGAGCTGATTTCCAGTCTTGAATTGTGTCATCACAAGGCGGAGCGATGGGTCGGCAACATAATCGAAGCGATCGGTGCAGGAGATACGAAGAAGGGGCTAGGCACGCGTTTGCCCGGCCAGGAACACCCCACTGAAATAGTGTGGCAAAATGTCTGCGCCGCTCTCTCGGCTTGGGTTGCAGGATGTCCTGGTACATCGGTGGAATTGGCCATAGATACTGTCCCGGCGTCTCAAATCCTTGCTTGCCTTGGGGAGCGTTCAGCGTTGAAAGAATGGCAGGTCCAACGGGTGATTGAGAAAATCCGCAGTGCAATCCATTGGCCGCAGTCGCAGAACGACCCAACGGCACAATACGTATGGATTCTCCTTGGCGGAGGTGAGTATGAATCCGCTTACCGCGGCCACTGCCCCGAACACTACAAGGAACACGAAGATTACTGGCTTGCAACGGTTCGGACGCTCATTCATGACACGGAAAATGGAAATGAGGCGGATCTCTCGTTGGGCCTCGCCATCGATATGCTTTGGCCATGCCACTGGAGGTTTGTTGAGAATCTCCGGATTGTTCTTGATGCGATTGGCGGGAAGCTCAATGTGGAGAAGCCATTTGCAGCGTGCGGCAGGAACATTACCTTGTTGCCGATTCGCCGCCGGATGGAAATTGTTTCTGATACTCTAAAGGTGTTCTGCGGCGAGCCAGAGTCAAACAAGGAAGTGGATAGAGATCTGCTGGCGTTGCTTGGAAAGCCGACGAAAGCAAAAAAATGGCTTGCTGCCTCGTTGGACAAGACAATAAGGCTCCAACTGAGCCCGCCGGCCGGACTGCGGGCGGTGTCTGCCCTGGTCGGGCCTGACTGGATAACACAATAGGGCTTCGGTTGAGCGTATGAGGTTCTTTGAGGATACTGCCGAACAAAGTGCTGCACCGGACGCCGTTTCGCGGCGCCGGTGAGCTTGGTCGTTAGGTGGTAATCTTCCCCAAATTACACCTGAGAAGTTGGAATTGCCCAAAGACTGTTGCTATTGTGATGTTTTGACCCCGACCTAGAACCCCGTGCAACAAATATGCAACAAGAACCTCAAGAACATCTCCTCTAGAGAGTTTCCCATCCTTCATTGCACCCATACATACGGCAACCGTTTCCTGTCTGCATACTGTCCGGACTTTCCCCCCCTGCGATGTGCCGTACCGAGGGCAATGGGAACTGTAGCGTTTCAGAGTATCGAGGACATTGATAGGGTAGAAAATAAGGTGTGGTTTTGGGATATTCTGGGAGTGAAGATTGAAAGGAGGTCGTGAGATGAATCCCACGAACCAGACTCCAAAATCAGTCGTACGGGAGATCAAACGGAAGGCCCGGAAGCGGTACAGTGCCGAAGAGAAGATCCGGGTTGTTCTGGAAGGGCTGAAAGGAGAAGAGAGCATAGCGGAGATTTGCCGCCGAGAAGGGATCGTACCTAATTTATTCCTTTCACTGTCTCAAACAAGGGGTTCACTCCACATCGCTTGCAATGAGCAATTGCTCAAGCTTCTGTTTCATCTTCCGGACTGTCGTCTGATGATCCGGAGAAGAAATCAGGTTATTCAATTCGTATGGATCGTCCTTCAAGTCGTACAGTTCATCCATTCCTTCGAGATCAAGGTAGTGGATGTATTTCCAACGATCGCTACGAACAGCTTGCCATTCGGCGTGGCGGGGCGCCACTTTCTCGAGAAAGTATTCAGCCAGAAAATCGGTTCTTTGTTCCGCCTCAGGATTGAGCAATACCGGCAATAAGGATTTGCCATGTATCTTGATCGGAGCAATTGTACCTGCGAGCTCATAGAGTGTTGGGGCAATATCGATACTGAGAACCAATTGTTCTCGCTCGCTGGCCGGCTCAATTAGCTTTGGATAACGCATTAGCAGCGGCATTCGCAGCGATTCTTCATAGGGCACACGTTTGTTCATAAACAATCCGTGTTCCCCAAGAAGAAATCCGTTATCACTGGCAAAAATAATTAAGGTATTGTCCAATTGCCCTGATCGTTCAAGCGCATCAAATAGCATTCCTACACCATCGTCGACAGATGACAGGCAGCGAAGATGATCAAGAAATAAGTCTTGTCGGCTGTCTCCTCGGCCATACCGAGGCTCTGCCGGTTCCGCAGTAGCACCAGGAATTCGCGTAATGTCTATTGGTGCATATGTTCTTGTTAGTGATGGCTTGCCATTGAGATCGTCGTCTGCGCTCTTTGGGGGCGTGTACCTCTCATCTGAATACAAACTCTTGTGGCGCTCTGCAGGTGTAAACGGTTTATGAACGGCTTTGTGAGACAAATAGAGCAAAAAGGGCTTATGGTGTTTTCTATCCACAAACTCCTCAGCCCAACGATTAAGCAGATCGGTCATGTAGCCGGTGTACTGCCCCCTTTGACCGTTGACATTAACGACTGGATCGATGAATAGTCCTTGACCTCGAAAGCTGATCCAGTGGTCGAAGCCAGGCCGCCGCGTATCGTCATCACCCATATGCCACTTGCCTATGAATGCGGTCTCATAGCCGGCCTTGCGAAGGACCTGAGGAAATGTTACCAGTTTATGGCTGATAAGAGACAAACCGTTTCGATCATTGTTGATGATCCGATGTGTATGCGGATATTGTCCAGTCAAAAAGCTCGCCCGGCTGGGGGAACAAAGTGGTGTGCACACAAACGCGTTCTTGAAGGTCACTCCTTCACGGCCGATCCGATCAAGGTTCGGTGTCCTGGCAAATGGATGTCCGGTCAACGCGAGCTGATCCCAACGCATGTCGTCGACGAGAATGAAAATGATATTCGGTAAACCGTCAGAATTGTCTTGACAGTTAGCAGCCTGCGTTGTGAAAACTGCAGCAATTGCAGCAATCAGTAAGATGAACTTTCCTGTATCCTTTATCACAGTTGCGTGGGTATATGTGATGTTTTAGGATGCGTTGGACTACTTTTGTTTGTTCAAGCAGAGGAAGCCATTCGATCTATTCGTCCAGCTCAATTGTAGGTTGATAGGCCAGGCAGTGGTTTGAATACTTCTCTCCATTAAGTTGCCACTCGATGAGCCACATTTGCACCTGCCTGGTCTCCGACAATGAGCCCAGCTTCAACTTGCCGTTCCTGACGATTGAAAACTCCTTGCTCAGCAAGGTTCTATGTGTGTCTGCATTCTTAATCCGGACCCATATCTAGTTAAAGCATTTCAGCAAAGTAATGACAAAAGAAGAATTAGATGCAAGATTCTCTTGGAATAAGATTCACTTTAAGGTCAATTGTCTGCGGTTCCTCATAGTGTAGCCCGTCAGAGTCATCAGGACAGTTGAGGGGACGAAATCAATAGATGGTTTTGGAATATTCCGGGTGTGAAGAGTGAAAGGAGTTCTTGCGGTAAAGAAACCCGGGTGTCAACCGGGCACCTCTCTATAGTACGGACAGCAACTGTCTGGTGGTGGCGATACTTTTGTGTTCGAGCAGCTTTGAAACAGTGTAGATATCCGCATTCTGACTCACCATCAGCGTGGCAAATGAGTGTCTTGCCGTGCGAAAGCAAATGGGCGCGCCCAATCCTGCGCGTTTGGCCCACGTATTCACTACCTTGTAGAGTGTTGATCTCCGAGGAAGCGGGTAGACTCGGCCGCTGGTGTCTATCAAATAGCGAGGGGGTGCACAGTGCAGAACACAAACGTCATGAGCACGAACATTGCGAAGCCTGTTAAGGTGGCGATCATTGGCGCCAGCGGAACCTACGGCAAGGGGATCCTCGCCCGGGCCGAGGGGATCGGTGTCAAGGCGGTGGTGGTCACGCGGTCGCCACAGAAGTTTCAAGATGTGAAGCCGACGACTACGGTGGTCGAGGCGCAGCTGGATGAAGAGGAGAAGTTGAAGGAGGCGTTTACGGGCTGCGATGGCGTCATCTCGGCGCTCGGCGACGACAGGAAGAAGCGTCCGAA
>JBATTW010000149.1:0-7911 GCA_049670805.1 Bacteroidota bacterium
GACGTACTACCCGTTTGTCGAGGGGGAGCCTGATCACGGGGCAATCGCGGAGATACTCGATGATTGTGTGGATACTCCTCATGCCTGTCCGCCGGGCCCCCTCGTTGAAGGACTGGAGGGGCAGAGAACGTTTTCAGAGGGCGCGCGGTGCCTCCGCAAGCGTACCGACAGAGCGATTATCGGTCTCTTCGGGGGGAATCTGTTGGAGACGTCGGAGATGCTCTATCGAAACGACAACTTCCTGGCAATGCTTGCCGGTGACCCCGAAAGAGCGGAGGATCTCCTGGAGAGGGTCGTTCAGCTTCATCTCTCCAATCTGGAGAAGATGCTGAGAGCGGTCGGGCCCTCTATCGACATTGTTCTCTTCGGGGACGATCTGGGGATGCAGACCGGACCTCAAATGTCACCAGCGATGTATCGCAAGTTCTTCAAGCCGCGCCATGCCCGGATGTGGGCCCGGGCGAAGGAACTGGCGGATGTCAAGGTCATGCTCCATTGTTGTGGCGGTGTGCGCGAACTCCTCCCGGATCTCATCGAAGCAGGGCTGGACGCAATCAACCCCGTACAGATCAGTTGCAGAGGCATGGACGCCAGCGGGCTCAAGCGGGACTTCGGCGAGACGATGGTCTTCTGGGGCGGTGGCTGTGACACGCGCGAGGTACTGGCGGGGGGGACCCCGGAAGATGTCCGGAAACACGTCCACGAACAGGTCCGGATCATGAGCCCCGGTGGCGGATTCGTTTTCCAGCAGGTTCACAACATCCTGGCCGATGTCCCG
Source organism: Bacteroidota bacterium (assembly GCA_049670805.1). GTDB lineage: Bacteria > Bacteroidota > Ignavibacteria > UBA10030 > UBA6906 > JBATTW01. The sequence goes on from JBATTW010000149.1 coordinate 779, forward strand.
CCCCAGAACATAGTGGCGATGTTCGATGCGGTGAGAGAGAATACCAGTCTATAGGAGATACCGACGTTGATTCTTGCCTTCGCGCTGCTTTTCGGGACGAGCCTCATTGTGCATCCGTCGTCGCTGCCGGGGAAACCGTACCCCGGGGATGAGGAGTTTACTGGCATTGACTACCCCGCCGCTCTGGAGAAGTATGACTCTCTGCGTGCACGGAGCTCAGGTGACCCGGATCTCCTCTGGCGGATGGCACGGCTCTATGTCTGCATGGGGGATGTTGCAAAGAGGGCGGAGAGGAAAGAGTTGTACCGGCTTGCCGAGGGGTATGCACGGGAATGCATTCGCTCCGACTCGCAGGTCGCCGAAGGTCACACGTGGCTTGCCGCCTCGCTCGGGAACATCGCGATGTTCGAAGGGAGTGGGAAGAAAGTCGAATTGTCAAACGAGATCCAGTATGAGCTGGACTATGCCCTAAGGCTCAACCCGGACGACGATGTAGCATACTCCATACGCGGTTCGTTCTACAGAGCGCTCGGAAATGTGAGCTGGTTGGAGCGGCAGCTTGCCAATCTGTTTCTTGGGGGCTTGCCGGAAGGGGGGTACGAGGACTCGGAGAGAGCTCTGAACCGGGCGATAGAACTGGCGCCGGACAACATGCGTCATCACTTCGAGCTCGGACTTCTCTATATCAACTGGGACCGGCCGGACGATGCCCGGCGCTCGTTCGAGCGTGCTCTGACATGTCCGGTCCTTGTTGCACGCGACCGCAGCAGGCAAACCCGGGCGAAAAAATGGGCAGACTCTCTCGCCGAAGAAGAGTAATCGCCGCCTTCCCCTCTCGTCGTCCCCGGAGCCGATTGAATTCCATCACGACAGAGCGTACCTTTGGGTATTGAAATCGGCTCTGCTCCAACCATGAATACGCTACGCATACTTTTCTTTCTTCCCTTTCTGGTGCTTGCCTGCCAGATGGATGAATCGGCGGCGGAGCGCCGGATAACAATCCGGGTCGTCCCCACCAGCCTGCCGGCCGGTGACCGGGTCTACATTGCCGGGAATCTGCCCGAGCTGGGCTCCTGGTATCCCGATCGTGTGGATCTCCAGCCGTTGTCTGATGGATCCTGGGAGAAGACGTTTTCCCTCGAGGCGGGGATGCGTCTGGAGTTCAAGTTTACCCGCGGGTCATGGGCCACGGAAGCGGTGGGTGCGGATGGACTGGAGAGGCAGAACTATCTCCTGGACGTCCGGAGGGACACGACGATCACGATAGAGGCGGTTCAGTGGCGTGACATGGTCAGCCAAAGGACGCTCCTCTCAGCCGAGAGAATGAGGCACAAGGCGGGAGGCATCGAATTCACGGAACGCTGGAACTATCGATCGGGTGACAACCCGGCGTGGGCCGATCCGGCATACCACGACGACGACTGGGCAACAGCGAACCCGCTTCTTCGGTCGGGAGATCTCCCCGCGGGCGCGTGGATGGGGATCGGGTGGTTCAGACTCCCTGTCACGGTTGACTCCTCGCTGTGGGCAGTTCCTCTCTCGATCTTCATGGAACAGGCGGGAGCTTCCGAAATCTATCTCAACGGTCGACTCCTGTTCAAGCTGGGGACTGTGGGGGAATCGGCGGAAGGGGAAAAGCCATACGTGGACCGGGTGCCCAGGGTCATAGTCTTTGATCGCCGGCCGGAACAACTACTGGCTGTGCGGTACTCGAATTTCTCGTGGGAGTATTTCCACGAGCACGAGTCGGGGGCGGGATTCCTGATGTCGCTTGGTGAACCCGATGCAGCCATCGCCGGTCACGCCGAAGATGTCCGTGTGCTGACGGCGTTTCAAATGATCGCCATGACGCTCGCAGCCGTTCTCGCGCTCCTCCATTTTCTCCGCTTCCTCTTTGACCGGAGAGAGAAGGCAAACCTTTACCTGGCGATTCTCACGGGAGGGATCGCGGTGATCAACTTCATCGATTTCCAGGTCCTGTTCGTGACATCCGGTATGGCCAGGCTCGAGCTGTCGCGTCTGGCCCTGGTTCCCGCGGCCATCATACCGGTGTTTGGAATGCTCAGCGGGTACGCCTTCAACAAGGTCCGGATTCCCTGGCAGTTCTATGTCGTCTTTGTCGTGGTAGCCGGCGTGTCGATCTGGAACCTCGTTGACCCGGGAGAGACGGCGGGTCGTGCAACCGGAATCGTCCTTGCCATGGCAACGCTGGAGGTGTTTCGCAGCGTTGCGGTGACGCTGCTGCGACGACGACACGAACCTCTTCTGGACAAGGAGGGGAAGTGGATTGTCGGGCTGGGGGGGCTTTTCTTCCTGCTGGCGGTTGTCTATCAAGTCCTTGTCAACTTTGACCTCCTCACTCTCCTCATCCGGTTCCCTCCCTACTACATCGGGTTTCTCGTGTTTGCCATGTCGATGTCCATCCACCTGGCCTACAGCACCGCGATGACGAAGAAAGAGTTGCAGATCCAACTCGTGCAGGTGGGAGAGCTGTCCGAGAAGGCGCTGGAGCAGGAGCGGCGGGCCGGGGAAGAAGAGATCTCCAGGCGTGTTCTCGAGGCGGACAACGCCCGGAAGACTGAGGAACTGGAACAGGCTCGTCGATTGCAGTTATCGATGCTCCCAAGGACTCTCCCCGAGATAGCTTCGCTTCAGATCGCGGTTCACATGTCGACGGCGACGGAGGTCGGGGGCGACTACTACGATTTTCGAACCGAGGATGACGGGTCCCTGACGATCGCCGTTGGTGATGCCACGGGTCACGGGACTCGGGCGGGGATCATGGTCACACTGATCAAGAGCCTCTTCAACACGCTCGGGCATAGCTTCTATATCCCTGATTTCTTCAGCCACTGCACGGATTTCATCCGTCGCATGCATATGGAGAACCTCTATATGGGCCTGCTGCTTGCGCGCATTCGTGACGGAAACATGATAGCCTCCGCTGCAGGGATGCCGCCGATCTATGTCTACCGGTCGGACCGGAGGGAAGTGGAGGAGATCGTCATCAAGGGGATGCCCCTTGGCGGGCCCGGTAGTTTTCCGTATCAGCAGGTAAACACGCGGTTGAATCCGGGTGACACGGTCCTTTTTTTGAGTGATGGCTTCCCGGAACTCTTCAACGGAGCCAGGGAGATGCTCGATTATCCCCGGGTGAAGCAGCTCTTTGGCGAGGTGGCTGAACGCCCACCTCAGGATATTGTTGACCGCCTCGCCGAGGCGGCCGAGGGATGGCGGGATGGCTCACCGCAGAATGATGACATCACGTTTGTGGTCCTGAAGGTGGGGCGCGCATCGCGGGGCGCCGGCGCCGGGTAGAGGCTCGGAGCGGGCCTGCCACTGTATTTTGCAGAAAAGTGAGGGTTTCTGCACCCGGAGCAGTGGGCGAAAAGGGCCTTTGGGGGCATTCCTCGGCCGGCAGTGATTGGCATGTGGGTTGCGGGTTCTAAGGGAGGGGGAAACCACCCCGGGGTCCGTGCCACTGCGACACGAGGAACGAAGATGTCTCCGACGATAGTCACGCGCACCGTGTGCGCTGCTTTTTTTTCTCTCTTCCTGGTGGTTTCACCATCCTGCAAAAATGAGGTCATCAGTCCCGCCGGAGGGAGCACAACCGGCGGTTTCGAATCCGGGCTTCTGGTGAATCACACGACCACCGACCTCGCACTAATCCCCTCTTTCACAATCGGCCTGGCAAAGGCAAACCTCTGCATAGCGTATGGCCACACCTCCCACGGGAGCCAGCTGGTGACGGGGATGGCAGGGCTTGTCTCCTTCAAAGGTCCGCTCTACGAGTTCAACGGTACCGGTTCGGGCGGTGTACTGCAGCTCAGGGACAGCCCTTTCTATGGCGCACTGGACCTCGGCAATCCCGACAGGACCGCATGGGAGATTGCGACCCGCAGCTACCTGGACTCACATCCTGAGGTCAACGTTGTCCTCTGGTCATGGTGCGGCCAGGTAAGCAACGCCACAGAGGCGGACATCAACACATACCTCGGCCTCATGAGCGGGCTGGAACGGGACTACCCGTCCGTCTGGTTTGTCTACATGACCGGTCATGTTGACGGCTCCGGTCTCACAGGGAACTTACACCTGCGCAACGAGCAGATACGCCAATACTGCACCGCCAATGAAAAAATCCTCTTTGACTTTGCGGACATTGAATGCTACGATCCCGACGGCGCATACTTCGGAGACAAGATGCCGAACGACAACTGTGACTATGACAGTGACGGGAACGGGACACGCGACAGAAACTGGGCCGAGGAATGGCAGACTGATCACCCGGGTGAATGGTACGACTGCACCGCCGCCCATACCCGGCCCCTCAACGCCAATCTCAAGGCCTATGCGGCATGGTGGCTCTGGGCCCGGCTGGCCGGCTGGGATGGCCAGTAGATGCTTCGCCGATCCTATTGAATCTTTCCCCCCTTTGCCGTAGAATGCTTGCACCTGTTGTTCCTCTCTCCGGGGGATTCTGGGGCGTCCCCCAAGGCTTCTGCTGTTTGTTACGGTAGTGGTTGCAGCGCCTCGCTCCAATCTCGAAAAGGACCAGAATCCTGGTACCTCCACAACACGATCGGCTGCTATGTCACACATGCGCTCCCCGAGGTCATGGACACCATTATCATTGCCGATGACGATCCTGGCATCGTCCTGCTGATTCAGAACATTCTTGCCTCAAAGAGGTATCGTCTCCTCACCGCGGAGAACGGGAGTGAGGCGAAGTCGCTCCTCGAGAGTGAGGCTGACGACCTCGTGGCGGCTCTGCTCGATTGGTCCATGCCCGGAATGAGCGGGATTGATTTGCTTCGCTGGATCAAAGATCACCCGACACTGGAACACGTACCCGTCATCATGCAGACAGCCCTGGATGCTCCCGAAAACATCCAGGAGGGGATCGATGCGGGGGCGTTCTACTACGTTACAAAACCTTTTTCGAAGGAGGTCCTTCTTTCCATCGTATCCGCTGCGGTGACGGATTTCCGTGAACGGAGGAAACTGCAAAAGAAACTTCAGGAATGCCAAAACCCATTGCACCTGCTGGAGGACGGCACCTTTCGTTTTCGAACGCTTGAGGAAGGGCAGTTCCTGGCGTTGATGATCGCGAACGCCTGCCCGGAACCGGGTAATGCTCTGTCAATCAGCGAGCTGTTCATCAACGCGGTCGAACACGGAAATCTCGGTATCGGCTATGAGGAGAAAACGAAGTTCATGGAGCAGGGAACCTGGCACGACGAGGTCGACCGCCGGCTTGCACTGCCGGAAAACGGGGAGAAGTACGTCGTAATACATCTGGAGAGGGGTCCGGATGCGATGAGGGTGTCCGTGGAGGACCAGGGTCCTGGATTTGACTTTCAGCAGTACCTGACAATGGATGAGGCACGCGTTTTCCATATTCATGGTCGCGGGATCGCGATGACGAAATCGGTTCTGGAGCTGGAGTACATCGGAGATGGGAACAAGGTTTGCGTTACGATACCGCTCAGGGAGCCCGGTGCAGGCGCGGAATGATCTGAGAGAAGGTGCTATGGAATGAGCATCAAAGAAAAAAAACCGAGACAATCACGCGGCGAACCGAAGGCTCGCCGTGACCCCGTCAAGGGAACCGGTGGTCGGGCCAGGGCGGTGGAGGCCGGGATTCTCTTTCAGTTCCTCGAGGAGGTACCGATAGGGATTTTCGTGCTCGATGCGAAAGGCTCTCCTTACTATGCGAACAAGACGGCGCAGCAGATTCTCGGTCAGGGTATCGCGCCCCAGGCGGGTCCACATCAACTCGGGGAGACGTATCAGGCATATCGCGCGGGGACGACTGCCGTCTACCCCGCGGCGAAGATGCCGGTCGTGAGAGCTCTGGCGGGCGAATCGTCGATGGTGGAAGACATGGAGATTCGTCATCCGGACAGGGTGATACCGCTGCAGGTGTGGGCGGCTCCGCTCTTTGATTCAAGCGGCGAGCTGAACTTCGCAATCGCGGCTTTTGTGGACATCACAGAGCGGCGGTTGGCCGAGAGGCGTCTGGCGGGCCAGTTCGCCCTCACCCGGGCCCTTGCCGAGTCCGCCACACTGCGGGAGGCAACGCCGCGCATTCTGGAGGCGCTTTGCGGCTCCTTCGGGTGGGAGGTGGGGGTCATCTGGAACGTCGAGCCCGAGGACGGAACGCTGGTGTGCATTGATGTCTGGCACGACCCTCAGATCGGCATTGATGAATATGAGGCGGCAACCCGCATGCTGAAGGTTGCGCCCGGTGTGGGGCTGCCGGGTGGAGTGTGGGCGCAGGGTGGGCCGGTCTGGATCGTGGATGTGGCACGAGATCAAGAGTTTCTGAGGAAGGATGCGGCTGCCGCCTCTGATTTGCACGCGGCCTTCGCTTTCCCGATCTTCTCGGGTCCAACGGTCACCGGGGTTATCGAGTGCTTCAGCCGAATGCCTCGCGAGCGGAATGATGTACTTCTTCAAATGATGGCTGCGAACGGCTCGCAGATCGGGCAGTACGTTGACCGCAAGCGGGCCGAGGAAGAACTGGCAAAAGCGAAAGTGGCCGCTGAACAGGCGGCCCGGTCCAAGGCGGAGTTTCTGGCAATCATGAGCCATGAGATCAGGACGCCGATGAACGCGGTTATCGGGATGACAGGGCTCTTGCTGCAGAGCGATCTGAGTCCGGAGCAGCGTGACTTTGCAAGAACGATCCGGGTGAGCGGGGAGACACTGCTCTCTGTGATCAACGACATACTGGATTTTTCAAAGATCGAATCTTCGGCCCTGGAACTGGAACGACGTTCGCTGGAGCTCAATGCTTGCGTCGAAGAGGCGTTCGATATCGTCTCCGCAAGGGGCCTCCCGCAGGATGTTGACCTCCTCTACGATATCGCGAACGATGTCCCTCCATATATTATGGGCGATGTCACGCGCCTTCGGCAGGTTCTGGTCAATCTCGCGAGCAACGCCCTGAAGTTCACCGACAGCGGAGAAGTTCTGGTCAGCGTGGGCAGGGAATCGGGGACGGATGATGAATTCCTTCTCCGTTTTACCGTGAGCGATACGGGCATTGGGATACCCCCTGATCGACTGGAGTTTCTCTTCAAGCCGTTTTCACAGGTGGACACATCAACCACCAGGAAGTACGGGGG
>JBATTW010000150.1:0-5434 GCA_049670805.1 Bacteroidota bacterium
TGATTCGCGGACTGGCCACACTCCTGGTGGTTGTCGCATTTCTCCAGCCTCTCCTCGGTCAGACACCACCCAAGCGCGAGTTTCGCGCAGCGTGGGTAACCACGGTGACCAACCTGGACTGGCCCAGCTCGCGCGGGTTCAATACCCTGGCACAGCAGAGCGAACTGATAACCATCTTCAAGAATCTGAAGGCGAACGGGATCAGCGTGGCCGTGTTTCAGGTTCGCTCAGAATGCGACGCGATGTACCAGTCCTCCTTGGAACCATGGTCCTACTACCTTACCGGGGTGCAGGGTGTCGGTCCCTCGCCGTTCTATGATCCTCTGGAGTTTGCCATTCAGGCGGCGCACGGCCGTGGTATGGAGTTGCACGCCTGGTTCAACCCTTTCAGGGCATACCGGTACACCAACAGCTACACGACCGCACCTAACCACGTGACGAACCTCCACCCCGAGTGGGTCATCACCACCTCTAAAGGGTACAAGTTCCTGAACCCCGGCAAGCCGGAAGTTCGGGACTTCGTGGCCGGTGTGTTCGCCGATGTCATGCGACGATACGATGTGGACGGCGTCCACATGGATGACTACCTCTATCCCTATACCGAGTACGGAACCTGGAGCGGGGATGAGGTGAACTATGCCGCTGATCCCAGAGGGTTTGCGAACATCCACGATTGGCGCCGAGACAACGTCAGTCTTCTCCTCAGGATGATCAGGGACAGTATCCAATTGCTCAGTCCGCACGTGAAGCTGGGGATGAGCCCCTTCGGGATATGGAAGAACAACGTGCCGCCGGGGATCACTGGACTGGATTCCTACAGCGTCCTCTACTGCGATGCGATGGCATGGCTCAGGGACCAGAGCGTTGACTACCTGACACCACAGCTCTACTGGCAGATCGGGGGGCCGCAGGACTACGCCAGGCTCATGGCCTGGTGGGCAGATTCGGCAGGCGTTTACGGACGGCACCTCTATCCCGGGCTGGCACCCTACCGAATCAACTCGCACAACTGGAGCGCGACCGATATCACGAACATGCTCCGCCTCAACCGGGCCAACCCGGTTGTGGGGGGTGAGATGTACTTCCGGGCAAACAGCGGTCTCAACGACAACCCCAAGGGATTTGCTGACTCCCTTCGGGAGGACTTCTACCGGTACCCGGCGCTCCATCCCGTTATGGCCTGGAAGGACAGTGTCCGGCCCTATCCCCCTCGGGGGATCCAGTACGCGTACCACTGGCAGGCGGGGCGGACCGTGCTCCAGTGGGAGCTCCCCCTCACGGCGCCTGACGGGGACTCCGCGTCCCGGTATGCGGTCTACCTCTTCGACCATTACCCGGCCGCCGCCGAGTTTGAGGACCCACGAAATCTTCTCTCCGTTGAAGGCCGGAGATTCATCGCTCTGCCCGAAGAGGCAGCCGGGACCGGGTCACTCTATCTTGCGGTGACCGCTCTGGACCGCAACTACAACGAGAGCGATACAAGCAACATCCTGAAAATCACGGCTCCGACCAGCCCGGTGCTCGCCTCTCCCGCCGACGGAACGGCGAATCTCCCGGCAAGCGTCAAGGTGACCTGGCGTACAGCTCAGCTGGCATCCAGCTACCGGTTGCAGGTTTCGACAGATCCCACGTTCTCCGACGGGGTGCTCCTAGACGAGGGCTCGATCGTAGACACGTTCAGAGTGGTGGGAGATCTCTTCGCGCAGGCGACCCACTACTGGCGTGTCAGCGCGAGCAACCCGGCGGGAAGCAGCTTCTTCTCCAGTCCGTTTCATTTTCTGACAGGCTTCCCCACCACCGTGACTCTTCTCTCTCCACCCGATGTCACCGAAGAGGTGCCTGTCGACGTGAACCTCGTCTGGAGCACCTCGGAAGCGGCCACATCCTACCATGTGCAGTTGTCCCCGGCGGGCGACTTCTCCGTGCTGATACTGGACTCGACCGGGCTGAGCGATACGACCGCTGCCCTGGCAGGTCTGGATCAGTTGAGGGTCTACTTCTGGCGTGTGATGGCTGAGAACCCGATTGGAAGCAGCCCCTGGTCCAGCACGTACCGGTTCAGGACGGTTCAGGTTACGTCGGTAGGGGGGGAGGATGAGGTCCCGACCGAGTACGCACTCCAGCAGAACTATCCGAACCCCTTCAACGCGATGACCACGATCCAGTTCGCGATCCCGAAGGCAGGCCGGGTCCTGCTCAAGGTGTATGACATGCTGGGGCGGGAGAGGGCCACGCTTGTGGACAGAGAGATGACCCCCGGAACGTTCTCGGCGCAGTGGGACGCGTCGGATCTGGCCAGCGGCGTCTATCTCTATCGACTGGTGTCGGGTTCGTTTGTCGCAACAAAACGTATGATAGTCTTGAAATAGTGCCCTGATTCCCCGTATGTTCAACATGGGTACCTGCGCGCATGAACAGATCAGCCTCACTGCTTGTTCTCCTCTGCCTCGCCCTGCTTGCCGGGTGCTCGACGACAGAGCGGGAGTCCATGGTCGCCGATCTCCTGGATCAGGCCCGGGAGAAGTTCGCTCCTGACCGAAGAACAGTGGTATTTGACGTCGAGGGAAGACTTCGGGGGCGGTTCCTCACGCTGACGGGTGAGGTGCACGATGCGCAGTTGAAAGAACAGCTCTTCTGGTTTATCAAACAGACTGGGGAATTCGAAATCGTGGATAGCGTGGCGGTCCTTCCAGACTCGGCTCTCGGGGAGAAGACTTTCGCCGTTGTGAGCCTCAGTGTCGCGAATCTCCGACAGAAGCGGAGTCACGCGGCGGAGATGGGGACACAGGCGACGCTCGGGACGCCGCTCAAAGTACTGAAGAAACGACGCGGCTGGTACTACGTCCAGACACCCGATGAGTACCTCTGCTGGACCACCGATATGATCCAGCTCATGAACAGGGAGGAGTACCGACGCTGGGCGGCCCGGCCCAAACTGATCGTGACAGCGCCGTTTGGATTCACCTACGCATCCCGAAACAGGAGCGCGCAGGTCGTAAGCGATGTCGTTGCAGGCGGATTACTGGCGCTGGTCGGTGAGGCAGGGCGCTTCTATCAGGTCGAGTACCCGGACGGGCGGACCGCCTATCTGGCGAAGGAGGAGGGTGAGCCGTTCAGTGCGTGGCTTGCACGCGCCGAGGATACACCGGAGAGCATCGTGAGCACGGCAAAGACCTTTATGGGTGTGCCGTACCTCTGGGGCGGTACATCAACCAAAGGGATGGACTGTTCGGGCTACACCAAAACGGTCTACTTCCTGAATGGAGTCCTTCTCCCTCGGGACGCCAGCCAGCAAGCCCGGGTCGGGGAACTCGTCGAAACGAACGAGCAGATGAGCCAGGTGAAACCGGGGGACCTGGTTTTCTTCGGCTCGCCCGCCACCCAGGAACGGAAGGAACGGATCTGGCATGTCGGGATCTCGCTCGGCGGGACCCGCTTTATTCATGCTGCCGGGGATGTCCGCATAAACAGCCTGGCTCCCGCTGACGAGGACTACAGCGGACCCCGCGCACGTACGTTCCTGAGGGTGAAGCGGATAATAGGCGCCGGGGAGAAGTCGGGGGTCAGAAGACTTGCACAGGTACCGTACTATAGAGGCAATGAGGAATAATCTCCAGCGGGGAACGTCCCGCCAATCCCGGCGCGATTTTTTGAAGCAGACCGCCATCACCGGCGCGGTGATCATGTTGCCCACCGGCTCACTCCTTTCGTGTTCAACACGCACAGCGATTGCCGATATGAAAATACGATTCTACCCCTACACCCTCGAGCTAAAGCACACATTCACCATCGCCACGAGCTCGCGGACGACTACCCCGACAATGATGGTGGAGGTCGAGAAGGACGATATCATCGGTTACGGTGAAGCCTCGATGCCACCGTATCTTGGAGAGACGCAGGAGACCGCAAAAGGCTTCCTCTCCAGGATCGACGTCACGCAGTACGGGGATCCGTTCCTCGTCGAGGAGATCCTGGCTGATGTCGATCGGATCGCTCCCGGGAACCATGCCGCGAAGGCCGGGTTTGACATCGCGCTGCACGACTGGCTCGGGAAGAAGATGGGACAGCCCTGGTACCGGATATGGGGTCTGGATCCCGGCAGGACCCCGGTCACCTCCTTCACCATAGGGATGGACACCCCCGAGGTCGTCAGACAGAAGGTGAAGGAAGCGTCCCCTTATAAGGTGCTCAAGGTAAAGCTGGGGCGGGAGAACGACAGGGAGATGATCCAGACCATCCGGGAGGTCACCGACGTGCCGATCCGTGTGGATGTGAACCAGGGCTGGAAGGACCGTTCCTCCGCGCTGAAGATGATCGAATGGCTGGCAACCATGGGAATCGAGTTTGTGGAACAGCCGATGCCAAAAGAGGGGATCGATGATCTGGTCTGGCTCAGGGAAAAAAGTCCCCTCCCGATCGTGGCGGACGAGAGCGTGACCCGTCTCCCGGATGTGCGGAACGCGTACGGCGTCTACGACGGTGTAAACGTGAAACTCATGAAGTGTACCGGCATGCGTGAAGCCCACAAGATGGTGGCCCTTGCAAAGGCGCTGGAGATGAAGGTCATGCTCGGGTGCATGACGGAGACCTCCTGTGCCATCTCAGCCGCTGCACAGCTCTCACCCATGGCGGACTGGGCGGACCTGGACGGTGCCGTGTTGATCAAGAACGATCTCTTTGACGGGGCGAAGATTGTTGACGGGAAGGTTACCCTGACGGACCGTCCCGGCATAGGAGCGGTGAAGATCTGAATGAACGGACCTTCAGAACGGCTTGGGTCCCTGGACGCGTTCCGGGGAGCGACGATCGCGGGAATGATCCTGGTGAACAACCCCGGTACCTGGGGCGCGGTCTATCCTCAGCTGCTCCATGCCCGGTGGCACGGGTGGACTTTTACCGACTGGATCTTCCCGTTCTTTCTCTGGATCGTCGGCGTGGCGATGACGCTCTCCTTTGCGAAGCGGATGGAGAGGGGCGAGGGGAGGAAGACGTTGATGATGCATGTCCTTCGTCGCTCGGCGATCATCTTTGGCCTGGGGCTCCTGCTCTCCGCTTTTCCCTTCGGGCTGGTCCCCGGTCATGACTTCTCTCTGGCCTCGCTCCGGATACCGGGTGTGCTTCAACGGATCGCGATCTGCTACCTCGTCGCGAGTCTGATCGTCCTGAATACCTCTCTCCGGGGACAGGTTATCTGGCTCCTTGCGCTCCTGGTCTGCTACTGGCTGGCGATCATGCTCATCCCCGTCCCCGGCTACGGTGCCGGGCTCCTGGAGCCCACGGGCAACCTCTGCTGGTACATCGACTCGCACCTCCTCGCCGGACACACCTGGTCCGGGGCTCCCGCGCCGGGTTTTGATCCCGAGGGGGTCCTCTCCACGATCCCGGCGATAGGGACCACGCTGTTCGGTGTGCTCACGGGACATCTGCTTCGTTC
>JBATTW010000151.1:0-2533 GCA_049670805.1 Bacteroidota bacterium
ATGCGCGGGACCTCGATTGGCCTTCCTCCACCCTCGAGCAACAACGGAACTGGATAGGGAAGTCTGAGGGAGCTGATGTCGACTTCCGCGTGAAAGACCTGGAAGATGTCATGCGCGTCTTCACGACGCGGCCCGACACGCTCTTTGGTGCAACGTATATGGTTCTTGCCCCGGAACATCCGCTCGTTCGGCGCGTCACGACGAAGGAGCGGCGCGAAGAGGTGGAACAATACGTGGCACGTGCAGCCCGTATGAGTGATCTGCAACGGGGTACTCAGGAAGAAAAGACCGGCGTCTTCACGGGTGGGGTTGCGATCAACCCGACCAACAGCGCCGAGATTCCCATATGGATTGCCGACTACGTCTTGATGGGTTACGGAACCGGTGCAATCATGGCTGTGCCGGGTCACGACGAGCGGGATTATGAATTCGCCCGGAGATACGAGCTGCCCATCGTCGAAGTTGTGACCGGCGGTGACATCACAACGGGAGCCTATGTCGGAGAGGGTGCGGGTGTAAATTCCGCAAATGCGGAGGTATCACTGAACGGTCTCCCGACCGCTGAAGCGAAAGATCGTATCGTAGAGTGGCTCTCCGCGCGAGGCATTGGCAAGGCGACAGTCCAGTACAAGCTGCGTGACTGGCTTTTCTCGCGTCAGCGCTACTGGGGGGAACCCATACCGATTATTCACCTCGAAGACGGGACGATGAAGGACCTCCCTCTCGAGGAACTGCCGCTTCTCCTGCCCGAGCTGAAGAAGTTTCAGCCCAGTGGAACGACGGAGTCTCCCCTCGCCTTGGCGGGGGAGTGGGTTGAGGTAGTGGACGCTGAAACAGGACTCAAAGGCCACAGAGAGACCAACACGATGCCCCAGTGGGCGGGATCGTGCTGGTACTACCTGAGATTCATCGACCCGGAGAATTCTCAAGACTTGTGTGATCCTGAACTCGAACGCGCATGGATGCCCATTGACCTCTATGTGGGTGGTTCCGAGCATGCTGTTCTTCACCTGATGTACGCGAGGTTCTGGCACAAGGTGCTGTATGACCTTGGCCATGTCAGCACGAGAGAACCCTTCATGAAGCTCCGGCATCAGGGAATCATCCTGGGGGAGGACTCCCGCAAGATGTCCAAGTCTCGGGGGAACGTCGTCAATCCGGATGAAGTGGTTGGTGAATACGGCGCCGATGCGATGCGTCTCTTCGAAATGTTTATGGGTCCGCTCGAGGAGATGAAGCCGTGGAGCACCCACGGAGTCGAGGGCGTGTTTCGTTTCCTTAATAGGGTATGGAGACTGTTCCTGGACGAGGACGGATCGCTACATCCTGACGTCAAGAATTCTTCGGGGACACCTGAGCTGGAGCATGTCTACCACGCAACGGTGAAGAAGGTATCAGAGGATATCGAAGGGCTCCGCTTCAATACGGCCATCTCCCAGTTGATGATCTTCGTCAACGAGGTAATGAGAACAGATCGTCGGCCGCGTGAGATCCTCGAACCGTTTGCCGTGCTTCTGTCGGCGTTTGCCCCACACCTCGCGGAGGAGATCTGGCAAAAGCTCGGCCACACAACCAGTATTGCCCACGAGCGCTGGCCAGAATACGATGCCGCCAAGCTCCACCGGTCCACTGTCGAGGTGGTCCTCCAGGTGAACGGTAAGGTCCGTTCAAAGATCGAGGTGGACGTGGATCTGCCGGAAAAGGAACTGGAGACCCTCTGCCTTGCTGACGAAAACATCGTGAGACACCTGGGAGGAAAGAAGCTTGTCAAAACCGTTGTGGTGAAGAATAGACTTGTAAATCTTGTGGTGCGGTGAGCATGACCATTTACGGAAGGGTAGTACGATATGTGAGGCCGTACTGGAAATGGCTTGCCGTTTCCATGGCTGCCTCAGTCGTGTTCTCGTTCTTCAGTGGCGTTTCCATCTACCTGACGATTCCTCTTCTCGAAACGCTCTTCAGCGCCGGAGCACCTGCCGCCGAAGCCGCCCAGTCGTCTCCCGGCGTCTCGTTCATCCCGGATTGGGCAAACACGTTTATCCAGAGCTTCTCATCCTGGTTCCGTCAGCTCGTGTTCAGGGAAAACCCCTTGGATTCTCTCCTGAATATCTGCGCGGTCATGCTTGGGGCGTTTCTGTTCAAGAATCTCTTCGGATATTTCCAGTCGAACATGATGACGTACATCGAACAGGCATTGATACGGGACCTCCGGAATGACGTGTACAGACACCTTCACCAGCTCCCGCTCGGGTACTTCACAAATGAGCGGACGGGGAACCTGATATCGCGTATCATGAACGATATCCAGGTGATCAACTCGGGAATCTCGGCAACGTTCTACACGATGATCCGGGAACCGCTCCTGATAGTTGCGTACCTGACCATTACGCTCGTGATAAGCTGGAAGCTGACCCTTATCTCCTTTATTATCTTTCCCCTTGCGTTGCTGGTGATTGCATACGTGGGGCGAAGAGTTCACCGGGAGAGCGGCCTGGTCCAGGAACGGATTGCTGACCTGACATCGATTATTCAC
>JBATTW010000152.1:0-3354 GCA_049670805.1 Bacteroidota bacterium
ATCCAGACCCCACCGAATTCGTTGATTGACCGTCCAGTAACAGACACCCGAGACACCCAGGCCGATTGCGATCGCACCAAGAGGTGTGACAAATCCGCAGGCTGGCGTGATGGCCACCAAACCGGCCACCGCACCGGTAATCGCCCCCACGGCTGTCGGTTTGCCCTTGAAGTACATCTCCAGAAGGATCCAACCGAGCATGCCCGCAGCCCGCCGCGGTGTTTGTGGATACAAACGCAACCACAGCGATCTGGCTCGCGCCCAGAGCACTCCCGGCGTTGAACCCGAACCAGCCGAACCAGAGCATACCGCCACCCAGCAGAGCCAGGGTTACATTGTGGGGGGGGCATCACCCGGTCCGGAAAGCCGGTCCGCCGCCCCAGCATGATCGATGCGACGAGTGCCGATACCCCGGCGTTGATATGGACGACGGTCCCCCCCGCGAAGTCCAGAGCTCCAAGTTCACGGAGCCATCCGCCCACTCCCAGCTCCCGACGATGGATCCGATCAGACCATTCCCCGGGCCGAATGAGAACGAGTATCCGAAGAGAACCCACTGAACCGCCACCAGACCCATGGCGATGAAGCTCATCATCATCGTATTGACAACATTCTTGCTCCGGACGAGTCCGCCGTAGAAGAAGGCCAACCCGGGTGTCATAAAAAGGACAAGAGCTGCGCAAAGGAGCATATAGGCTGTGTCAGCGCGGTCGAAAACCATCATTTCTTCCCGTCAATCCTAATTCGCGTTGATTCTTTTCTTGTCGAGAGGACCAGGTCAGTACGCGTGCTCACCACGCCGGTCCAGGCCTGAATCTTTGCAAGGAGTTTCTCCAGCGAAGCAGTGTTTGTGGTTCGGACCTTCAGCATATGGGTGCCATCGCCAGTAATTGCATGGCACTCCAGAATCTCCGTGACGGAGGTGGTGTGATCCAGGAATTGCCCGTAGTGTTTCGAGTTGTCCACGGTGACGAAGATAAACGCGGTGACGTCCATCCCGAGCCTCTTGTGGTCCAGCTTGGCGTGATACCCCGTGATGATCTTGCTCTCTTCCAGTTTTCTGAGCCGTTCGCTGACCGACGGTACGGAGAGACCGACCGCCTCGGCGAGATCGTTCCTCCGGGTGCGCCCGTTACGCTGAAGGATGTCCAGGATCTTCATGTCAATGTCGTCGAGCATGGCAAAATCGCCTCGTAACCTAAATTATTTAGGCAAATCATATTATTTGCCTTCAAATATAAGGTCTGGGAGGGGATTTGTCAAGGTCTTTTTTTGGCGTGTGAGAAGGGACACACCCGGGGAGAGAGAAGAAACGAGAGATTGAAGGGATCGGTGCGGAAGAAACGCTCAGCGGGTGGCGCTGTTTCGAAGTGTGCGGACGGCGGACGGAATATCGGAGGAAGCAAAAATATAGTAACCCGCGACGAGCACATCGGCCCCTGCCTCGACGACCGGTCTGGCGGTTTCCTCATCGATGCCCCCGTCGACCTCGACGTGGATGTGGCGGCCAGAGGCGTCAACCATCCTACGGACTTCCTTCAGTTTTTCGAGGGAGTTTCGGATAAACGACTGTCCGCCGAAACCCGGATTGACTGACATGACCAGGACGAGGTCCAGCTCGTTCATGCTCTCAGAAAGGACCGATACGGGCGTGGCAGGGTTGATGCTGACGCCGGCTTTCGCGCCTGATTCCCGGATGTGCTGAATCGTCCTGTGGAGGTGGGGGCACGTCTCGTAGTGGACGGTGATGATGTCAGCGCCGGCGGAGCGGAAGTCATCGATAAAGTCGTCGGGATCTGTCATCATGAGGTGGGTGTCGAAAGGAAGTTCGCTGTGCTTCCGAATCGACTCAACAACCAGAGGCCCGAACGTCAGATTCGGAACGAAGTGACCGTCCATCACGTCCAGATGTATCCAGTCGGCACCCCCCTCCCGCGCCAAATCGATCTGATCTTTCAGCCGGGAAAAGTCTGCCGAGAGAATCGACGGTGCGATCAGGACGGGGCGCTCTTTAGCCATTACTCACCGGGTTGCTGGATTTCTTCGGTTGGTCTCCCCACCTCTACGACAAACAGATCCACCTGCTGTCCCTGTCGTGCCGGTTCGCCGGAGCGGGGGTACTGGTCAACAATCGTGTTTGGCAACAGATCAAAATTGGGCTGGTAGGTGATGTTTCCGACCCGGAGCCCGGCTTCGAGCAAGAGCTTTTCGGCCTCTGCCAGGTTCTTTCCAAGGAGCTGCGGGACGGTTGTTTCCTCCAGGAACTTTCCCCGGCTGACGGTTATTGCCACCGTGCTCCCGCGGGCGATCTCTGTCTCAGCGGCGACCGATTGGGCAATAATGGTGTTCTCTGGGAAAACGTCCGAGTATTTGTATGTGATGCCGCCAAGCTTCAGGCCGAATTGCTCAAGGGAGAATTTCGCATCACGAAGACTCCTTCCCCGGAGCAACGGGACACTTACCATCATCTCTCCCCCGCTGATAGTCAGGTACACCCGTCGGCCTTCTTTGACGATTGCACCCCCCATCGGATTCTGATACACCACTACGCCCGCCTGGTGGACCGGATCAGGCCGCACCTCAGCCTCGATGGGCTGCAACGAAGCAGCCGTGAGCATTGTCTGCGCCTCCGGAAGGGGTTTGCCCAGAACCGTCGGGACGGAGAGCCTGCTGCCATGGTTCACGTAGAGCGGCAGGATGATGTAGTTCATGAGCAGGAAGATGCCAAGCAATCCGCCGAAGGCGTAGAAGAACCTCCGGCGACGAACGAGGAATGACTTCAGCCATGGAAGGAGTCTTGCTGTCGTTTGCATATGCACAATATAGCAAACAGCCCGAAAACTCTCAAGTTACAGGTGAATTAGAGACCGCAACCGGTTGGCTGTCTTGATTCTCAGGACATCAATCGATATATTCGTCGACATCCCATCCGGAGCACCATGGACTACAGATCACTCGCAAAGCTTGCCAGAGCTGCAAAAAAGCACTCCTATTCTCCGTATTCCCGGTTCCGCGTTGGTGCAGCCCTCCTTGCCAAAGACGGAAAAGTGTTCACAGGATGCAACGTCGAGGATAGCTCGCTCGGGTTGACAGTCTGTGCCGAGCGGACGGCGCTCCTGAAGGCAGTTTCTGAAGGGGCGAGGAAGTTTGTGGCTATTGCGGTGGCATCGGATGAAAACGGCTTCACTTCCCCGTGCGGAGCTTGCAGACAGGTCCTGCTGGACATCGCGGGTGATATCGATGTAGTACTGACTGCCCCGGGTGGCAAGATGCAGGTTCTCAAGACGTCTGACCTGCTCCCCTACCCCTTTGGAGCAGAAAACCTGACACGGAAGAAACCATGAACGTTCCGAC
>JBATTW010000153.1:0-4179 GCA_049670805.1 Bacteroidota bacterium
GCCCACGGCGTCCACGAACTCCGTGTGCGTCTTCGCGGCAAACCGGGAGACGTTGACATATCCGATCTTCTCGTTCACCATGAACGATGCGTCCACCGTGTAAATCGGTATCTTGTCACGCGTGATCTCGAACTCCATCAGATCGGGAAACCCCGCACGGTGAATGCTCACGGTAACCGTCGTCCCTTTTGGCCCGCGGAGCTTCTCCTGGACACCCCTCTGTGTGATCCCGATGGCGGAGGTATCGTTGATTTTCACGATCTTGTCACCCGCCTGGATGCCCAGCGCCTCGCTGGGGCCCCCCGTAATGGGTGAGACGACCAGCAACGTGTCGTTGAGTACCTGGAACTCGATCCCAATCCCCTCGAACTCCCCCTGGAACTGCTCATTCACGCGTCCGAGCTCTTCCTTTGATATGTAGACCGAATGGGGATCCAGCTCCCCCAGGACGCCGTTGATTGCGGACTCCGTCAGTTGCTGCGTGTCCACGCTCTCGACGTAGTACTTGTAGGTAATGCTCAGAACATCGCTGAACTTGTTGACCTGCTCGTATATGTTGTCGCCGGAAAACAGGTTGTTCAACATGGCCCCGGCAAGAAGACCGACCGCCGTCACGACCGCAACAGTACCCAGCGAGAAACGTTTCCTCATGGGGTTCTTTCCTTTCGCATTCGCCAAAAACCGCCTATTTCTATACGATTGTATCTAAATCCCGGTTGAAAGTCAAACACGGCCCTGATTGTCCGTAAGACCTATCGGACCGGCTTCCACTCACTCAGGATGGAGCGACGGAGGAAAAACACTGCGAGGAAATTCATGAACCAGGAGGCACTCACAAAGAGATATCCGTACTTCCGGTACCGGCGGGGAGACTCATAGACCCGGAGCTGCTTCAGGAACTTGACGCGACCCAGCATGTGCAGCCGCCGGAACATGTCGTAATCTTCACCGGCCGCGATCCTGTCGGCGTATCCCTCCACCCGCGAAAAGGTCTCCCGCTTCATCACGTGGCATTCTCCCCGCCCCATCGCCATTCCCACGCTGTTCATCAGGGAGAAGAACCAGTTGTAGAACCCGTGGAACATCCTGTCCGCGGCCCGCTCCTCCTCCGGGTATATCGAGACCGTGCAGGTGAGGGCGACCACGTCGGGGGCCTTGATCTCTTCCTCCATCGTCGCGAGAAAGAAATCGGTGTCTCTAATGAGTGTATCGGCGTTGAGGAAGACGAGAAGATCACCCGATGCCCCGCGGGCGCCTTCGTTCCGCCCTATCGAAATCGTCTGCTTTCGCCCGGAGCTGTTTTCCACGACCACGTGTGCGGACCGGTGCGCGATCTCCAGTGTGCCGTCTTGACTCCCGCCGTCGCTCACAACGATTTCCAGGTCGAATTTCCGGATCAGCTCGGGGGTGAACTGCACAAGCATGCGGGGAAGAAGCTTCGCTTCGTTGAGCGTGGGTATGATAATGCTAATCATCAGTCCCTTACCCCGAGGGCGCGGTCCAGATTGAACGCGGAGCTGATGAGCGAGAGATGTGTGAACGCCTGGGGAAAATTCCCGAGCGCCTCACCCCTGTGACCCGTCTCCTCGGCAAAGAGCCCGAGGTGGTTTGCGTGACCCAGCATCTTTTCGAATATGAGCCGCGCTTTCTCGAGCCTGGGCCTGTCGTTTCGGCCCGCCCTGGTCAATGCCTCGACAAGCCAGAAGGTGCAGATGTTGAATGTCCCCTCCTCCCCCTCGAGGCCGTCCTCGTACTCCTGGGTGTTGTACCGGTACACGAGACTCGAGGAGACAAGTCCTCCTTTGTTGGGCGGACGGTTTATGGCCGCCAGCGTGCTGAGCATTCGGGGGTCCGTCGGCGAAAGAAAGAAGACCAGTGGCATGATCAGGTTGGCCGCGTCCAGCGTGTCGCTCCCGTACGACTGGACAAACGCCTCTCGTTCGGCGTTCCATCCCCTCGCCATGATGTCTTCGTATATCTCGTCCCGGACCTTCAACCAGCGGTCACGCTCCGCCGGGAACGAGCGCTTGTCCGCGAGACGCAACGCCCGATCCACCGCCACCCAGCACATGACCTTTGAATAGACGAAATTCTGGCGTCCGCCACGGACCTCCCAGATTCCTTCGTCCTTCTCCTTCCAGTGGTCACAGACCCAGTTCGTCAGGAACCGAAAGACCATCCACGCATCGTACGAAATGGGTGTTCTGTACTTGTTGAACAGATAGGCCGCGTCCATAAGCTCACCGTAGATGTCCAGCTGGAGCTGGTCGTATGCGCCGTTGCCTACCCGGACGGGCCGCGATCCACGGTACCCCTCCAGGTGATCCAGCGTCTCTTCGGTCAAGGTGTGACGCCCGTCGATGCCGTACATGACCTGAAGGGGTATTCCCGGGTTCAGGTCGTGCGCGACACGGTCCAGCCACCGGAAGAAATCTTCGGCCTCCTTTGTAAAGCCGATGCGGAGCAGGGCATAGAGCGTGAAGGCGGCGTCCCGTATCCATGTATACCGGTAGTCCCAGTTGCGGCTCCCCCCCACAGCCTCGGGGAGACTACACGTGGGAGCGGCAACGATCGCCCCCGTCGGCTCAAAGGTCAACAGCTTCAGGACGAGCGCAGACCTCTGCACCATCTCCCTCCACCGTCCCCGGTACGTGCATTGCGCGATCCAGTGCCGCCAGTACTCAACCGTCTTCAGGAACTCCTCCTCCAGCTGGGTCTCCGGAAGGAGTTCCCGGGGTGGTTCGCCGCCCTCTGCCTGCTGAAGAACAAAACTGGCGGTCTCCCCCTCACTGAGCGTGAAATCCGCGCACGCGGCACCGCCTTCGTGCCTCAGCGGAACCGAGGAGGAGAATCCGAGGGCGAGCGACGTCGACCTGAACGTGGCTCCGCTGGTGTGTATCCCGGTCTCGTGACTGTCCCTGGCATAATTGAACGCCGGTGCGCAGACGACCCGGAGAGGCATTGTTCCTCGCACACAGGAGACACGCCGGATGAGCTTGTGATGACCGAACCTTCTGGTCACCTCCCCGACCGGCATGTAGTCGATAATCTCTGCAACACCATCGGGGGAGAGAAACCGTGTAACAAGCAGGTTTGTGTCAGGCCAGTAGAACTGCTTGTTCGTTACCTGATCCCGCTGCGGGAAGATCGCGAACCGCCCCCCCCTCTTCTCGTCCAGGAGTGCGGCAAAAACACTCGGCGAGTCAAAATGCGGAAAGCAGTACCAGTCGATGGATCCGTTCATCCCGACCAGTGCCGCGGTGTGCATATCGCCTATGATACCGTAGTTCTCAATTGGTTGATACGCCAAGGCATTGCTCCATGATTATCGATCTGCGGCGCCGGAAGGGTGCCGGAGTTCGCGTAGCTTCTGAACGATCCGAACCGTGAACTCACGGTCCCTCCCGCTCCCCACCCTGCATCGCCAGTGCGGGATGATGAGGGAACTCTGATAGAGTCGCTCCAGACCCGTCTCCGAAAGCGACACGGTCTCGATGGGAAAACGCCACAACGTGGCGGGTCTGGAGAGGAGGAACGCAGTCTCCACGCCACGCCATTCATCCACCGCCCTCCAGCGCCGGACGCCCATCTCCTCGCCCGTGCTGCGGAGACGCCGGTCCGACAGCGTCCGGTCTTCGATGTCGTAGTAACGGTCATCCGCATCCCCCGCCATCATCCCCACAACGAACTCCACGCCGAACCAGAGATCGATCTCCCCCTTCTCCAGGTTCTGGAGACGGTATTCGACAGCCAGCTCGTCCTTCCCCTCCTGGAACATCACCGCTTTCCGGACGGCAAGACGATGAGGCGTTCCGCTCTGCCAGATCGCGCCCTCCCGTCTCAGTGTGATCTCACCCTCCCTGCCACCGTTCCAGAGACCGACAAGGTATGGCTGGTTGACGAAATCCCCCACCTCACGGTAGTCGCACCGGGCGACAGACTCCAGTGTCGTCCCCTCCCCGAAGAAATGGTCCACGAGAGACGCGTGGCGGTACCAGTCGGAAACGAGGTGCTGCTCCAGTCCTTCTTCCTTTGCAAGAGCCCCGTCATGAATGTTCTTCTCGTCCCGGTAGCGACCGCTCTCGTCGCGCAGTCTCTGGTGGTATCCTTCCTCGCGTCTGCCCAGCGTGTCCACCAGGTTCAGGGCACACGGCTTGAAATCCAGCTCCACAAGGCTCC
>JBATTW010000154.1:0-14206 GCA_049670805.1 Bacteroidota bacterium
ACATGCATCGATGCAATCAGGGGGAGTTTATGAGCACGAAGTCCGGTGACAATCTGCGCTCGCTCAAGGCTGATCGGGCCACGAGGGCACGCAGCTCCAAATCGCTGCGCCCTGTGAAGTTCACGACGGTGAGCGGCGAACAGATCGAGACGCTCTATACACCCGACGATATCCAGCAGGACCGGTACCTCGCCGATATCGGGTTTCCGGGGGAGTATCCCTACACACGCGGCATTCATGCCACGATGTACCGGGGAAGGCTCTGGACCATGCGCCAGTTCGCCGGATTCGGCACCCCCGAAGACACCAACTATCGTTACCACTATCTCCTTGACCACGGGCAAGACGGTCTCTCGGTCGCGTTTGATCTGCCCACGTTGATGGGACGCGACTGTGACGATCCCCTTTCCGCGGGTGAGGTCGGCATATGCGGGGTTGCCGTCAGCTCGCTTGCGGACATGGAGGTTCTCTTCAAGGGGATCCCGCTGAGAGACATCTCGACCTCCATGACGATAAACGCACCCGCGGCGATGCTCCTTGCCATGTACGCCGTCGTGGCAGAGAAGCAGCAAGCCCGCCCCATGGAGCTCCGCGGCACGATCCAGACGGACATTCTCAAGGAGTACATTGCCCAGAAGGAATGGATCTACCCTCCGCGACCTTCCATGAGGATTGTCACGGATATGATCGAATACTGCTCCCGGGAAATGCCACAATGGAACCCGATCTCCGTGAGCGGTTATCACATTCGGGAGGCGGGTTCTACCGCGATTCAGGAGCTGGCGTTTACGCTTGCCGACGGTTTCGCCTATGTGGAAGCATCCCTGGAGCGGGGGATGGATTTGGACGAGTTTGTTCCGCGCATCTCGTTCTTCTTCAACTCTCACCTCGACTTCTTCGAAGAGATCGCGAAATTCAGGGCTGCGAGGCGAATCTGGGCGAGGCATATGAAGAACAAGTATGGAGCCCGGAACCCGAAGTCCATGACGCTTCGATTCCACACGCAGACGGCCGGTTGCACACTCACGGCCCAGCAACCGGAAAACAATATCGTCCGCACCGCGTTCCAGGCACTGGCAGGTGTCCTCGGGGGAACCCAGTCTCTTCACACGAATTCAATGGACGAGACCCTCGCGCTCCCGTCGGAAAAGGCCGTGAAAATCGCCCTTCGGACCCAGCAGATCATCGCCCATGAAACAGGGGTAACAAACACCATCGATCCGCTCGGTGGAAGCTACTTCCTGGAGGCACTCACAAACAGAATGGAAGAGGGTGCCGAAGCGTACTTCAAAAAGATCGATGCACTCGGGGGCGTTGTCCCGGCGATCGAGCAAGGATTTTTTCAGCGTGAGATCGCGGATGCCGCGTATCGCTATCAGATCGAACTCGATGCCGGAGAAAAGACCATCGTCGGTGTCAATGAATTCGTGGGCGAGAACGAGGAGATCACCATTCCGATCCTCGAAATTCCGCCCGACGTGGAAGCACGACAGAGGGAGCGGATCGCCGAGGTCCGGGATTCCAGAAACCAGGCAGATGTCGAGCGACATTTGCGAGATCTCGAGTCAAGAGCCAGGGAAGGACAGAATCTCATGCCGCCGCTTCTGGCATGCGCGCGTTCCTATGCTACACTGGGAGAAATGTGCGACACGCTGACCCATGTGTTCGGGATCCACGAAGAGCAGGCCGTCTTCTGAGCCGTGAGCCGCTCCGGGGCTGCTCACGAACGCGAATATCTGAAGAAAGAAACTTCCTATGGCAAAATCACGCGTCGCTGTTCTCAAAACTGATCCGAAAACCGTCCTGGACGACTATGCGCGTCTGGCTGATCTGGCGGGGATGGGGTCGGCCCTGCAGCGGGGAGCACCAACAATCCTGAAGGACAACATCTCCTGGCACTTCCCGTTTCCAGCCGCAAACACTACACCCTGGCAGCTGGAGGGGACGATCCTCGCGCTCCGGAACGCCGGTTTCAACGAACTGGTCTGCGTACAGAACAAAACTGTGGTAACGGACGCTTTTAAGGGAGAGGACCTCAACAGCTACGTTCCGATCTTTCAAGAACAGAGGATCCCCGTTCTCTTCAACTTCAAAGACGAGGATATGACGTGGATCCCGTACAGGCCGAAGACGAAGATGCATGTGCTCGACATGATCTACCCGGAAGGGATCACCATACCTGACTACTTCATCGGAAAGAACGTCGTCCACCTCCCGACCCTCAAGTGCCACATTTACACGACGACAACAGGTGCAATGAAAAACGCCTTTGGAGGGCTCCTCAACACAAAACGCCACTACACTCATTCCTGGATTCACAGGACACTCGTGGACCTGCTCGCGATCCAGAAGGAGATTCACGCCGGTGTCTTCGCGATAATGGACGGAACCACGGCAGGGAACGGCCCGGGACCGCGAACCATGTACCCGGTGGTCAAGGACTACATCCTCGCCAGTCAAGACCAGGTCGCCATCGACGCGGTGGGGGCAAAGATGATGGGTTTCGATCCCCTCGCACTGGAATACATCGCGGTCGCGCACGAGGACGGGCTCGGGGTGGGCGACCCTCGCGAGATCGAGGTCGTTGGAGATGATATCTCCGGGGAATCCTGGGATTTCACTGTAGGAAACAACGGGGTCAGTCTCTTCGGAAACCTTGCCTGGTTCGGACCCCTCAGGGGCTTGCAGAAACTCTTCTTCCGAACCCCGATGGTCCACCTCTTCATCCTCGGTTCTGAAGCGTACCACGATTACTACCGGTGGCCGCTGCGCGACCGAAGAGTGTTCACGGAATGGAAGACCAAGACTCACTGGGGAAAACTCTTTCGGTCGTACGAGGAGAAAAAACGTGATCAGGTCGCTCACCACAGCCCTGCCTGAGAGCCGTCCGCCGAATACGACGTTCCTGCCGTGACGATACGATCAAGAGCGGAAATCGCCCTTCTCTCCACCACGATGATATGGGCCGGGACGTTTACAGTTCTGAAGATCGGGATGGAGGAGATCTCTCCCATCCTGCTGATCGCCATACGTTTTCTCGTTGCCTGCCTAATTGTTCTGGCATTTTTCCGGCGTAGGCTCTTCCCGATCGAGGGTCGATCCGCGCTAAGGGGAGCCCTTCTGGGTACGTTTCTCTTTCTGGGTTTCGCAGCGCAGAACCTCGGATTGACGATCACGACTGCCTCCAAGTCCGCCTTCATCACCGGAATGATGGTCGTGTTTGTACCGGTACTCCAGATTGTAATAGAGAGGAGGCCCCCGAAGATCGGCAACATTGTGGGTGTCGTCCTTGTTTCGATCGGTCTCTGGTTTCTCACCTCCCCGAGCGGAGCCGGGTTCAACGCGGGTGATGCCCTCACGCTTCTCTGCGCGCTCTTCTTTGCCCTCTACATTGTCTACCTGGACATCGTTTCAAAAGACGTCAGAACCGAGCGGCTGGTGTTTCTCCAGATGGCGACTACGGCGGCGCTGTCCTGGCTGGCCGTTGCCCTTTTTGAGACGCCTCTCCTGGTGCTCACGACCCGATCCGTCGGCGCGCTGGCGTACCTTACGGTCCTCGCGACTGTCTTTACCCTCTCGGTGCAGACACGGTACCAGAAGGACACGACACCCACACGGGCCGTTCTCATCTTCTCCGTCGAGCCGGTCATCGCCGCGGCGATCGCCGCAATCGTGCTCGGGGAAACTCTCGGGCCTCTCGGCATGGTAGGCGGTGTGATCATCCTCATCGGGGTACTCCTCTCCGAGCTCTCAGACCAGATACCTGCTCTGAATCGTTCCCTGGGTATGCCACCTTCTTGACTTTCGTCAGGCATCCTTGTACTTTTTTCTGATTTTATGACTGTTCGAGTCCACGTGCTTGTGGAAGGCCTGGTCCAGGGAGTGGGGTTCCGCTGGTTCGCGGCGCGGCTTGCCGAGTCGTCGGGGATCGGCGGGCATGTCCGAAATCTCTTGAACGGTCAGGTTGAGGTGGAAGCGGAGGGAGACCGATCGCTCGTCGAGCAGTTCCTGAAGGAACTGAAAGTCGGTCCGAGGTCCGCCCACGTGACACACCTCCATGTCCAGTGGAAGGATCCCCTGCACACGGAGAAACGCTTTGAAATCCGGTAATACAGATAGTTGCACCCACCGGGTCGGCTTTGGTATGGACGTCCACCGTCTCGTCGAGGGGCGAAAACTCATCCTCGGGGGGATCAGCATTCCCTCCCGCATGGGGCTCGAGGGCCATTCCGACGCCGATGTTCTACTCCACGCGATGAGTGACGCGCTCCTGGGAGCGGCGGGTCTCGGAGACATCGGGCAACACTTCCCGGACACCGACCCACGTTACAAAGACGCTTCCAGCCTCTCTCTCCTGGAACATGTCGGAGCGCTCCTGACGCGGCACGGCTATCATGTCGTCAACATCGACTCCACCGTTCTGCTCGAGCAACCAAAAGTCGCTCCACACGCGGAGGCGATGCGCATCGCGATTGCCCGAGCGCTGGGCATCCAGCCTGATCGGGTATCGATAAAAGCCACGACCAACGAGGGCCTTGGTGAGATTGGAAGGGGGGAAGCTGCTGTGGCCTACGCGGTGGCTCTCGTCTCCTCACGCTGACCACGTTCCGGAATCCTTTTGGAAGAATTCATCCAAGAAATACTCAGCCTCAGCCCCGCACTCATTCTTCTGGTGGTGTTTTGTATTGCGTTCATCGAGAACGTCTTTCCTCCGTCGCCCAGCGATATCATGATCGTCGCCGCCGGTTCGCTCGTTGGCGCGGGGACGCTCGGGTTCGTGGAGACGCTCCTCATATCAACCGCGGGGAGCACACTGGGATTCGTCACGATGTACAAGATCGGGGACTGGTTCGGGGACCATATTCTCGAGGAAGGGAAGATAAAGTTCATCCCGGTGGGTTCTGTCAAGAAGGTCGAAGGCTGGTTCAGACGATACGGGTACTGGATCATTGTCGCCAACAGATTTCTTGCGGGCACGAGAGCAGTTGTGTCATTCTTCGCAGGTGTATCGGAACTCAATCTTCCCGTTACCACTCTGCTCTGCCTGATCAGCGCGCTCGCCTGGAACTCTATTCTGGTGTCGGGTGGATACCTTCTCGGTCACAACTGGGAGCGCATCACCTTCTACCTGACCAGCTACACGCAGATCGTTACGGGACTCGTCATCGTCGTGGCCCTGCTCCTGATTGCGAAATATCTGTACAAACGGAACAACCGGGCGCGTGCCGGTGATTGACCTCCTCTACAGCATCGATACCGCGCTCTTCACGTTTATCAATCAGACGATCAGCAATCCTCTCGGCGACCTGCTCTGGCCGTTGATTACGCACTACGATAGATTTCTCGTCGTTCGCATTCTTCTTCTGGCTGTCTGGATTGGTCTTCTCTTCAGGGGAGGGCCGGCGGGGCGCCGCATCGCGATCCTCCTCATACCCGTCCTCTTCGTGGCTGATCAGCTCAGCAGTTCCGTCCTCAAAGAACTCATCGGCCGACCCCGACCCTGCCACGTCATCGACGGTGTTCCCGTAGTGGAAGGGATCCGCCTGCTGGTGGATTGCGGTCCCGGGAAATCCTTTCCGTCTTCCCATGCCGTAAACAACTTCGCAGTGGGCACCCTCTTTTCCTTCTATTACAGAAAATGGATTTGGGCGTTTATGGCATGGGCGTCACTTGTGGCCCTCTCGCGGCCCGCGGTCGGGGTTCACTACCCCTCTGACATCGTGGGAGGAGCTATCGTTGGTGCCCTCGTCGCAATGGGAATCATTCAGGCGTGGCTGTTTGTCGAAGGCCGTCTCAAGAAACGGGGTGTGAAACCGGCACGCAATGGGGAGGGGACACAATGACCGGAGAGGGCGGTATCAGGATTCAACCCGCGGTCGAAGGCAGGACGCCGCGGAACCAGACGCGGGCCCTCGGACTCCACATTTCTCTCTCGATTCTCTCAGGGATCATGCTGGGCTTCTCTTTTCCTCCCAGCCCGTTTGGCATCCTTGCCTGTTTCGGGCTCGTTCCACTCCTTGTGGTCCTCGCCGACACCAGGTCCACCTGGCGCGCCCTGCGCTTCAGCTATCTCACGTTTCTCGTCTTCCACGTCATCACGCTCAACTGGACAGGCGGCTTCAGCCACGCCAACGACGTGTACATGATGATCGCCGGCACGGTCACGATGACCGTTCACCCGCTTTTCTATTTTCTTCCGATCGGCGCGTACCTCTTTGCCCGCCGTCATCTGGGAGAGATTCCGGCTCTTGTGGCGCTTCCGGCGTTCTGGATTGCGTACGAATACACCCATTCGCTCTCCCAGTGGTCCTTCCCCTGGTTAACGATCGGGAACAGCCAATCATACGACATCGCCGGCATCCAGTTCATCACCGCCACAGGTGTCTACGGCCTCTCGCTCTGGATCCTCGTAGTCAATGTCCTGACGTACGTCCTCTATTCGCTCGCCGCGAATCGGAAGCTCAAGATTCTCTCCCTGAGAGGGGGGATCTGGATAGGACTTCTTCTTGTCGTCTTCTACCTCCCAAAGGTCCACGGGCTTCTTCTCCTTTCCGGAATCCAAGAACGCAACGCGCAGCCTCCCGGGTCGCGGACGACGATTTCTGTAGGAATCGTACAGCCCAACCTCGACCCGTGGCAGAAGTGGTCGATGAACGGATACGAGACGATAGAGCTTTATCTACACCTCACGGACAGCCTCCTCGCCGAAGAGAACGGCTGCACGCCAGCCCTGGTCTTCTGGCCCGAAACCGCGATTCCCAACTACCTGATGACGGACCGGAACCGGACAGCTCTCTCACAAATAAGGGGCTTTCTGGATACCTCAGGAGTGGCGCTTCTGACCGGCGCTCCCCATGCGGTATTCTATGAGGACTCCTCCACCGCACCAGCGAGCGCAAAGCGTCTTGGCAGCACAGGTCAGCGGTACGACGCATTCAACGCGGCAATCCTCATTCAGCCCGGGAAAGAAGAGGTTCAGTGGTACGGTAAGATGAGAATGGTCCCCTTCGCCGAGCGTGTTCCGTACGCGAACTTTCTCCATTTCATAGATTTCCTTCGATGGGGCGTCGGGATAGGAGGATGGCAGATCGGACCCGATACAACGGTGTTCCTCGAGGAGAAGACGGGTGCGCGCTTCAGCACAATGGTCTGCTACGAATCGACATATCCAGCGTTTGTAGCAGAGTTCGTTCGCCGGGGAGCCGAATTCATTTCCATCATCACAATCGATAGCTGGTGGGGAAGGATGTCGGGAGCATATCAACACAGACAGTTCTCCGTCTTCCGCGCCGTGGAGAACAGACGATGGCTTGTCCGATCCGCTCTCGGCGGCATCTCCTGTTACATCGACCCGTACGGTCGCGTGGAAAACGAGACAGAGCTGTTCAGCCGTGCAGTCCTTTGCCGGACCATAGAGCGGGAAGAAGAGCTCACTCTTTACACGCAACACGGAGACTGGCTCGCGCAGGGCTGCCTCTGGCTGGCCTGCATCTTCCTTGCAGCGGGCGTCGGGCAGCGATTCTTGAACACGAACCGCGAGGAGCTATGGAAACCGTCTGTATAGATCTCCGAAGTGATACGGTCACCCGGCCTTCCCAACCCATGCGTGAGGCAATGGCTACGGCAGAAGTGGGAGACGATGTGTACGGCGAGGACCCGACCGTTAACCGCCTTCAGCAAAGGGTGGCTCAGCTCCTGGCAAAAGAGGCTGCCCTTTTCGTCCCGAGCGGCACGATGGGAAACCAGACTTGTATCAAAGTACATACACAACCCGGTGATGAGCTCATTGCCGAACGAGATGCCCACATCTTCAACTACGAAACAGCAGGAGCTGCGTTCCTCTCTTCCGTACAGGTCCACCCGGTGGAAGGGGACAGGGGTATGCTTTCGCTGGACGCGATCAAGAGGGCGGTCAGACCGTCGCTCTACTACATGCCGCGCACCAGTCTTCTCTGCGTCGAGAACACGCACAACAGAGCGGGAGGAACCATCACTCCAATCCCGCTCATCAAGGAGATTCATGAATTCGCACGGAACGCGAATCTGAAGCTCCACCTGGACGGCGCCCGTATCTGGAATGCCAGCGTCGCAACCGGTGTTCCGTCACAGGAATACGCTTCATACTTTGACTCGGTTTCGGTCTGCCTCTCCAAGGGTCTCGGGGCGCCGGTCGGATCGGTGATTGCCGGTACGGCGGAATTCATCGAGGAAGCGCGTCATTATCGAAAGATCTTCGGGGGCGGAATGCGTCAGGCGGGCATACTCGCCGCGGCAGGCCTCTACGCGCTGGAACACAATGTGGAGCGGTTGAAAGAGGACCACGAGAATGCGCACCTGCTTGCGGAGATGCTTTCCGCGATCCAGGGCTTTGCAATCGATCCGGATTCAGTGGAGACAAACATCGCCATTGTCTCGGTCTCGGGTACGGGCAAATCAGCGGAAGACGTAATCGCACGCGCAGGCGATAGAGGCATTCTACTTTCCATGGGGAGCCACGACAGGATACGCGCGGTGACTCATATGGACGTCACCAGGGAAGAGGTACGCAAAGCAGGGACGACGATTCAGGAATTGTTCGGTTGAGTAAGACGCTGCACTGAGGGGGGACCCTGTTGGAAGTTGTGTGAAGAATCGCAAGGGACTTGCATCTCAATCCTGAATTCTCTATCTTAAAACGGTTTGGAAATAGCCCTTTTTGGGCTATTTTTGTTTGATGCGACCGAATCAACCCATCAGCAAGCAGGTGTTTCCAGGTGAGGGTCGATGATATTCTGGAACAGGCAGTAGATCGTTGCGTCGAGGACCAGGCGGCGCATCTGATTGATCTGGTGATTCGTGGCGAAAAAGGTAACAGAATCGTGCAGATTTTTGTGGACTCCGAAACCGGCGTGACAGTTGATCAGTGCACAGCGATCAGTCGAACGGTCTCAGAAACGATTTCGCGCACGAATCTCGTCCCGGGCTCTTACCGGTTGGAAGTCTCCTCACCCGGCGCGGACCGCCCGTTGAAGTATTCCTGGCAGTACGGAAAACACGTCGGGCGACCCTTCCGTGTGAAGCGGCAAACAACTGATGCGACATCCTCCGTGGAAGGTACTCTCTCGTCGGCCGACGAAACGGAGATCACGCTCGAACAGAGCGGGAGCGGCGAGAGCGTTCACATCCCGTATGGAGAGATTGTCGAGGCAAAAGTTGTGACCCCCTGGTAGGGGTCATTGCAGAGCAGTTACTTATCTGGAGGATGCAGCATGAACAGCGAAATTGTCGAATCGTTCTCACAGATGGTTCGCGAGAAGGGAATCGACAAGGACATCCTTGCCGGAATCGTGGAAGACGTCTTCGGCATGATGGTGCGCAAGCGCTTTGGACAGGAAGCAAAGTTCGATGTGGTCGTCAACATGGACAAGGGAGACATCGAGATCTTTCTCGAACGCGAGGTGGTGGAAACCGTTGAGGATCCCACGACCCAGATCGATCTCCCGACTGCCAAGGAGCTCTCCGGCGAAGAACTCGAGATCGGAGAAGACTTTGTCGAGGTGGTTCCCCTGCAGTCGTTTGGCCGCAGGCTCGTCGTCAGCGCGAAGCAGAACCTGAATCAGCGCATCAAGGAAATCGAGCGCGAGCTGATCTACAACGAGTACAGCAACACGATGGGTGATATCATAGTCGGGGAGATTTATCAGATCCGGCGCAACGAAATCCTCATCAACCACAATCGCAACGAACTCGTGCTCCCGAAGAGCGAACAAATCCTGAAAGAACGTTACAAAAAGGGAGACACTATTCGCGCGATTGTGAAGGAAGTGCGGAAGAATTCCGGAAACCCCGTCGTGGTTGTGTCACGCGCTGACCCACACTTTCTGTCGAAGTTGTTTGAGCTGGAGATCCCTGAGATTTACGACGGCATTATCGAGATCAAACGCATCGCGCGTGAACCCGGCGAGCGCGCAAAAGTCGCCGTGGAATCTCACGATGACCGAATCGACGCCGTGGGTGCGTGCGTGGGGATGAAGGGCGTGCGGATTCATACCATTGTACGAGAGCTGAACAACGAAAACATCGATGTCATCAACTTCACCGAAGACCACCAGATGTTTATCCAGCGTGCGCTTGCACCCGCGAAACTGAAGAGCCTGGAACTCGACAAGGAGACCAGAACGGCGAATGTCCTCGTGTCGGCGGATCAGGTATCGCTCGCCATCGGGAAGAACGGTCAGAACATCCGCCTTGCATCGAGGCTGACGGAGTATGAGATCAACCTTATCAAAGAGGGAGCCGAAGACGAGTACGATATCGAACTCGTTGATTTCAAACCGGAACTCGGTGAGGAGATGTATCTCAAGCTGATCGACGCGGGTCTGGAGACAGCAAAGGACGTCATCACAGCCAAACTCGACGATCTGCTCGCGATCGAAGGAATGACGGAGGAAAAGATCACGGAAATCCGTGATATGATGAAGAAGGATCTCGAGGAGGCAGAGGTGGAAGAGGAAGACGAGGCTGCATTGCCGGTTCCGGTAGCGGCAAAGCCGGCCGGAGAAGCTGAAGCCGGAGACGCCGCGGGGGAGGCACCCTCGACCGAAGAACCTTTGATCGAAAAGCCAGTGACCGAAGAACCGGAGTCGGCGGCTGATGAGTCTGGCCCCGAGGTCGACAAGGAAGCGGAAGACGCGAAAGAGGTTACCGAGGAGACTATCGCTGAAGAGAGCCCCGCAAACCTCCCGGCGGACGACGCGGAGGATGCCGCCGTTGAACGCGACCAGGAAGAGGGCGTTGCGGCAGCGTCAGAAGAGGAGACAGCTCCGGAAGAACATGTAGCAGAGGAACCCCTTCACGAGGAAGGGGAGAATGAGAAACTGGAAGAGGAGGATTCAACGGAGAAGAAGCCAGAGTAATCGTGATCCGTCCGGGAAGCGGCGATCTGTTGTGGCGCCGGGCATTCGATGTTGAATAAAACCGTAAAAGGAGCTCATGCCAGCAACCGCAGAGAAGAAGAAGAAGGTTTACAAACTCGCAACTGAGCTGAATCTCTCGCACGAGACGCTGATCGAATTCCTGCGAAAGAAGGGACACACGGTCAAGAGCCACATGTCTTCGGTGGACGAACCGATGATGCGCGACATCCTCATCCATTTCAAGAAGGAAAAGGACGTTGCCGAAAAGCATCACCGGAAGATTCAGGAAATCCGCGAGCGGAGGCGGGTTGAGAAAATGGCAGCGGAGATGCTCGAAGTCCCGACACAGGCTCCTGTCGTGGAAGCTCCTGCACCCCCGGTCCCGGAAGCAGAACAAACTGCTGCCGAGCAACCCGAAGCTCCGGCCGTAGTCGCTCCCGAAGAAACCGCGCCAGCAGCTCCTGCTCCCGAAGAAATCGTTGAGGAGCCCCTGCCCGAAGCCGCCGAACTTCAGCAGGAGCCGGAGGAGGAAGGTGAAGAAGGTGAGGAAACTGAAGAAGAGGCTTCCCAGCCCCAGGTGGCGGAGAAGGACCTCTCGCCCCTCGAAAAAGAGCGACGAACAAAGGTCGGGTTGACCATCAAGGGAAAAATGGAGCTCCGGCAAAGGGCTGCTACTGAAGGAAAGGCGGCCGGCGCCGCTGCACCGGGCACTGCCACCGAGGGCGAAGACGGTCACAAAAGGAAGAAGAAGAAAAAGAAGGTCCGCGAGGAAGTCGTCGAACCAAAGACCGGTGAAGGCGAGGAACCGGACCGCAAGAAAAAGAAGAAAAAACGGCTCCGGCACAAAGAGGTAGACCAGGCTGAAGTCAAGAGTGCTATCCGGAGAACGTTCGCCGCCATGGACGACTCGCCCGCGGGCGCCCGGACGTCATTCCGGAAGCGCAAACGGAGAGAGCGCGAGGAGGAAGAGCTGCGTCAGCAGGCCGAGGCGCAGGAGGAACAGGGGAAGCTCCGCGTCACGGAGTTTGTCTCCGTAAGCGATCTTGCGAACCTGATGCAGGTCAATGTGGCGGAGGTCATCAAGAAGTGCATGGAGCTGGGCATCATGGTTTCCATCAACCAGCGACTCGAGAAGGACACGATCACGCTGGTCGCCGACGAGTTCGGCTTCGAGATCTCCTTCTACAGCGAGGTGGCCGAGGAAGCGCTTCCGGAGGAAGTGGAAGACAACGAAGAAGACCTGGTACGAAGACCCCCGGTGGTGACCATCATGGGACATGTGGACCACGGCAAGACGTCGCTCCTCGACTACATCAGGCGGGCCAATGTCGTGGCCGGTGAATCAGGAGGGATCACGCAGCATATCGGGGCGTACGAGGTAACGACCACAGCCGGGGTCAAGATCACGTTCCTCGATACCCCGGGCCACGAGGCGTTCACCGCGATGCGCGCGAGGGGCGCCCAGGTCACCGACATCGTTGTTCTGGTTGTCGCGGCGGATGACAGCGTTATGCCTCAGACACTCGAAGCGATCAGCCACGCACAGGCGGCGGGAGTTCCGATCATCATTGCCGTCAACAAGATAGACAAGGCCGATGCGAACGTTGACAGGATACGCCAGCAGCTCTCAGAGAAAAACATCCTCGTGGAGGATTGGGGCGGAAAATACCAGTGCGTAGAGCTCTCTGCGAAAACCGGGAAAAACGTCGATCTTCTCCTGGAGAAAATCGGTCTGGAAGCCGAGGTGCTGGATCTCAAGGCCAACCCGGACCGTCT
Source organism: Bacteroidota bacterium (assembly GCA_049670805.1). Classification (GTDB taxonomy): domain Bacteria; phylum Bacteroidota; class Ignavibacteria; order UBA10030; family UBA6906; genus JBATTW01. Next base: position 12,672 of record JBATTW010000154.1, read on the forward strand.
TGCGGTCGGGACCATCGTCGAAGCACAGCTCGACAAAGGAAAGGGTATTACCACTTCGGTTCTGGTACGGAGGGGAACCCTGCGCGTGGGTGATCCGTTTGTCGCGGGGATTTATAGCGGGAAGGTTCGTGCGATGTTTGATGAACGCGGACACCGGGTCGAGGCCGCAGGCCCGTCTACTCCCGTTCAGCTCACCGGGCTCGATGGTATTCCCCAGGCCGGCGACAGGTTCGTCGTCGTGGACTCGGACCGCCAGGCCCGGGAAATCGGACTGAAGCGTCAACAACTCAAGCGGGAACAGGATTTCCGGCAGGTGCACCTCACGACCCTCGATGATATCTCCCAGCAGATCAAAGAAGGACAGGTCCGAGAGCTGGCGGTCGTGGTGAAAGGCGATGTGGATGGCTCTGTTGAGGCCCTTTCGGATTCGCTCATGAAGATAGAGCACGAGGAGGTCAAGCTTCGGGTGATCCACAGCGGCGTGGGGATGATCTCCGAGGGCGACATTATACTCGCCGCAGCCTCGGGCGCCGTCATCATCGGATTCAGAGTGCGACCCAACCTCAACGCCCGGCGTCTTGCGGAAAGGGAAAACGTCGACATCCGGACCTACAACATCATCTACAACGCCATCGAAGATATCCGGAAGGCACTGGAAGGTCTGCTCGCTCCCGAAAGGCGGGAAGAGATCACGGCTACTGTGGAGGTTCGTGAGGTTTTCAAAGTCCCGCGGATCGGCAACGTTGCCGGTTGCTATGTCCAGGACGGGAAACTGACGCGGAGCAGCCGGATCAGGTTGATCCGTGACGGCATTCAGTTGCACGAGGGGTCGATCAGTTCCCTCAAACGGTTCAAGGAAGACGTCCGCGAGGTCGATTCCAGTTTCGAGTGCGGGGTGGGAGTCGAGAACTACAACGACATCAAAGTAGGCGACGTCATCGAGGGCTTCAAGATCGTCGAAGCAAAACGGAAACTCTAGGATGGCGAATCGTCCACAACGCGTCGCATCGCTCATCAAAGAGGAAATCGGATCGATCCTGGTGCGTGAGTACAGCGGTCAGACACCGGGTTTTACGACAGTGACGGACGTCCGCGTCACACCCGATCTTCGCCTGGCTCGGGTGTACATCAGCGTATACGGTGACTCCGATATTCGCACGAAGACCATGACTTTCCTGGAATCCAAAAAGAGCCATATCCGGGGGATGGTGGGCTCCCGTGTTCGCCTTCGGTACACTCCGGAGCTGGAATTCCTCGAGGACACGACGCTGGAAAAGGTTGACCGTATCAACTATCTCATCAAGAAGATCCACCGTGACGAGGATCGGTCCCGGGATGAGGAATGATGTTGTACCCGGCCTCCAGAGCGATGAGGGCGCGCTATTGCTCGTTGACAAGCCTGCGGGCTGGACGTCGTTTGACGTCGTCAAGAAGATCAGGACCCTCTTCCGGTTACGGAAAGTAGGTCACGCTGGCACGCTGGACCCGCTGGCCACCGGGCTACTCCTTGTATGCACCGGGAAGCGGACAAAGAC
>JBATTW010000155.1:0-5886 GCA_049670805.1 Bacteroidota bacterium
CAGGAAGTGGAGAAAACGAACGACGTGAGAATTCCCACCGCACATTGCCTTCCTGTTGCATCGATCCTTCTGATTCTTGCGAGTGCTGCTACCGCCCAACCGAAGGAAGACCCGTCCGATTTCCGCCCTGATGACCTCGTCGAGATCATCAGGCTGGACTCGACGATCCGGCTGGATATCCGGTACGCGACATCCAACAACTTCATGGGGCATCCCATCTACACCCGGGCAAGGGCCTTTCTCCAGAGACCGGCTGCGGAGGCGTTTGTCCGTGTCCATCAAGGACTTGAGGCCGAGGGATTCGGTCTCCAGGTCCTGGACGGCTACAGGCCCTGGTCCGTGACCAAGAAGTTCTGGGACGAGACCCCCTCGGAGAAGAGGAAGTTCGTGGCAAACCCTGAAAAGGGGTCCAGGCACAACCGGGGATGTGCTGTGGATGTGACCCTCTACGATCTGGAAACCGGAGAAGAGGTCCAGATGCCCAGCGGATACGACGATTTCTCCTACAGGGCGTACGTGAGCTACCGGGGTGGAACCGCCACGCAGAATCTCAAGAGAGACCTCCTGATCAGATCCATGGAATCAGAGGGTTTCAGGGTGCTCTCCGGCGAGTGGTGGCATTTCGACTATAGAGATTGGCGACAGTACAGAATCCTCGATATCCCCTTCGAAGACCTCCCGTAAGCCGCATCTCCGTCTTCCGCGTTGATCTGGACCCGCAACACCTTTGTCTCTTCAGCAATGATTTCACCATCGTGAGCACTCCGTCGGGGCCCGACACACTCTACAGTCTGCGTCCATCCAACGACTCGGAGCCGACGCGTTACTACCGCGGCCTGGAGGATGCAATCCAGGCTTTTGATCTCTGGGGGTTTGGTGGAGGTTCGACACCGGCGGAGCTGTTTGTGGCGGGGGTGACCACCTCGACGAGTCCGCAGATCGCGGCCTACGTGACCGACCTGACAAACCAGAACCGCTGGACCGTTGACCCGCAGCTTCGTGGTATCAGCCGGACCGATGCCGGAGGCGGAATCACCAGTGCGGAGCCGGGTCACGCGGGTGAGATTCCCGCAGAGTACGCGCTTGAGCAGAACTACCCGAACCCGTTCAACCCGAGCACGACGATCCGGTTCGGCGTTCCTGCACGGGATTTCGTGACGTTGAAGATCTACACCATCCTCGGAGAGGAAGTTGCAGCGCTGGTGAGTGCGGATATGGTCCCTGGAACCTATCAGACCACGTTCGATGCTTCGCGCCTCGCTTCGGGTATGTATATCTACCGTCTGCAGACGAACACCTTCACGCAGTCTCAAAAAGTGATGCTGGTGAAGTAGGCGGGACTTCTTTGTTGGCCCTGCAGTCGAATACAGGCGAGGAATACAGTGCAAGAGGAGTATGTTGCGGCCCATGGTGCGTTCAGGCGCGACGTAATTTATTGAAATTCCGTCTCTGATTTGGTATCTTAAGGTATGTAAAGCTATGACTCTAACGACCCCGAGATTCACCAGTTTCATTGACATCATTCCCGACATGTGTTTCGTCGTGTCGGATGACCTTAAGATCCTCGAGTGTAATCAGAAGGCTCGTGAGATTACGGGTCTTCCCCGTTCGCTTGATGGAGCCATGCCCTTCCACGTCCTGCTCACTGAAGACTCACCGCGTCCCCCCATAAACAAACTCAGCATCAATGGAAGAATAGCTGAGGCAGAGGCCCGTCTGAAGAAGCAATGGGGGAATCCGATCGACGCGATGCTGTTTATCAGCAGGGTCCGCCGTAAAGGGAAGGACTGCTACTACATCGTTGCACGCGACGTTTCAGAGACAAAGGAAAAGGAGCTTGATCTCCTCCGGTTTTCGAACGTGGTCCACTACACGGTTAACCCCATCCAGATCACCGACGCACAGGGGCAGATGATTTATGTCAATCCCGCGTTCGAACGGGCAACGGGGTATACCAAAGAGGAGCTGATCGGCAAGAATCCACGGCTCATCTCCAGCCTGAAGTACTCCAGGGAATTCTGGGGAAAAGTGTGGAGGGTCATAAGCTCGGGCAGAGTCTGGACCGGCGAGGTGGAAAACCGTCGCAAGGACGGGCAGGCGCTCTACACGCACCTGCTCATCTCACCGATCATCGATGCGGATGGCAAGGTGGTCGGGTACCTGGGAGCCCACAGAGACATCACAGAGCAAAAGGCGCTCGAGCAACAACTGATGCATTCCCAGAAAATGGAGAGCATCGGGACGCTCGCGGTGGGTATTGCGCACGAGGTGGGGAACCCTCTCGCATCGATCTCATCCGTTGTACAGGTCCTCCTTCGCATCATAACGGATGAGGTTGCACGCGACAAACTGGGTCTCGTTCAGTCGCAGGTTCACCGGATCACAAAGATCATACGGGACCTGGTGGATTTCTCACGCCCCTCCAACTACCAGACACAACCCACGGACATCGTAAAGCTACTGACAGATGCCGTCGAGATAGTTAAGATGGGCAAGAAGGCGAAGGAGGTCACATTCAACACGCACGTACGAAGTCGGATCCCGCTCCTTTCGCTCGTCCCTGATCAGGTATCGCAGGTCTTCATCAACATCCTGCTCAATGCTGTCGACGCGCTGCAGGGGAAACAGGGGACAATCACGAGCGACGTCGAACGCGATGATGAAACCGTACGCGTGACAATTACGGACGACGGGACCGGCATCGAACCGGAGCATCTCTCCAAAATCTCCGAACCGTTTTTCACGACCAAAGGTGCGGGTCAGGGGACTGGGTTGGGGTTGTGGGTGAGCTACGGGATCATCAAGAGTTTCCGGGGCGATATCCTTGTGAAGAGCGCGCCCGGTGAAGGGACGTCGTTCTCGGTCCTTCTTCCATTGAACGCCAAGGAGTATCAGAATGTTTGACACCGTCCTCATTGTCGATGATGAGGAGATCATACGGGAATCGCTCTCCTTTGTTCTCTCGAAGGAGGGCTACAAAGTCCGGGAAGCGGCGAACGGCAAGGCGGCGCTTGATATCGTCAAAAGCGAGTCGGTTGCTCTCGTGCTCACTGATCTCGAAATGCCCGAAATGAAGGGGATTGAGCTGCTGGAGAATGTGTCGAAGTTCAGTCCGGAGACGCTGGTTGTCATCGTAACGGCCTACGGATCGATCGACACGGCAATAGCAGCCCTGCGGCAGGGTGCGGTGGACTATATATTGAAACCCGTTGAGTTTGACGAGTTGCTCATCAAGGTGAAGCGGCTTCTGGAGAACCGTCAGCTGAAAGTGGAGAACAAGCTACTCCGGGGGGAATTGAACCGTGAGTACGATTTTACGAACCTGATCGGCCAGAGCCCCGCAATGCACAAGGTGTTTGAGACGATAAAAAAGGTGGCTGCAACAGATGGAACGGTGCTGGTCAACGGGAAGAGCGGGACCGGGAAGGAGCTGGTCGCGCGCGCCATCCATTTCAACAGCAAACGCAGTGGCAAGCCCTTCATTCCCGTGAACTGCGGTGCGATCGTGGAGAGTCTCTTCGAGAGTGAACTGTTCGGGCACAAACGAGGCTCGTTCACGGGGGCGACAATGGATAGAGAGGGATACTTCAAGGCATCAGATGGCGGTTCGATTTTTTTCGATGAAGTGAGCGAGATTCCTCTGCACCTCCAGGTAAAGCTCCTTCGCGCGATTGAGCTGAAAGAGATCACCGCTGTCGGTTCTTCCATACCGGTCTCGGTCGACGTGCGTATTATCGCGTCGACGAACAAGAATCTCGAAAAGGAGGTAGAGGAGGGAAGATACCGTGAAGATCTCTTCTACCGTCTGAATATCGTAGAGCTCACACTCCCGCCGCTCTCGGAACGTCTGGATGACATCCCCCTGCTGGTGCAGCATTTTGTCTCGAAATACGCGAGGGAAATGAACAAAGACGTACGGGGAGTCGATAACGAGACAATGAAGTATTTCCTTGCTCATCCCTGGAAGGGGGAAGTCCGGGAACTGGAGAACATTATTGAACGTGCCGTGATCTTTGCCGAGGAAAACATCATCACGAAGAACTCCCTCCCGGGTTTCTTTGACCACCGGCAGGACACCGTCTATGCCTTCGACGGTACCAGATCAATGAAACAGGCCGTTGATCACTTCGAACGGCAGTACATCACCCACGTCCTCAAATCGAACCAGTACAACAAGGAGCAAACCGCCAAGGCCTTGAAGATCAGTCTTTCTTCTCTCTATAGGAAAATCGAAGAGCTGAAGATTCCTTTGCAGGGTTAGGAATTTCCTGACCCCGATTCCCATATTCTGGAATCCCGCCGCATTCCCATCCCCTCTTTCCATCCAATTCCGGCCAATTTGAAGGCCTCACCTTCAGTGCCGGTACAACCCCATTGGCACATATATTGAAAATCTGAGAGTAAACGGACGCCGGATTCTCTCATGGTGTATCTGAAGAACATTCTGGTGACAACGGATCTCTCCCGGTATTCGCTGGCCGCGATGGAGCACGCTGCGTCCTTCGGGCTTCTATATGCCTCGAAGATATTCCTACTGCACGTCGTTGACTCTCCGAGGGGGGTTGGTGCAGCTGAGGGGGCTCTGTCCGATTTCGTGGGGCGGAATCTCAATCCGGATCTCAAATTGATCCGGGTTGTCCGAAGCGGTTCTCCGGCCGAGGAGATCAGGCGAATTGCGGAAGAAGAAGCGGTGGATCTCATCGCCATGGCTACACATGGCAGGACGGGGCTTCAGCATATCCTCCTGGGGAGCGTTGCGGAAAAGGTGGTTCGCTTTTCGAGGGTCCCCGTTCTGACCATAAAGCCGGGGCCGTTACGTGGCAATACCCTAAGAGATGAAGACGTCGAGACAGAACTGCACATTCGCTAGGATGTAACATGGCCAAGGATGACATACGTGTGCAGTCGACGCAAACCAAGGTTGACGAGAACAAGAAGACAATTCTTATCTACAGTCCGGACCTCAACTTCTGTTTCAGCCTCTCCATGCTGTTCCAGGACCGTTACAACGTCATCACCACGACAAACCTCGGGCTTCTGGACAAGTTTGTGGGAACCTACTCAGCGGACCTTGTGATTATTGAAGCCATCCCGTCTGAGAAGATCCTTAGCAGACTCGAGGGCCTGAGGGAGATCAAAAGCGATCTCCCGATCATCATGCTGTATGTCTACAACTCCAGAGAAGTCCATCTCGACATGGCGATCCGGAAACATGTTGATTCGGTGTTCTACAAACCGTTTGAGATCGATTCCGTGTCGGAGCGTATCGGGAGTCTGCTAAAGGACTAGACCCCCTACGAGAGTCCCGGCGTTTTCTCCCTTTTCAGCAATCCTTCCCTCATCACGAGTTTCCCGTGGTTGCTAAAGAGAGCCTGGATTTTCTCGCAGAAGTGGGAATCCACGGGCGATTTTCGGCAAAACCGTAGCGAAACTCAACACTTTTTGCTGGCATACCGATTGACCTGATTGATGCGGCAGGTTTGCTCAGTAGAATAGGAATCCTCATGAGAGTTCTCGATTTGCGACATCTTTCTTTGCTTACACTATCTATCCTTCTCGTCTATACGCCCGGCGTTGTTGCTCAGTCGACATCTGATTGCCTGGATTGTCACGGTGACCGGGACCTCACAATGGAAAGGGGGGGCACGGAGATTTCCCTCTTCGTGAACGGCGCGGCTTTTTCCAGTTCAGTTCATGCGGACTTCGAGTGTGTGGGATGCCACGAGGAGTATGACCCGTATGACCTCCCCCATGGACAAACCACCATGGCGGTTGCCTGCGTAACGTGCCACGCTGAAGAACAGTTCGAGAATTATGAGAACAGTGTTCACGGTCTGGCGAACGTAAACGGGATTCTGGAGCGGGGGTGTACGGAGTGTCATTCTC
>JBATTW010000156.1:0-9196 GCA_049670805.1 Bacteroidota bacterium
TGCAAATCCTGCCTCCTGCTGTTGACCTCTGCACCCTCTTAAGCTGTCGTACGGATCGGGGCTTCGAGTCCTTGATCGATCATCCGTGCCGGGAGTTCTGGTTTTCTTGTCAGTGTCCTTCTCCGGAACGGGCTGGCGAGAAGCCTCACAATGTCTGAAATCTTCATGTACCTGCTGAATTTGCGTATGAGCTTGAAGGTGCTCACCGGCCGCCGGAGAATCCTGTAACCGAACAAATAACGATAGCCCTTCATGCGGGCTTTGTTTACGACTTCGCTCGGCAGAATTGTAGGGTCGATGTCGGAACACTTGAACCATTTGTCCCAGTCCCGCTCGTCATCGATGATACCTCGATCGATGTATTCCTGCCAGAGAGGGGTCCCGCGATAGACACAGAGGCGATTGAACCCGAACGTGTCCAGTTTGAGCTGAGCCGCGAACCGGAAGCTCTGAAGCATATCCTCCTCGGTTTCGTCGGGACTCCCGAGAAGAAAAAAGCCGTGCGCTGTCTCAATCCCATGCCTCTTTGCCTCACCGATTGCGTGTTCTATCTGGTCTAGATTCTGCATCTTCTTCAATCGGTCCAGGACCTTCTGCGTGCCCGCTTCGATACCAAAGGCGAGGAAGTTGCAGTTCGCCTTTGCCATCAACGGCAGTTCCTCCACGGCAACAGAGTCCACACGTCCCTCGCAGCCCCACTTGAACTCGAGCTGTCTGTCGATGATTCCCTGGCAGATTGCCTCTATCCGCTGCCTTTTCAAAAGGAAGTGGTCGTCCGTAAGATAGATCGACCGGTACCCCTCGTCATTGAGTTGCTGCATCTCTCCGAGCACGTGTTCGGGGGACCTGTATCGCCATTTGCCATCAGCCAGGGCCGGGATATCACAGTAGATGCAAGGATAGGGACATCCCCTTGATGTCTGAATGGTGCAGAACCGGTCAAGTGAGAGCACTGCGGGAACGTCCAGCGGCATTGATTCGATGTATTCGATCGGCAAGCTGGACCGGTCAGGATACGGAAACTGATCCAGGTCCTTGATGATCGGCCGCGAAGGATTCTCTACGATCTCATTCCCCGATCTCCATGTCAGCCCCGCTACCGTCCCGGGGTCGTCCAGATTCTCGAGATACTCAGGGAGAAGCTCCTCCCCCTCTCCCGCGCCGACGCAATCGATATGGGGGCAGTCCTTCAGGATGTTGGATGCGTTCATCGTCGCAAAGACACCCCCGGCTATGATCGGGGTCCCGGGTGCGGTCTTCTTCAACCGCTCGGCCGTCTTCTTCAGCAAGGGATACGATGTCGTCGAGAGGAATGAAAGAGCAAGGACGTCCGGCTGTTCATCCAGAAGGGCCTGCGCGATCTGATCTTCCTTCATCTCCGGGTGACAGGTATCAAACATCCTGACTTCATGATCGTGCTGACGGAGGACGGGTGCCAGTGTTTGTATGCCGAGAGGGGGGAAGGCCATGACTTTTAGCCTTTCGCCCGGTTTGGAGCCACCCAGTTCCTGCGGTAGTATGTTGTAGTAGTCTTCGTCCCGAACATAAACCAGAAACACCTTCATGCATGACTCCCTTTTGTGAAAACAGTGGGCATCCAGGACAAGTCGGGACTGCGCCTGTTGGGGATAATACGCTAGATGATGCGTAAATGCTGAGAAAATTCCTACGAAATAATCGGTTCGCCGGAAGAGGTGACTGCGGCCGGCATCTGTTCCTCCGTTCCGGGAGAAGGGCCTCAATCAGCAGGTGTTGATCGGTTAGGGGGGAGTCCCCCGAAAGGGGCTGGTCTTCGTCACGAAGATACGTTATATTCATCCAGTGCAATCCCGATCCAGTTTCTGAGCGAAAGATTGCGATGTTTGATCTCATCGTTGTTGGCGCAGGCCCGTCCGGTCTGTCGTGCGCCATTGAAGGCCAGAAGGCTGGTCTCTCCACACTCGTGCTCGAAAAGGGGAGCCTCGTTGACTACATTCGGCGCTTCCCCACAAACCTGATCTGGTTTTCCACGCCTGATCTGCTCGAGGTCGGGGGCGTGCCTTTTGCCACGTCGACTCTGCGGCCAACGCGTGTTGACACGCTGAACTACTACAGAAAAGTAGTTTCGGCGTATGACCTCCACATCCGCTACTATGACAAGGTTGTTGCAATCGAACGCAAGGGGGAAGAGTTTCATCTTGCCACCGAAAAGGGGAACGCGTTTCGGTCACGGTTTGTCGCTGTCGCCACAGGGTACTTCGACCATCCTGGCCGGCTGGGGATCCCCGGAGAAGATCTCCCGCAGGTATCACACTACTATACGGAACCCTTTGCGTTTTTTGACTGCGATGTGGCTGTTGTCGGAGGGAGGAATTCCGCGGTGGAAGCGGCGCTGGACCTCTTCAGACATGGAGCCCGGGTGACGCTGATCCACAGAGGTGAGAAGCTGAGCGACGGTGTAAAGTACTGGGTATTGCCTGACATTGAAAATAGGATCAAAGCACACCAAGTGTCAGCATTGTTCGGATCGGCGGTCAACCGTGTCGAAGATGGGATGATTGTCGTGCAGACTCCGGAGGGGGTCCGTGAACTTGCGAATGATCATCTCTTTGTCCTCATAGGGTTCGAACCGGACAGTGATCAGCTTCGAAGGTTCGGCGTGGAGCTCGACGGGGACTCTCTCTCGCCGCGGATCAAGGGTGAGAGCTATGAGACGAACGTGCCCGGTCTCTTTGTTGCCGGTTCCGTCGTTGCCGGCAAGAACACAAACAGGATATTCGTGGAGAACGGTCGCCTCCATGGTCACGACATTGTGAAGACCATACTAGGGCGGACGAACGCCAATTCTTGATTCTTTTGCCCCTTTTTCGTAGGTTAAGCGATGCAAATCAGCGGTTTGAGACACTTCTGCCAGGATACGCAATGAACGAAGGAAGCATTGTGCAGGTCATCGGCCCCGTGGTCGACATTGATTTCGCAGATGGCGCAATACCCGCAATTTTCAATGCGCTCGAGATCCCTCGCAAAACTCTCGACGGGCAGGAAGATACACTTATCGTTGAAGTCCAGCTGCACCTCGGGGAGAATCGTGTCCGCACGGTGGCGATGGATTCCACGGACGGACTCCGCCGGGGCTTGAAGGCAAAGGACACCGGTGGCCCGATCACGGTCCCCGTCGGGCCCGCGGCGCTTGGTCGTCTGATCAACGTCGTGGGAGAAGGGATCGATGGACTTGGACCCATCGAGTCTGAGAAGCGATACCCGATCCACAGGCCCGCACCGGAGTTCAAGGACCTCTCCACGAAGAAGGAGATGTACGAGACCGGCATCAAGGTGATTGATCTGCTCGAGCCCTACACAAAAGGGGGGAAGACAGGCCTCTTTGGGGGAGCGGGTGTCGGGAAGACCGTCGTTATCATGGAGTTGATACACAACATTGCCAAACATCATGGTGGGTTCTCGGTGTTTGGCGGCGTGGGTGAGCGAACCAGGGAGGGAAACGATCTCTGGTTGGAGATGAAGGAATCAGGTGTTCTCGAAAAGACAGCGCTTGTGTTCGGGCAGATGAATGAGCCGCCCGGAGCCCGACAGCGGGTCGGTTTGACAGCCCTGACGTTTGCCGAATATTTTCGGGACGAAGAGGGAAAGGATGTCCTCCTCTTCATTGACAACATTTTTCGATTTGTCCAGGCTGGTTCGGAAGTATCGGCGCTTCTCGGCCGTATGCCTTCAGCTGTAGGGTACCAGCCAACACTCGCCACCGAGATGGGAGAACTCCAGGAGAGGATCACCTCGACAAATAAGGGTTCGATTACCTCCGTCCAGGCGATCTATGTTCCGGCCGACGACCTGACGGACCCAGCGCCCGCGACGACTTTCGCGCATCTTGACGCAACCACGGTACTGAGCCGCAAAATCGTGGAACAGGGGATCTACCCTGCAGTTGATCCTCTGGACTCCACCTCGAGGATACTCGAACCGGGAGTTGTGGGTGATGAGCACTATCAGACTGCGAAAAAGGTGAAGGAGATCCTTCAGAAGTACAATGATCTGCAAGATATTATCAACATCCTCGGGATGGACGAGCTTTCAGAAGATGACAAGGTCACGGTTGCCCGTGCGCGTAAGATCCAGAAGTTCCTCTCGCAGCCGTTCTTCGTTGCTGAGGAGTTCACCGGGAGGGCGGGGAAGTATGTGAAGCTGGAGGACACGATCAAGGGCTTCAAGGGCATCATCGAAGGCGAGTACGACGAGCTGCCCGAACAGGCTTTCTGGATGGTCGGCACGATGGAGGAAGTGGTCGAGCATGCAAAGACTCTCGAGCAGGCCTGACCCGCTTTCGGACTACTATGTTTGACAAACCGTTTGACGTAAAGATCGTATCGCCCAGAGGCGTTGTCTATTCGGACACTGCACTCAGCGTGAGTGCTCCCGGTGTCCAGGGCAGTTTCCAGGTGCTGTACAATCATGCCCCTCTCCTCTCCGCACTCGAAGCAGGTCAAATCAAGGTTATGACCAAGGGGGGTGAGGATGTATTGTTCGCGACCAGCGGCGGTGTTCTGGAAGTCCGTGGCAACACCGTTGTCCTGCTGGTCGAAAGCGCGGAGCGGTCAAGCGAAATTGATGTCGACCGTGCTCGTGATGCCAGGGAGCGCGCCGAAAAGAGGTTGACGGAGCGCGATCCGGAGATCGATCTGGCACGCGTCAAGTTTGCACTGCGGAGAGCCCTCAACCGACTGCGGATTGCAGAGAATGCTTGAAGAATCCAGAGCTCTGCTGTTTGGCAGGGCTCTTTTTGTGGAGAATGCCCGCAAACTACCTCATGCCTGAACCTCAATCCCATATCGTTCACGTTCTACAGAGCCTCGAACTGCCACTGCGAGAGCGTGGCCAGCGTGAGAAGTGGCAGATGGTCTCCTCGATAGCGGAAAACATAAGACACGCGGATGATCTGGGAAGTGCGCTCGAGTTGCTCTACACCGTTCGAGGATTTGACCGTTTTGCCCTTCGATTGATGTGGTATGCGGAACAGGCCTCGGCCGTACCGGCGGAAAGCGCGAGTGACAGATTGGTCGGCTACCAGCTCGATCGATTGCTCGAGGATCTCCTCTCTTCGGAATCCAGCCAGAAGGGAGAGGAAGCGGAAACGCCAATGTCCGGTGTTCATGATCTGGAGACCGGCGTGCGACGATTCTCGGCTGCGGTGGCGAACGTGCGGAAGGACGGGTACAAGGGAGGAGAGTTCGTTGGCCTCACGAGGCCCGCAGTGGAAGCCCTCGTGAAAGAGACGGAACATCTCCACGCCGCGGCATCGGTGGAACGGAACAGCGACGTGGTGCAGTTCTCCGCTGCATTTGCACGATTCGCGCAATTCGTGCTGGAAAAGGGACTGTTGCAGGACGTGAGGGTGGTCAATTTTATGGAGAACGCGAGCCTTACACTGGAAACCGCCGTGGGAACGACCGGTGCGGATGACTACGATTCCCTTACCCAGACGACGGAGTTGCTCGAGAAACCCGATACACTTCTTGATTTGACGACATCTTCAGGACAGTAACCAATGACAAAAGTCTGTGCTGTTGTTATGGCTGGTGGTGTGGGGACGAGATTCTGGCCGAGGAGCCGGGAAAAGCGACCGAAGCAACTGCTCGAGATCGTTGGCGAGGGGACCATGATACAGAACACTGTGGGGCGGCTCAAGAAAATCGTGGGGTCCCATGAAACCTTTGTCGTCACCAACCGAATCCAACGGGCAGCGCTGCTCAAGCAGCTTCCCCGAATCCCGGAAGAGAACATCATCGACGAGCCTGTGGGGCGCAATACCGCCCCGTGCATCGGTCTCGCAGCCCTCTTTGTCCGTCGGATTTCACCGACGGCGGTGATGGTGGTCTCCCCGGCAGACCACATCATCCAGGACGACAAGGAGTTCCACCGTGTCCTCCGCATTGCGATCCAGACGGCGGAGGAGAGCAACAGCCTCCTGACTATCGGCGTGCAGCCGACACGGCCCGAGATCGGCTACGGGTATATACAGACGTACAATGAGGATGGTAACCACAATCCTTACTTCGGGCGCGGGGTTCTAAAAGTCAAAGCGTTTGCGGAAAAGCCAAACCTGCAGACAGCAGAGCGGTTTCTGGCAAGTGGTGATTTTCTCTGGAACAGCGGCATGTTTGTCTGGCGGGCGGATACGATCCTCCAGCATATCGAAGAGAGCCTTCCTGAGCTGTACGCTGAGCTGATGAAGATTGACAAGGCGATTGGAACACCACGGTACCAGAATACCCTCGAGAAGGCGTACGGTGTCATCAGAGGGATCTCCATTGACTATGGGGTGATGGAACGCGCAGAGCGGGTCTTCGTTATCAAGGGCGATTTCGGCTGGAGTGATCTCGGTTCCTGGGACGAAGTGGTCCATCAGTCGGGGAAGGATTCGGGAGGCAATTCGATCACCGGGCCGGTTATTCAGAAGGATACCTCTGATTGTTTCATCTTCTCACCCGATAAACTCGTCGCCACGATCGGCGTGGAAGATCTCATCATCGTAAATACGGACGACGCGCTTCTGGTTTGTCGGAAGGGTCGGTCGCAGGATGTCAAAGAGATATCGGACTACCTGCGCCGCAAACAGATGAATGAGTATCTGTAGGCGCGCTCGATGCGGGGGATAGCACTCATGGTCCTGCTCCTGCCGCTACTCTCATTAGTGGGTTGCGGAACAGGGGCGCCGAGATTCTCCACGGAGGCCGACCAGTATGAGGACCTCGATCTTGGCTCGGTCCAGCTGGAGGGCATCGCATCCTACTACGCGGATGATTTTCACGGTCGTCTCACAGCCAATGGTGAGGTGTATGATATGCACGGCATCACGGCTGCCCACCGAACTCTCCCTTTTAATTCCATCCTGCGTGTAAACAACCTGAAGAATGGGAAGTCCGTGGTCGTCCGGATCAACGACAGAGGTCCGTTTGTGAAGGGTCGTATTATCGATCTCTCCCTGGGGGCTGCGAAGAAAGTTGATCTGATCAAGGAAGGGACGGCCCCTGTGAGGCTCGAGATCCTCGAACTGGGTCGATCCCGCAAGTAGCTCGGTCGCACCCAGTTTGGCGCCTCCCCCAACTCCGTTAGGACCCCAATCTTCGATTCACCCATGTCTGTTCATGGCTCCTGCTGGCCGGATTCAGTTTCCCGGCGGCGATTCCCCGATGGCATTCCCCCCTCGAAATATGTTGAAAAATAGATGCATAGCTAGTTTTCCTTGTAACATACTGAAGGTAAAGGTCGTAAGAGATTGCAACTATGTGAATTCTGGCTCAAATAATCTTGGAAAGAGTTGATTCTTTTCTGGGGAATGAGTAAATTTGTACAATCTTCCGTTGCCAGTTCTTTGTCAGCAAGGAGTCATATCCGCCTGGACTGAGGGTTGGAAGTGTCGCTTCTGGTATGTCACACAATCACTGAGATGTGAATGAGACCGATATTTCCCCTTCTGGGCCTGTTTGCATTGGCCCTCATTGCCGGCTGCACCCCCTTTGGCGAGGGCATCCTCCGAAAGGGTGACACGTCGCGGACCGAGGCGGTAGCGATCGAGCAGACGGTTGAGGTGCAAGAGAAGGCTGCCGCAGAGAAACCGTCTCTTGACCTCCTGACACGCGCAACGATTCGGGATTATGGTCCGGTGATTAAGACATATTCCAGGATATACGGATTTGATTGGAGGCTCATTCTTGCGCTCATCAGGCAGGAGTCGCGGTTCTCGCCACAGGCGGTGAGCCACAAGGGAGCGTTCGGGCTGATGCAGATCATGCCAGTGACATGCAAAGAGGTGTCACTGGTTCTGGGGATCGAGAATATGGCTCTCCCCCAGAACAACATCCGCGGAGGTATATTCTATCTTCGCACGATGTACAATCGGTTCGAGGCAGCAGACGAAGCGGAGAGGCTCAAACTCAGCCTCGCAGCGTACAATGCCGGTCTCGGCAGGGTTTATGATGCTCAGGGGGTCGCTGCCTACTTCAATGAGAGTCCGTATGAATGGCGGTCGGTGAGAGACGCTTTGCCGCTCCTGTCAAAGCGATACTACACGCTCCACAGGAGCGTCTGGAACCGGGAGAAGCCGAGATTCGGGTGGTTTGGCGATTCCGAAGAGACGATCGCTTACGTGGAAAGCATCATGGAGTACTATGACGAGTACCGGTTGCTGCTCAACTGAACCGGTCCCGGGGAGGATAGGCAGACGCCTGGCGCGTGCAACGTGTCAGACGTTTTTTTTGGTCAGGGGAGGAGAATTGCGGATGCGACGACCGTCGTCCAGATTCCGTCCTTGTGCCCTTCCGCCGACTGAGTCACGTTGAACGTCCGGACGATTTTCCCGCTCATCTTGTACACATTCTCACGTTCATCCCAGGCGGCATCAGGATCAAACTCCACTCCGAGCGTTGTTGCCAGCATCGTCGCGGCCAGATCTTCTGCGTACTCTCCGGCTTTCTCGTCTGTCTCACCATATGGGTGATGTTCCGAAAGATAGCCGTACTGGGAACTGTCTGCGGGAGTGGCAACGCCGATGGAGGCTGCGATCAGCCTGTTTGGTTCGTTTGTTGCGTTGCGAGCCATCACGGCGAACGTGATCTGTCCTGGCTCGAGAAGCTTGAGTCCTTCACTCGCCGGGATTCGTTTGCACCCCGGAGGGAAAATGCTGGAGACATTCACCAGGTTACACTTCTCGATCTTCGCGTCACGCAAAGCGAGCTCGTATGACTGAAGATACTCCTTGTGGCGACCCACACCCTTTGTAAAGAAGATCTTGGCTGGAACGTACAAGGTCTTGCCTCCTGTTTGAGTGGGTAGTGCGTGTGAGGGCTACTGCTGACGCTTTGCGCGGGCGAACCTGCGCTTTCCGACCTTCAGGACAGCACTTTCAGAGATCTGAACAAGCGCATTGTAGTCCGTTATTCTCTTCCCGTCGACCAAAACTCCTCCCTGTTCGATAAGCCGCCGGGCATCGCTCCTGGACGCAGCCAGTTCGGTTCGGACGAGGAGGGCAAGTATTCCGATCCCCTCGCCCTCGACCTGCACGACATGTTCCGGCATCTTCTCCGGAAGCTGCTCAGACCAGTCATTTCCCCGTCCCTTCTTCGCAAACAGCCGGTCAAACTCCTCCTCCGCGCTCTTTGCGGCCTCCACGGTGTGGTAGAGCGTGACCAGTTCTCGGGCCAGC
>JBATTW010000157.1:0-1571 GCA_049670805.1 Bacteroidota bacterium
GACCGGGGAGATGCGCATTCAAGATACAAGAATTGAAATAGTATGTCAACCTCTATCGAGAATTCAGGCTCCAGTCATAGGGGAGGTAATCCAGATCGAACTCGCCACTTTTCAGCATTGCCGCAACGTCAGAGGTCACATACCGCGCCACAAATTCTGCCACGCCCCCACCCTCTCCCTCGAAATCCGATTCGTACCAGTTGAAGATCTCCGATAGATGGACGCGGCGGAGGGTTACGTCAAAACGGTTCTTAGCCGGATCTGTGACAAACCTTCGGGTATCCTCATCCAGCTGCTCATAGAGCCGGGGGCCTTCGTATGCCTCCGCCCGCAGGGCGGGACAGCCAATGGCTGCACACACCAGGGCGAAATGTATACGAGGCTCGGAGAATTGCTCCCGAATGATGTCATGCTCGAGCGCATTGAGCGTGTACACTTCACCGCCCACACGGGCTACGTCCATCGACCAGGGACCGAACAGGAACGGCAGGCCAAGGCTGATATCCCGGATACTTTCGACAGGCATCCGGTCTATGATCAGCTTGATCGTATATGCGTTGTAGGCATTGATCCAGAACGCCAGCTGCTCAACGGGGCTACCCAGGGTATCCGGGTCTGTCTCCGCAAGGAGGGTCAGGTACTCTTCGAACCGGGCATCCCCCTCAATGCCGGCATAATCGACGAGGCCCTCATGGACATATGTCTTCAGGACTGACGAAAAGAGGTGGTGGAACTCCTCGCCGTCCCCTCCCGCTGAATAGGCCGTCAGGGCAGGAATGAGAAGCAGACCAGACGCTATCATTGATCGGAACAGCCGGAGCATGCTCATCTCTTTCCTCGAGTGTCTGGATAGAATCGTTTGAGAAGCGTCGGGTTCACGCCCAGAACAAATAGGAGAACCAACAGGACGTTCTTCATTTGTGTTCGAAGTACCCCCCCCTCCAGGAACCTCCTCGCCGATGTGATCCCCGGGACGGGCAGAAGTGCCAACCGCCCCTTCTTCCGCAACCGATTCAGGAAATCCAGGTCTTCCATTATGGGCATCTCTGCAAACCCGCCCATCTCCTCAAAGATCTCCCTTCGAACAAAGAACGCCTGATCCCCGTAATGAAAGAACCATACCGGTGTCCGGGTCAGGCGAGCGTAGAAATTTAGGAGGGGACTCGAAGAGTCGAAATCCATGGGTGAGAAACCCCCGACGACTCCCTCCGTTTCCCGCACTTCCAGGAGCATCCTGCAGTAGCCCGGTGGCATCCGCGTGTCGGCGTGGAGAAACACCAGGACATCCCCGGAGGTGTGCCTGGCCCCTTCATTCATCTGGCTGGCACGCCCCCGAGTCCCGGAGATAACCCTGGCCAGAGTCCTGGCGATTTCCGGAGACCGATCGGTGCTCCCACCGTCCACAACGACCACCTCGACAGGTGTATCCTGACTCAGAATGCTCCTGAGAGTTCCCTCAATGTGTCTCTCCTCGTTGAGAGATGGCACAATTACGGCAATTTTCGGCTGCAACGCACCTACTCCATCTTCCATAACTGTGAAAACACCTATTTCAGGCAATTCCGTTCCAG
>JBATTW010000158.1:0-54189 GCA_049670805.1 Bacteroidota bacterium
GTCATGATGCAGACATCAAATGAGCTTCTGCTCCAGACCACGAATCTCGGAAAACGCTTTAAACGACGGTGGGCCGTTCGCGATCTGAACCTGACGGTTCGCCGCGGTGAGGTGTTCGGGTTTCTCGGTCCAAACGGGGCAGGAAAGAGCACGACGATACGAATGCTGCTCTCTCTCGTGAAGCCGACAACGGGAGCGGTGAGCCTCTTCGGCAAGTCGCTGCGTGGCAACCGGCGGGAGGTCCTTGCGCGGATCGGGGGTCTTGTGGAGCGGCCGGACTTTTATCTTTATCTGTCGGGCCGTAAGAACCTGGAGATTGTTTCCGCTCTCAAAGGCGACGGTCGTAAAGAGGAAATCGATGAGGTTCTGGATATCGTAGGCCTGCTGAGACGTGCGGACGACGGGGTAAAAACCTATTCACACGGTATGAAGCAGCGTCTCGGGATAGCGCAAGCACTTCTCGGGTTTCCGGAGGTTGTCATTCTGGACGAACCGACATCAGGACTCGACCCGCAAGGTATCAAAGAGGTGAGGGATCTGATACGCCGACTCAGGACCGAACGCTCAATGACGATCTTCCTTTCTTCACATCTTCTGCACGAGATCGAAAAGACAGCGACATCTATGGCGATCATCAACGCGGGGACGGTTGTTGTGCAGGGAGGTGTGCAGGAATTGCTCTCCGAGGGCGACTTCGTGCTCCGCGTGGAGGCCCGGCCTGTGGAGCGAGCGTTGAGAGTTCTCTCGGTGGAACCGGGTGTTGAGCAATTGAGGAGGGAAGGTGAGGTGATTGAGTGCTCTGTCCCCAGGAAGGATGTTGGCGCCTTGAATCGGCGTCTGGTGGAGGCCGGGATCGAGGTGAACGCTCTGGTGCCAAAGCGGTCGCTCGAGGACTACTTTCTCTCCATCACCGAAGGACAGTCAGGCATGCCACCCGTCGGGCCCTCCCGTCATCCAGGGGGCCGCGGGATGGAAGAACCTCTGGAGGGTCAACCGGGAGGATAGCACGGTGCGATCAGTTCTGGGGAACGAAATACTCAAGACATACCGGAAATGGCGATCCTTCATAGCCTTTGTGACGATTGGTGCCGTTGTGCCGCTGGTGCATGTCGCTCTCTATCTCCAGGGCGATGCCCTGCTGAATTCAGTGACCCGGGGGGTTGCCCAGGATTTCCTCCTGCTCGGGAATCTCATGAACGGCTATTTCGTAACCTCCTTCCTGATGAACAGTCTGTGGCTGCATATTCCCTTCCTGATTACGCTGGGGGCGGGAGATCAGCTTGCGGGTGAGGCCGCAAGCGGGACCTTCAGATTGCTGTTGATCAGACCCGCTTCGCGCACAAAGGTGCTGCTGGCCAAGTACGCAACGACGCTTCTCTACACGCTCACCGTTGTCGTGTTCCTGATGCTCCTTTCGATTCTGCTCGGCATCACGCTGTTCGGCACAGGGGATCTCCTCGTCGCCGGTCGGACTCTTGTCATCGTTCCGGAATCGGAGGTTCTCTGGAGACTCTGCGGAGCGTGTGTTCTGGCGGTATGGGGTATGTGGACTGTTGCTTCGCTTGCATTCCTGTTTTCTTCGCTTGTCGAGAATGCCATCGGGCCGATCATCGGGACGATGGCCGTGATTATTGTCTTCTACGTTGTGGGAAACATCCCCGTTGATCTCTTCCGACAGATCAAGCCGTACCTCTTTACCACCTACCTCAACCTGTGGCAGAAAGTGATGTTGGAACCGATTGTATGGTCAGACGTAGGTACCTCCGTGGCTATTCTCGGCGGATTCAGCATTGGCTTTTTGGCGCTATCTTGGTATATTTTCGCGACCAGAGATATCCTCAGCTAGCAAAGTCACTGAGTATGGCAGAGTGAATTTCGCTTACCTTGTCCGCCCACAGAAAGGATGCTCCGATGGATATTGCTGCTATACAGGAAGCACTTCGTGCCCGGCGTATTGATGGGTGGTTGCTCTTTGACTTTCGCAACCGGGACTTTCTCGCATACCGTGTTCTGGGTCTGGATTTCGAGAAGATGAACACGCGCCGGTGGTTCTACTTTATCCCCGCGCGAGGCAAGCCCAAGAAGCTTGTGTCGGTGGTGGAGAAACTCAAACTGGATGATCTTCCAGGGACCACAAACGTTTACCTCTCGTGGAAAGAAATGCACAGTATGCTCAAGCGCATGCTTGGGGCGCGAAAGAGACTTGCTATGCAGTACTCACCCAGGAACAATGTCCCGTATATTTCTCTCGCGGACGCGGGAACAATCGAGCTGGTAAAGCGCCTTGGTCACAAACCGGTCTCCTCCGCGGATCTGCTGCAGATGTTTGTCTCGGTGATTGACGAAGAGGGGTACCGGTTGCACAAGGAGGCCGCTGAAATAATCGACCGGATTCGGGCCGAGGCATTTCAGAAGATAGCGGAGGCGGTCTCTTCCGGCACGACGGAGTATGATATTCAACAGTTCATTATGCGGCGATTTGCCGAAAACGGTCTGACAACATACGATCCTCCCATGGTAGGGACAAACGAGCACCCGGCCGACCCTCATTTCGACCTCACACCGGATATCGCGCGGCCTTTCAAGCCAGGGGATACGGTCTTGATCGACCTCTGGGCGAAGAAGGACGTCCCGGGAGGGATATACTACGACATCACCTGGGTGGGATATGTGGGGGATGAGCCTCCCCCGAAGTACGCTGAGATCTTCCGCGTTGTGAGGGACGCGCGGGACGCGGCGATCCGGTTTGTCGTGGGGAGATTTGAGAAACGTCAGCGCTGTTTTGGATGGGAGGTGGATGATGCGTGCAGGTCCGTCGTCCGGAGGGCGGGATACGGGAAGTACTTCCTCCACAGGACGGGCCATTCGATCGGAGAAGAAACCCACGGCGATGGTGTGAACATCGACAATCTGGAAACAAAGGACGAGCGGGAGCTCCTTCCGGGATGCTGTTTTTCGATCGAACCGGGCATTTATCTTGCCGATGAGATGGCCGTCCGCTCGGAAGTAAACATGTTCATCCGGCACGACGGAGTTCCGGAGGTAACGGGCGAGGTCCAGAACGAACTGATACGCATCCCTGTCTCATCTTCTTGAGGAAATGGCGTGAATCTCGCACAACGGTTCAACCTCGTCAAGATCGGCTTTCATCCAACGTTCTGGGTGGCAAACGGAATGGAGCTGTTTGAGCGGCTTGCCTACTACGGGCAGGCGACGGTGTTGAGCGTCTTCCTCCGTAACCACCTCCATTTTTCGGAGATTGAGACCGGGCAGTTATCATCGATCTTTGGCGGCCTTATCTACCTTCTCCCGATTGTCGGCGGCACGCTGGCGGACAAGTTCGGCTTTCGGAGGGCGTTCTCCATTGCGTTTTCCGTACTAACCGTCGGGTACTTGCTTATCGGTGCTCCCGGAATGGCGATGTTCCAGGGGACGCTGGAGAACTTTCCGCTCTACTGGCTGATGGTTGTCTTCCTCGTGTTCACCGCTATCGGAGGATCCTTTATCAAACCCTCGGTGCTCGGGACGGTGGCCGTGACCTCAAAGCCCGAAACCAAGTCGCTGGGGTACGCTTTCTACTACTGGATCGTGAACATTGGCGCTGCCCTGGGGCCGCTCGTCGCGTATGTTGTGCGGGACAGCATTGGTATCGAGTACGTGTATGTTGTCTCTTCCGCCAGCTGCGCGTTGATGTTTGTGGTAAATCTCCTCTTCTACAAGGAGGTGAAGGAAGAGGGGCCGGAAGTGGTGGAATCGCTCGGCACGAAAATGAAGAATCTACTTCTGGTGCTGGGCAACCTGAAGTTCATGGCGTTTCTTCTGATTTTTTCGCTCTACTGGATCATCTTCTGGCAAATTTTTATCGTAGTTCCTTTCTACATTACCGATTACATATCCTCAGACGCACCCTTCGAGATTATTATCTCCGTTGGGGCCTGGGGAATCATTCTCTTCCAGCTTCCGATCAACCGGCTCACCAGAGGACTCTCGCCCCGCACGGCAATTCTGACCGGCTTTGGCGTGTCGTCCCTCTGCTGGCTCATCATTGCGTTGCATCCTTCCATCCCAACATTCATTGCGGGGATCCTTGTCTTCTCTCTGGGTGAGATGATGCAGGCTCCACGCTACTACGAGTACATCTCCAATCTTGCCCCAAAGGGGCAGCAGGGTCTGTTCCAGGGCTATGCCTTTCTCCCCATAGCGATTGCGTGGCTCGTCGGCGGGACGCTCGGTGGCTGGTTATACGTCACATACGCGAAGGAAGCTGGCAACCCGGTCATTGTCTTTCTGGTGATCTTCGCCATTGGTATTCTTGCAACGGTACTCATGGGAATATACAACCGCGTTGTGCCTGCCACTGAGAGGACGGGGGAATGATCCGTGTCTGGGTAATCGTGCTGATCCTTACCGCCGGTGTGGGTATGGCTCAGGAGCTCTCGGGAGAGAAGATTCTGGAGAACGTCGAAGGGACAATGGAGGGGGTTAAAGATTACACGGCGACACTGGATATCGTTGCAGACATCGAGGGGATTTCCGTTCCCCCGATGAAGGTCACGATGTACTTCAAGCAGCCGGACAAGGTTCACTTTGAGTCGGAGGGCTTTGCACTGATCCCGCGGGAAGGACTGGCTATGGGCCCTGCAACGCTCAGGGCGAATTTCCAGGTGGACCATGTCGGCTGGGATACCGTGCACGGGGCCCGGGCTTACCGGTTGACACTCCTGCCCCGCAGCGAGAGAACGCGTGCTCGTTGGGTACAGGTACTGGTGGATCCCGAACACTGGACCGCTGAGCGCATCGTCACGAAGATGGTCGATGGCCGGTCTATCGCGGCCACGTTTCACTACGCGCAGGTGGAGGAGTGCTGGTTGCCATCTCACCTGGATGTGACCTTTGCATCTGCAGAACAGGACTCGAACGAACTTCCTCCATGGGAGGAACAGCCCCAGACCACATCGCGGCGTAGGGCTCCCCTGAAGGGAACGCTCCAAATCCGTTACTCCGACTACAAGGTGAACACCGGTTTGAGTGACCAGTTGTTCGACCCCCGGGACGGGTTTCGAGAGCCGTAACGCGCCATCCACACGATTTGCCCTTTTCCCAACGCGTTTTGATGAGCAAAACAGGGAGGGACTGGGCTTGACTCTTTGTTAGATTTGCCTAACTTTGTATTTAGGTAAACCTAAAACCATTCATGCGCGCGCATACCGAATAGATGCATCGCACCAGAACGACAGAGGACTACCTTAAAGCGATCTGTATGCTTGAACAGCGGGGTCAGAGGGTGAGTACCTCCGCTCTTGCGACCCGGCTTCACCTGGCTGACGCCTCGATTACTGAGATGCTCAAGAAGCTCTCCCGGAGAGGCCTGGTACGCTACGAGCGGTACCGCGGAGTGGAGCTTACGGTGCCGGGACGGAAGCTTGCCATAAAGATCATGCGAAGACACAGATTGTGGGAGATGTTCCTAGTCAAGTTTCTTGGTTTCTCGTGGGATCAAATACACGAGGAAGCAGAACGCCTGGAACACGTCACGTCCGATCTCCTCGAGCAACAGCTCGACCGTGCGCTTGGTCATCCCAACGTTGACCCGCATGGCGATCCTATTCCGACGGTGGACGGAGTCCTGAGAGACCCGAAGCTCATCAAGCTTGCCGAGAGCCGCCCGGGGTCAATTGTTCTGGTGACGCGGGTTCGTGACGGGGATCCCGAGATACTCCGATATATGGCCCTACTGGGAATCGGTCTCGGGAAGAAGATCAGGGTCAAGGAAGCGATCGACTTCGACGGGTCGCTCCGTGTGCAGATTGGGGCGAAGGAACAATTCATAAGCGCCAAACTTGCGGAGAGCATTTATGTTGGGTGCGTGTGAGAGGCAGCACACATCAGAAGCACTGGAGGGAAAAGCCTGATGGTCGCTCCGAGTATCGCGCTGGTCGTTGGCACAGTGCTCATTGCAGTGCTCCTGGCGCTTTTCTTGCCAAAGCGAGGATTGGTGGCGCGGTGGCAGCAATTCCAGAGAAATACATCACGTGTCCTGGCGGAGGATGCGTTGAAGCACGTCTACGATTGCGAGTACAAGAACGTCCACAGCTCTCTGCAGAGCATCGCTGGTGCATTGGCGATTTCCCCTGATAAGGCTATCAGGCTTGTGTCCCGGCTTGAGGGGATGGGTCTGGTGAGCTCGCGCGCAAACGCACTGACGCTAACGGCCGATGGCCGTTCCTACGCTCTGCGCATTATCCGTGTTCACCGGCTTCTGGAGCACTACCTGGCCGACGAGACCGGCCTCCATGAAACGGAATGGCATAAGGAGGCGGAACGTCAGGAACACAGGCTGGCGCCGGGCGAGGTGGACGCGCTCGCGGCCAGGATGGGGAACCCGGGCTTCGATCCGCACGGGGACCCTATTCCGACGGCAAACGGTGACCTCCCGACACCAATCGGAATTCCCCTGACCGACCTGGAAGGCGGTGGGATTGGCACCATCGTCCACATTGAAGACGAACCCCCGACCGTGTATGCTCAACTTGTTGCCCAGGGTCTCTACCCCGGCATGCAAATCCGTATGGTGGAGTCCATCAGGGATCGCATTCGCTTTGCCGCGAATGAAGAGGAGCGTATTCTCGCGCCGCTCCTTGCTCGAAACATAACCATTCGCCGGATCCCGGTTGAAGAGAAGCTGGAAGGACCTCACAAGACCCTGGCATCGGTCAAGGCCGGAGAGGCGGCTGTCGTCGTGGGGATCTCGAAGGCGTGCAGAGGGCAACAGCGGAGACGACTGATGGATCTCGGGATTATTCCTGGTACCAAGATCGCGGCCGAGATGCAGAGTGTTGGTGGTGACCCGACCGCCTATCGGGTGCGGGGTGCTCTTGTCGCTCTCCGGAAACTTCAGGCGAAACACATCTTTGTAGAACCAGAGGGCGAAGAAGCATGAAGGAGACCTCAGAACAGAACTCCTGTAAGGACTGTCCGGCGCACAACGTCCAAAACCTGATCAAACTGGGCATCACGATGGATCAGTATGACTACGTGGTCGCTCTTGCAGGGAATCCCAATACCGGTAAAAGCACGGTGTTTAATGCGCTTACAGGTCTGCGTCAACACACGGGGAACTGGCCGGGGAAAACGGTGATGCGGGCGGAGGGAGGTTTTGCCTTCGGGGGCAAACGGTTCAAGATTGTCGACCTGCCAGGGACGTATTCCCTTCTTTCGATGACTACCGATGAAGAGATCGCCCGGGACTTTCTCCTGTTCGGACAACCGGACGTTACCGTGATCGTGGTGGACGCCACCCGGCTTGAGCGCAACCTGAACCTTGTCCTGCAGGTACTGGAAATCACCGATCGGGCCGTTCTCTGTCTCAATCTCATAGACGAAGCAAAAAGGCACGGGCTCATCATTGATGAGAGGAGGCTAGGCCGTGATCTTGGGATCCCGGTGGTTCCGACAACGGCCCGCGACGGTCTGGGTATCCAGGAACTCCTCAAAGCGATCGCGGACGTGAGCTCCGGTGCGGTGAAGAGTAAACCGTATCGTATCAAAGACAGTCCGAAGCCGCTTACCCGAGCGGTGGAGAGGCTTACGAAAAGAGTCCGGGCGGAATACCCGGGGCTCCCGAACGCGCGCTGGGTTGCAATGCGTCTACTCGAAGGGGATAAGCGAGTCGTTGATGCTCTGCGGAGCGGAGAGTTGGGCAGCATTGCGCCGACAAACGAGGGTCTGGAAGCGACGGCATAGGAGGAGACACCGATGTCAGATTATCACGCTTCTCGTGAAGCGATTGTCGCGGAGGCCAGCAGGGCCCGATGGGAGCTCGATGAGGAATTCCATGATTCATTGATGGAGTCCATCTATCGGGAAGCTGCCCGCATTGCGGACAGGGCCGTAACGAGGGAGGGGGAGCGGCCTCGTTTCGACGTGGATCGTGCAATAGACGGCGTTGTGACAAGCCGCTGGCTCGGGTTTCCCATCATGTTCCTGCTCCTTGCCTTGGTTTTCTGGGTCACTGTCGAAGGAGCGAACTACCCGTCCCGGATGATCGCAGCGGTCCTCATCGATATGGTCCTTCCGGCACTCAACGACTTCGGGGGGTGGGTAGGCTTCCCCTCGTGGTTCAGCGGCCTTCTTTTTGACGGCGCCTATCTGGCAATGGCCTGGGTTGTAAGCGTTATGCTACCGCCGATGGCAATTTTCTTCCCTCTTTTTACCCTCCTGGAGGACTTCGGATACCTGCCTCGCGTTGCCTTCAATCTGGACAGTCTGTTTCGTAGGGCGGGGGCTCATGGTAAGCAGGCACTTACCATGACCATGGGTTTCGGCTGCAACGCTGCCGGAGTCGTTGCAGCACGCATCATCGATAGCCCGCGAGAGAGGTTGATCGCCATTATCACCAACAACTTTTCACTCTGCAACGGGCGATGGCCCACGCAGATCTTGATTGCATCGATCTTCCTCGGGAGCCTGGTGCCCGCACACCTCGCGGGTGTTGTGACTTCAGGGGCAGTGGTATTCATTGCCGTTCTCGGTATCGGTTTGAGCTTGCTCGTATCCTGGGGTCTTTCACGCACGGCTCTCAGAGGAGCTCCGTCTGCCTTTAGCCTCGAGCTTCCTCCGTACCGACCTCCAAAGATCTGGAAGACTCTCTACACATCTCTCATTGACCGGACAATCTTTGTTCTATGGCGCGCCGTTCTCTTCGCGGGTCCGGCCGGTATGGTGATCTGGCTGGTCTCCAATATGCATTTGGCGGATCTGACTCTTGCGGAGCACTTCATCCAGCGGACGGACCCTTTTGCGATTCTGCTGGGGCTCAACGGGGTTATTCTGCTTGCCTATGTCATCGCGATTCCCGCGAACGAGATCGTGATACCGACAGTGCTGATGCTAACGGTGATGACATCAGGCATAGCGGGCCTGGGAGAGGGAGCCGGGGTTATGTTTGAGCTGGATTCGGCTTCGGCAACTGCGGATATCCTCCGAACCGGTGGTTGGACGACGCTCACGGGAGTGTGCCTCATGCTCTTCAGTTTGTTGCACAATCCCTGCTCCACGACAATCTACACGATCTACAAGGAAACCGGAAGTCTCAAGTGGACAACCGTCGCAACGATCATACCACTCGTGCTCGGAATTATTGTCTGTTTCTTTGTTGCCCAGCTATGGCGCCTGGCTGCGGGCGGATGAGTGGGGGGGAAAGTGGGGAAATCTACCGAACCGCGCCCAGATCCTTTCCTTCCATCAAAAGCTTCTCGTACTCTTCCTTGTACTCCTTGATTGCCCTGTAGATGGAGTTGGCAACCTTCTTCTGTCCGGACGAACTCTTGAGGAATCGCTCATCCTCTCGATTTGAGAGGTATCCCGTTTCAATGAGAACGTTTGGCATTGCCGCACCGACGAGAACGTAGAACCCGGCTTGCTTTACCCCCCTACTCGGGAGGCCCGTGTACTTTGCCATGGTCTGTTGAGCGATCTCTGCAAACCGTTCGCTTGAGCGCATGTGCGCACTCTGTGCCATTGCGACGAGGATGAAATTCTCTTCCGTCAATTCTTCGTATCGTCCTTGGAAGTTCTCCTCCAGCTCTATGACGGCGTTTTCCCTCTCGGCGATTGCGATAGCCTCTTCTGTTCTCCCCGGCCGGAGCAGATACACCTCGAAACCCCTTGTCTTGCTTGGCTTCCTCTTCAACGAATTCGCGTGTATGCTGACAAAGAGCTTTCCGCCGGCCTCGTTGGCAATCTGTCCACGCCGATAGAGTTCGACGAATTCGTCTGTCTTCCTGGTGTAGACAACCTTTACGTTTTTGAGGTTCTTTTCGATGAGCGCACCCAGTCTCAGAGCGATGCCGAGTGTGACGTTCTTTTCTCTGACACCGCCAACCCCAATCGTTCCGGGATCGTAACCACCGTGACCTGCGTCGACAACAATCACGTCGAGTTCCCAGCGTTTTCGCTGTGTATCGAGATCCGACTGAATTCCATGTCCGGTCGTTCCCAGGGGAAGTTTGTCCTGGGAGACGGGCGTGCGGACAGAGATGAGAAGATCATTGGAAGCGTTGTCACGCAGAACCTCGGTTGCGGCGATCTTGCCGGAGAGGTGGAAGGTAAGCTGGACAGAAGTCGGTGATTGAATGGCGACGATCTTCTTGACGGCGCCCACGGGCTTGAGGGTGTTGATCGTTGTGGTGTCCGCCCGGGCATTCGCGATCGTGACGTACAACCAGCCGTCCTGCCTGAGCCAGCTCTCATAGTCCTCGAGTCTCTTCGTAGACGGTATCCGAATGAGCAGGCCGTTGGCCTTCTGCTCCATCTTCAGCGTTGTGATGTCATAGGGACGCCGGACCGGTGTTCCGCCGATATGAAGAACCTTGTCGGCTGCGTCGTAGCTTGCTGCCATGTTGAGAAGCAGCTCGAACAGAGGAGAGAAGGATTCCAGCGGAACGAAGAAGGAGTGGGCAGCGTAGACAATCTCGTGAGGGAGCTGGTACACTGTTCTTCGTTGATGCTGATCAGTGAAGACGACGAAAGGGCTTCCACCCGTTACTTTGATACGATAGGGCGGCTGTTTGATTTCCAGTTTGTGTGTGACGCTGTTTTCGTATGTCGAGAGGGAGAGAATCTGCGCGAGGTCGGAGAGGGATGCGTAGAGAGTTGCATGCTTGCGAAAGACCCCGATCACCGTGTTTCGGGAGGGATCATTCTCGAATTCGATACGGAGGGTGTGTTCCTGCGCGAAGAGGGCCAGCGGTACCAGAGCCAGGCCGAAGAGGACAAGCGAGAACCGGAGGTGCCATCTCATGCCGTTGCGATCCTACCGGTAATTGGTAAACTGGACTGCAAATGCGAGATCTTCGTTCCGGAGCATTGTGATCAAAGCCTGAAGGTCGTCCTTACTCTTGCCACTCACGCGGACCTGGTCATCCATGATCTGGGCCTGCACTTTGCGCTTTGTACCCTTGATCAGCTTGACGAGAAGTCTTGCGTCATCCTTATCGATACCAACCCTGAGCTTGATCACCTGCCGGACCGTACCGCCTGCCGCGGGCTCGCGTTGTCCATAGTCCAGAGCCTTGAGGGGAACATGTCGCTTGATGAGCTTCTCCTGGAGGATGTCGTTGACACTTCTGAGTTTGTAGTCGTCGTCGGAGACAACTGTTACCGTCCTCTCCTTCTCGTTCAGCTGAATCGAGCTCTTGGAGCCCTTGAAATCGTAGCGCTGCCCGATCTCCTTGGAGGCCTGGTTCACCGCGTTGTCGACTTCCTGCAGGTTGACTTCAGAAACGATGTCGAAGGAACTGGCCATCATCAACGAAATCGGATGTGGAAAAAGGCGTGCCAGAAGATCTTGAGAATCTGCAAGCGCGGGTGTTTGGTCCGGACGACATACTGCTGTCGGATCTCTTTTCCCTGCACTCTGTCCCGTGTACTAATCTGTACGGTCAACGGGTACATATCAGCCTCGCGGTGTTTCTGTCAACTGCTCCGTTATTCCGATGTTGCGTTTGGAAAGCTCCCGGATCAACGGCTCGCCGGGGACAATCTCTTCGGGTGGAAATACCCCCCGACGGGTGATGAGGCCCTGGGCGAGCATTTGTGCGATGATTGATGTGGGGAACGCCGTCATCCGCATCATCGCAGTCATCGTTGTTGCCACATCATAGTGATCTATCAACTCATACACAAGCGTCTTCCTGAGTTTTCCCTCTGTGCCCACTATCGTGGCTCGTGCGAGGACAACGTCTCTGTCCTTGAAGTCGAGTTTCTTGCGCAGCAACTCGGCAAACAACTCCCGGGCAGTGCGCACGTTTGCTCCAACCACCAGGGGTTCCGCCGACGCGAATCCGAGGTCGACGAGGGTCTTGATTTTTTCGCAATGTCCTCTGTACCGGATGGTCTTGTAGTCGAGGTCCTTTACCTTTCCGCGCAGCAGTCTGGGGAGCGACGAAATGCCTCCGGAAGTGTTAAATGCTTCAAGCCGCCCAAACGGTGACGGGAACTCGATATCCTCGAGATCAGACAATGGTTCTACTTTCCGGAGGGAGCCTCCTCTGATCACGTCAACCGGTTCCAGGTACTCGTTGAGAAGACCCTCGACGGAGAATGTGATCTGGTAGAAGAGCGGCGGTCGGGGGTTCTGCGGAAGACCTCCCACGCGAAGCCGGATTGAGTCCACCGTGTCAAACCTGCGGAACCCTTCCACCGCGAGGATATTGATGAGCCCCGGGGCAAGCCCGCAGTTTGGAATGATCGTCACATCTCTTTGTCTTGCTTCCTCGCTCAGGGCGAGCTGTTGCTCCAGGATATCGTTGCTACCGCCGAGATCGCACATATGAACTTCTGCCTCAATTGCAGCCCTCGCGACTTGGAGATTGAGCGAATAAGGGGCGGCACTGAAAATGACATCACCGCCCCGAAAAAGGCTGATCATATCTTCCTTGTTGTTCGCATCGATCTGACGCGGGTGGACGTTCGGGCCGATTGCGCGTGCGGATCGTTCAGCTGCCTCGAGGTGAAGGTCGGCTAGGATCACCTCATTGCTCTTGTCTGCGGTGGCTAGATCGAATGCTGCTGCGCTTCCCATCATCCCGCTGCTAAGTACCACGTATCGCATTGCTCTCTCCACTCTATATTTACTTGAGGACCCGCCCTGTTTCCCTGCTCCAGAAGAGCAGGTCAAGCTCGTCCATGGTCAGTCCGACATGCCCACAGAATAGAGCAAACTGTTGTTCAATCGCTAGATAGTTCGGTCGGGTCATCGTCCTCGGGAGGCTCGAGAGGATTCCATGGCGCTGGAGGTTCTTGAGAATGTGGCGATCCAGGATCGCCAGGTTTCTGTAGCCGATATTCCGGAGGAAATGGGAAGCCTCCTTCCAACCCAGCCCCCTGACGTTTGCCACCAGCCAATTCCTGAGTAGGTCTCCCTGCTGCCCGTCTTCCAGCCGGCGTGCAATTTCCGGGAATTGAGCATGAGCTCTGGCCAGGTGCCTCGCTTTTGTGCGGTGGAACCGGATGTAGGACTCCCGCCGGGCAAGGGTGCGGGCCAGGAGATCGTGGTCGTCCCAGCGATCAAGTGAGCGCAGAGCGTCGATGGCCGCTGCTGCGCGAGTTGCGCTCGACTGTGGTGTCAGGATGCAGTAAGCCATTTCGTAGAAGTACTCGTTCCGACTGATCGCACCGAACTCGGCAAGCCGCTGCCGGATGACTGCCTTGCGGAACTCAAACGCCCCATACAGCTCTTCCACGAACCGGTAGCGCCCCGACGGTTCCGTCATGCCAGGGACACTCTCCGGGTGTGGAAGGCCCCGTTCCCGCGGAGGCGAACCAGACCGTCGGTCTCGAGATCCTCCAGCAGCCGTATGAGCCATTGTCGGTTCCGTTCAGTGAAACCGGGCGCGATTGATGCGCCCAGTGTGTCGAGGGGTGTCGATTGTCCGTCGGGAAGCAGGCAAAGCCTTTTTACGATCCACCCGCGGTAGATGCGGTTCGGGGTTCCCCAAAAGGAGGGTTCGTTTCTGGAGACTTGTGGGGTCGGCCGGGACATGGATGGGCGCGAGAGACAATGGTTGGCGATCGGACACCGGTCGCAGGATGGTTTTCGGGCGGTGCAAATGATGGCCCCAAAGTCCATCAATGCGTGATTCCATACCCCAGCCCGGTTATTAGGAAGGATGTGGGCTGCCAGCTCCCAGATGTCATCCTCGTGCCGGAGGTCTGCCCGCGAGCGCATTCTCCAGAACACCCTCGAAAGAACTCTGCGAATATTCACATCGACGACAGGCAGTTGCCGGTCGAAGGCAAATACAAGTATTGCGTGCGCCGTGTACTTCCCGACTCCTGGGAGGGCAATGAGAGCCTTGTACTCCCGGGGGAATCGTCCCGCCCGGCCGCCCACGATTGCGCGGGCTGCCCTGTGGAGCCGAACTGCGCGGTTGTTGTATCCCATCCCCTGCCATGTACGGAGGACCTGCCTCTGGCTCGCGGACGCGAGGGCGCGGGTTGTCGGGAAGCGCGATAGGAACAGCGGGTACATGCTGAGCACCCGGCTGACCTGTGTCTGTTGCAGCATGTACTCTGAAACCAGGATGCGGTAAGGATCGCGCGTGTTGCGCCACGGCAGGGTCCTAGCGTGGCGCCGGTACCACCGAAGAACGCCAGTGACTACCGGTCGTATCCTAATTCTCGAGATTCTCTGCTTCGGGGGAAGTCCCATTATTGGCAAGGAGGGAGGCTGCTTCTCTGTTCCCTTCCAGGATATCCATATTCATCAATTCCTGTGGCTGGACCCAGCGGATCTGTTCAAAGACATTGTTGACCGGTGCGCCCGTAAAAGCTGTCACGAGGTAATAGAAAATCCGAAATGCGCTCTCCTGCTCCACATCGGATACTCCTTCCGGGTAGACCCATTCCTGCTGGTGGAACATGCTACATACCGTGAGATCGATGCCCAGCTCTTCCCGAATTTCCCGCCTGACCGTCTGGACCGGACTTTCGCCGGGTTCGATCTTTCCCCCGGGGAACTCCCACTTCAGAGGATATCGCGCGCTGCGCTTGCGCTGGCAGGCGAGTATCTTTCCCTCGTTGATCACTATTCCGACGGCGACTTCTTTCATTGTTGCTGCATTTCTTGCGTTCCGTTCGGGAAGGTGGTGCGGTGATAGTCCAGGAACGTGAAGCCATCATGGCTCTCTCTGTTCACCAGGGCGAACTGATTGTGAAGCACGTTTTCGTAGGGCGGAAAAAAAGTGTCGGCCTCAGCATCAGTGTGGACGAGCGTAAGATAGATTTCGTCGGCCCGCTCGAGGAGTTGTGTGTATAGTTGACCGCCGCCGATGACAAATACCCGTTCCTGATAGGCCAGGGCGCTGAGCGCGGCGTCGAGGGTTGGGTAGGTTTCCACATCCGCCAGGGGGCGTGAGCTGAGCACCACGTTTCGCCGGCCGGGCAAGGCACGGCCGATCGATGCAAATGTCTTTCTCCCCATAAGGATAGCGTGACCCATCGTCAGCCGCTTGAATCTTTTTAGGTCTTCTGAGATGTGCCAGGGGAGCGTCCCCCCTTTC
This sequence comes from Bacteroidota bacterium, assembly GCA_049670805.1. GTDB lineage: Bacteria > Bacteroidota > Ignavibacteria > UBA10030 > UBA6906 > JBATTW01. Next base: position 15,063 of record JBATTW010000158.1, read on the forward strand.
CCGATCGCCCGATTGCGTGCCACGGCAGCGATGATGGCCAGTTTCACACGGCCACCTCGAATTTGATGGTGGGGTACGGGTCGTAGCCAACGAGTGAAAAATCCTCGAAAGAAAGCTGTACCAGGGGTCTGGATGCTATCTCCAGGCGGGGGAGCTGTCTGGGTTTGCGTGTCAACTGCTCCTTCAGGCCATCGACGTGGTTGACGTAGATATGCGCATCGACGATCGTATGGCTGAAGAGACCGGGAGCCAGACCGGCTTCCTGTGCCAGAACCTGGGTGAGAAGTGAGTAGGCGGCGAGATTGAAAGGAACGCCGATGGCAATATCGCCGGATCGCTGGGTGAGATGGCAATTCAGTGATTGTCCCTGAACGTTGAAGACAAACGAGTAATGGCACGGGGGAAGTTTGCTCCCGAATGCGTTGCCGGGTTCCCACGCGGTGACGACCATCCGTCGGGATGTCGGGTCGTTTTTGAGCAGCTCCACGACTTTCCCGATCTGATCGATTTCGATCACTTCGTAGGTTCCCGTTGCCGGGTTCATCTGTGCGCTTGGGAAGCGTCGCCAGTAACGCCCGTACGCCGTGTCCAGATTGCCCTCCTCGTCAGCCCACGAATCCCAGATTCGGGTATGCCGGCGGAGGTTACGGATGTGGTCCTCGCCTGACAGGTACCAGAGAACTTCATGCAGCATGGCTTTGAAAGCCACCTTCTTTGTCGTCAGCAGAGGAAAGCCTCTGCCGAGATCCACCTTGTAGTGTTCCGCGAACGAGGAAAGCGTGTCAACGCCGGTCCGGTTCTTCTTGAGCGTTCCGTTTGCGAGAACGCGTTCTGCAAGGTCCAGGTACTCTCTCATACACCCCAAACGGTCTGTGCCGAACCATAATACATACTCGGTCGAGCAAAATCAATCACCTGAGGACCCCCCTTCGCAAGGTCCGGACGGCAACCAGGAAGGAGACGAATAGGAACACCGTGAACGCAAGCGCTTCAAGCAGCACGGTCTGGTGCACACCCAGATCGATGGTAGCGTATCGAAGCACGTCGGTGTGCCACGTCAGAGGATTGAGACGCGCGATCGCGCCAAGCCACGAGGGCAACGCTTCGATCGGATAGAACATGCTGCTCGCAAACATGAGAACAAAATATGCGACGTTGATAAACGTGTTGAACATGTCATTGCGTCGGATGCGAAGCGCAAAAGACGTCAAGAAGAAAAACCAGCCTGCCGTTCCGATGACGATACCCGGTGCCAGCACCCAGATCCCCGCCCACCGGAGAGGGATACTCAGAAGAACGACGCCCAGCGATACGGTAATGGTCGCCTGAATGAGCGAGAGAATGCAATTGAAGAGAATCTTGCCGATGAGGAACTGGGATCGTGTCATGGGGTAGGTGAGGAACTCGTAGAAGATACCGTTCTCACGATCGACGAAAAATCCGTATGATGTATTGATGGCTATTCCGAAACATGCCATCGAGAGCACACCCGCAAGGAAGAAGGCATTGTAGCTGACGGTGCTTCCCTGTACGGCGATTCCCCCGGAAAACGCGCGGTCGAGCCCGATGCCAAAGAGGAGAAGGTAGGTCAGAGGCATGAAGAGATCGTAGAATAGCCACGTCATACTCGTGGTACGCATCCGGTACTCCCGGTACATGACAGCCAGTATCATCCTCATAGCGGAGGTTTCCCTCCGGCGACGTGGTCTCGCCCCAGAATCTCCAGAAACACATCCTCGAGGGTCGCGCGCCCGACCTCGAAGCGAAGTATGGTGTGCCGGTCCGACAGGTTCTTGAGAATGTTCAGAGCGGAGAGTTCGTTCCCCTTGACGCAAATCTCGGCGGTGTTGTGTTTGTAGGTGAGCTTCAGAAGCGGGAGTTGCTCCAGTTCGTGGAGGATAGCGTCGTCAATGGTTTCAAAAGTGATGCTCATGTCGAAGGCGTGCGAGGAGAGCGATTTTATCATTTCCAGATTGCCCTGGGCTATCGTCTTGCCGCGATCCACAATGGCGATGGTGTCGCAGAGCTCCTCGGCCTCCTGGAGGATATGGGTGGTCAAGAAGATGGTCCTGCCCAGAAGCGCCTGCTCCCGGATTGCCTCGATTGTCCCCCGTTTGCTGATGGGGTCCATTCCTGTCGTTGCCTCGTCGAGGAAGACCACCGGCCTGTCGACCATGAAAACTTTTGAGACCTGCACGCGTCGTTTCAGTCCCCCGCTGAGATCGATAACCTTCTGATTCCTGTACTCGTCAAGCCCGAACTGCTCCAGTACGCTCGCCACACGCTGTTTGATTTCAGGATGCGGGATGGACTGAAATCTGCCGTACGTTGCCAGATTGTCAGCGACCGAGAGATAGAGCTCAACAGCGTTCTCCTGCAAAACGGTGCAGATCTGTTTGCGAACTTCGTAGGGGTGTTTGACGACATCCAGTCCCATGACTGATGCCGAACCACCGGTGGGTTGAATGAGGGTTGTAAGAATCCGGAGGAGGGTGGTCTTCCCCGCACCGTTGCGTCCGAGCAGGCCGAAGATTTCACCCTGCTCCACACGCAGGCTCAGACCGTCCAGGGCCCGGACGGATTGCCCGCCCTTCTTCGTGTAGATCTTGAGGAGGTCTCGAACAAGTATGGCAGGCTGGGTCGTGTTCATAGGTGCGGGCATAATCTATGAGGATAGACCAGCATAGTCAAGGAGAACGGGTCAAAATAGCGTGTTTTTGAGGCCTTCGGAGGCTCCTGGCCGCAACATCGCTGCCATTCTGACGTATATGTGACAGAGGGATTACCTAAAGACCCGGTGGATTTATGAAACGTTCAGTACCGATGCTTCTCGTTTTGGGTACCGTCAGCTTCCTGGCCTGTGCGGGAGAAAAGACGGTGGTCTCCCTGAAGGACTTCTGCAACGCAGAACTGAAGTCAATGGGCCTGGAAGTCGATAGGTCGACAACGTTCCATGTCAAGGCACTCGGGGGTGGCGGCAGCAAAGGCTGGACCTACAAGAGCGATAGGATGTTTGCCTATGGGTGGATTATCGACGCCGAAACCCGTGACCTCGTCTGGAAGATGAGCGTTCGGAACACTGAGCAGGATGGTGACGACAGAGTTTTTGATGGGGATGTGACCCTCAGTCGCGGTTCCTATGAGCTCTATTTCACGGTCTACGGATTTGAGTTCCATTCCACGTTTAAACACATGGTTGTCAACATCGACCATCGGACCGAACATCTTTTTGGCGGCGGATTCGGGAAATCGGACAAGGGGTTTTTTCAATGGTTCTCCGAGTGGTGGTCCGATGATCTGGAGGATGACTGGAGGGAGCGCTGTAAGAACTGGGGGGTCGAGCTGCGTGTCGATGAAGATTCCCGCGGGATGATCAAGACCTTTACGGCACCGAAACGGAACGCAAACAGTCTCTTTCGGGCGGTAGCACTGGGAGACGGGGAAGTGGTCCGGGAAGGGTTTTCGCTTTCTGAAAGAACGACGCTCAACATCTATGCACTGGGTGAGGGGCAGAAGAAATCAGACTTTGCCGACTATGGATGGATTGTGGGCCGTTGGGACCGCAAACGCGTCTGGGAGATGAAACCTTCGAATGCTCAACACGCCGGCGGTGCGAAAAAGAACATTCGCTACAACCACCGTGTAACTCTTGACCCTGGCGAGTATGTGCTCTACTACATCACTGATGACAGTCACTCGGCGGCCGACTGGAATGATCAGCCCCCCTACGATCCGCTCAACTGGGGGATCACACTCTCGGCAACGTCAGCGACAGACAGGGAAAACTTTCGACCCTATCCCTACAAGGAAATCGACAATGTCATTGTGAGCCTGATCGGAGTCGGGGATGATGAGTACCGGAGCGAAGGGTTCACATTGAAGCGCGATACCAGAGTGAGAATCTATGCCATTGGAGAGCGTGGCTACTCCCGGAGGAAAATGGCGGACTACGGCACAATCCTTGACGCGCGGACGCGCGAGAAGGTCTGGGCAATGGATGGCGATGAAACGTATCATGCGGGTGGCGCGTCGAAGAACCGGTACTTCGACGGGGTGATACGGCTTCGTGCGGGAAGCTACATTACCGGCTACTCCTCGGACGATTCACATTCCTCCGACGACTGGAATGCCGAGAAGCCGTTTGATGTGGAGAACTATGGGATCACCGTCATGGGTGCGGACAGAGATTTCGATCGGGCGGTTGTATCCGGGTTTGTCGAGGAGAGAGACCGTGGCGTACTGGCACAGCTCGTCAGGGTCAGGGACAACGTGAATCTCCGGGAGGGTTTTACACTCGACCGGACGACCCGGGTTCGGATTCACGCGATCGGCGAAGGTGTGAATCGGCAGATGTACGACTTCGGATGGATCGAGGACGCCGAAACCGGCGCGGTTGTGTGGGAAATGACCTACGCAATGACGTTTCATGCTGGCGGCGGCAGGAAGAACAGGACAGTCAATACCACCTTGATTCTTGAGAAGGGTGACTATACGTTGCGATACCGCAGCGATGACTCTCATTCGTACGGACGGTGGAACGTTCAGGCACCCGAGGATCCTGAATACTGGGGCATTACTCTTTACCGGGACGAGCCGACGGAGCCGCTACCCCCGACACCGGGAGGGGCGGAACCGCCTCCGGCTCCAAACCCTCCGCGCGGAAAATGAAGCGTGTCAGGTAGTCTGGCACGCTCTCTCCTCTGTTTCAGTTCTGTACGCCTTCCAGATTGATTCTCGAGCGCTGATTCTCTACCTTTTCCCAATCAACACAAGGGCGGGCAAAAGTGAAACGTTCGAGAAGAGAGTTCCTGCAGAAATCATCTATCGTGGGCGTTGGTGCACTGGTCTCCTCCACACTTTGCGCCTCTGGAGGAGCAAGTCGGGGCACGATCCAAGCGTCGGGTCCGGCCGTCATCGCCAGCGGAAACGGCCTCCGGTCTGTGGAAGAAGCGATGGATCTCATTCAGGGAGGTGCCGATGCGCTGGATGCAGTGATCGCAGGCGTCAATATCCTCGAGGAAGACCCCGAAGACACTTCTGTGGGTTATGGTGGCCTGCCAAACGAGGAGGGGATCGTAGAACTTGATGCGGCCGTGATGCATGGGCCCACACACAGTGCCGGAGCCGTCGGGGCGCTTCGGAACATCAAGACGCCATCCAGGGTTGCCCGTCTCGTCATGGAGCGAACCGACCACGTGCTGCTTGTAGGGGAAGGGGCGTTGAGGTTTGCCAGGGCGCATGGATTCCCGGAGGTGGATCTTCTTACAGAGAAAGCACGGAAAGAGTGGTTGCAGTGGATCGAAACCCACTCCGGAGAGGATGATTGGTTGCCACCCGGGAAGTTCGGCCGTCGGGAGACAGATGCGCCGGCAGAGTCTGAAGAGAGTGCCCCGCCAGCGTTGAAGCGCGATGGAGGAACCATTCATTGCAGCGGCATCGATATGGAGGGAAACATCTCCTCCGTGACGTCGACGAGTGGGCTGGCGTTCAAGCTTCCAGGACGCGTGGGAGACTCGCCTATTATCGGGGCGGGACTCTATGTGGATAACGAAATCGGTGCGGCAGGTTCAACCGGGAGAGGTGAGGCGACACTCGCAAACTGCAGTTGCGTTATGATAGTGGAGTACATGCGGCGAGGACGGTCACCCGAGGAGGCATGCCTGCAGGCATGTGTGGACATCGTGGAGCACAACAAGGAATCCCGGCTCCGTGACAGGAGGGGATTGCCGACATTCAATGTGAGATTCTACGCCATCAACAAGCGGGGTGACAGTGGCGGAGCAGGGATTTTCAAAGGGAGCTCCTATGCGTTCCATGACGGCCGATCAGCTCGTCTCATCCCCCTCCCATACATCTACGAGAAGTGACACCGTCGATTTTTTTTGCGAATATCGTCCTTTGGGATATTGACATTTGAGACGTTCGTGCGTATCCTGAAATGGTGATATTTTCCGATTTCTGAAGTACAACCAAGAGGAGGACTGGACAAACACCAGGCGGATTCTCCCTGCGTGGTGGCCCGGGTTCCTGTGGGGCCTCTGCGGAGAACGGGATCAAGGAATCCGACAAAGCTCAGAATCAATGAGCGAGGGTGGATGAATCGATTGCTACTGCTTTCTGCCATACTCATTCTTGGCTGTTCCTGCACCGTGTCGGTTGTCGCCCAACCGTTCAGGGTTGATACCGTCGCACGGGCTCCGTATGCGCAATACCCGGTGTCCATCGATTTCGCGGCTGACGGGAGCGGCAAGATCTTCTTCACAGAGAAGAAGACAGGCAGACTTCGTATCCACGACGGTTCCCTCATACCGGAGCCCTTTCTCGTCGTCCCGGTCGAGAGCGACGGAGAACAGGGTTTCCTTGGCCTCGCAGTACATCCCTCCTACCCGGACAGCCCTTACATCTATGTCTACTACACGAGGAGCATTGACCGCTCGAATGTCGTGGAACGTTACCAGGACTCAAGTGGTGTAGGCATACGACCGCGACCCCTGTTGATCGTACCACGACTCGATGACGGGGACGAGAACAACGGCGGTACAATGGGGTTTGGACCGGATGGCAAACTCTACATTGCGGTTGGAGACTACGGCACCCACCCGGAGAACGCTCAGGATCTTACCACACGACGAAACTATCGAGGGAAGATTCTTCGTCTGAACGACGACGGATCGGTCCCTGATGACAATCCCTTTCCAGATTCTCCGATCTGGTCCTACGGACACCGCAATCCGACAGGTCTGGCATTTGATGCAGCAACGGGACTCCTGTACTGTACCGAAAGCGGGCAGGGGGGGAGAAACGAGATCAATGTTGTGACAAAGGGAGCGAACCTCGGGTGGCCTGATGCTGCTCGAGACAAAGACCAGCGGATCTTCAGCTTCACGGGCCGAGAGCTTCCCGACTTAACCGGGATCGTTCTCTATCAGGGAGAAGCGTTCCCGAGACTTCAGGGGAAGTTTCTGTTTGGCGGGACCGCTCATCGCTCGTTGATGATGGGTGAGTATACCCCCGAAGGGGATTCCATGGTTGTGGAAGAATTCTTTACGACAAACGCAGGATTTGCGGATGTGGAGGTGGATCCTGGTGGAAACATCTATCTCGTCAACGGTCCGTATATCTCTAGCAGAATCCTTCGACTTGTTCCCGTAAAACCTGAGTTTACATCGATCCCTCTTGAGCGAGCATGGCAGGACACGCTGTACGAATACACACCAGAGTTCACCGGGACCCCCCCTCGCTTGTCGATAGTCTCCGGCCCGGAAGGCATGAAGATAGATTCGGCCGGGCTGGGCGTGCAGTGGGTTCCGTCGAATGATCAGGCTCTCGATGGTACCCACATGGTTACCTTGCGTGGGGAGAACGGGGCGGGCTATGCCGATCAGACCTTCCCGGTTGAGGTCATCAACGTTAACGATCCCCCCGCAGGGTTCGGCCTTCTCAATCCTTCCAACGAGGAGTTGATCACGCTTGAGGACTATCCCTCGGGCGTGCTATTCACCTGGGAGCAAGCTGAGGATCCGGATGGAGACAGCATCCAGTACATTTTCGAGCTGGACACCCTGCACACCTTTCGGTTACCGCTCAGACAAGACACCCTCTCAGGGGATACGGACTCGATTCGTGTTCGGTTGCCCGATGGTGCGATGAACTACTACTGGAGGGTCTGGGCGACCGATGGCAAGATCACGCTGTTGAGCACTCCGGACGTCAGACTGGTCACGGCGGATGTGCTCCTGCCGGTACTTGCAGCGGCGGAGCTGGAAGAAGACGCGGACCCGGAGTCGATTCTGGAACAGAATTTCCCGAATCCGTTCAATCCGACGACAAGCATTCAATACACGGTACCGCGTGAAGGAAGGGTTCGTCTCTCTGTGTACAACCTCCTTGGGCAGGAGGTCGCCGTCATCTTTGATGGGACACAATCAGAAGGGATCTACTCGGTGGAATTTGACAAAGCCGATCTGCCGAGCGGGATCTACTTCTATCGTATCCACGGCCCGGGATTCTTTGAAACAAAAAAGATGGTCATTGCCAAGTAACGCGTTCTGAAGGAACACCCGCGCAGCACGTTTCCCGCCTCAGGCCCATCGACCGCCTATCGAACGCGTTTGACAACCACTAGCGTCTTGTCATCGGAGTATGACCCCAGGCGACTGTACACCTGCACTTCCTGGAGGATCAGCTGGCAGATCTCCTTGGGCGGCCGTGCTCTGTGTTGCAGGAGTGATTCGACGAGTCGTTGCTCGCCGTACATCTCCTGACGATCGTTTGCGGCCTCGACGATGCCATCGGTGTAGAGCAGAAGGATGTCACCCTTGTGCATGAGCGCAACCTCAAACTGGTACTGTTCTTCGGGGAAGGGGCCGATGAGCTGGCCCGTTGCCGGGAGGGTCTCCACAGCATCGTTCTCAGCTCGGAGGAGAACAGGGTTGCTGTGACCGGCGTTGACGTAGAGGACGATGCCACGCTCCGAGGCGGTCAATTCTGCATAGACCAGCGAGATGAATTGCTCGGGGGTAAAGGTCCTGTGAACGAGCCGGTTGATACGTGAAACGAGCGTGCTGATCTTTGTTTGGAATTCTGCCCCCATCCGGAGCGCGCCGGAGACATAGAGAGCCTGCGCGGCGGCAGAAAGCCCCTTGCTTGCCGCGTCCCCTATGACCACTCCGAGGCGGTCTCCATCGCCCGGGGCCTGAAGGTAGTCAAAGAAGTCGCCGCCCACCACCCTGTCCGGCAGGGATACGCCGTACATGTCATACTGATGGAACCGCATCTCGTGTTCGGGGAGGATGCTCTTCTGAATGTCGTGCGCTCTATCCAGATCAGCCTCCAGGAGGCGGGCTTTTGACTCGATATGCCGGTTGCGGAGGGCCGATGTGAGGGCGTGACCGACGATGTTGAGGGCGTACCGCATATCGTCTTCCATGAAATCGGCGTTGACCCCGATGACGTACTGGTAGAGCTTCTGGCCCTTCCAGGAGACCTTCTCCCCCACCCCCGTGGCGGAGTACAATTTGATTCCCATCTTGCGAAGATAGCGACTGGTTTCCTTTGCGAACACCGTCCCTTTCCGGTGCAGCTGTAGAAACGGCGGATAGTCGGATACGTGAAGGCGAAAATCCTTTGCAATAGGCGTCATCTTGCCGTATTGTCGTGAAAGGCGGTATGTACCCTCCGCCGCCTGAAGTGTCCAGATGCGGCCCCCCTTGATCGGAATCTCCTCGCTGTGGATGATGTTCCGAAGAACGTGGGCGAGCAACTGCTCGTCGCTTCGAAACTTCTTCTCACCGAGAGCTTTTATTGTACGGTACAGTCTGTGCTGGTCCATAGGTCCGTTTCATTCATGATACTTCTTCTCCCCTGCCCGGATGGGGATGTCGATATGGTCCTCCTCCCGTGGAATGGCGCAGGAGAAGATGCTGCTGTACGCGCAGTAGGGATTGTACGCCTTGTTAAAATCAACGACATATTTGAATAATGGTTTTGTTACCTCGTTTCCGACATCGAGATATCGTCCTACCTCGTACGTTTCCTTGCCGTTGGTCTCGTCGGTGAACCAGACACTCAGGTTGTCCCGATATCGGGTGTAACGCGCCGGGTCGTGTGGAGTGAATTTGTACGCATTGAGTTTGATGGTCTTCGGTTCACCGTCCGGATCGGGTATGGTGAAGAGGAAGTAACCGTACTTGAGCTGCTTTTGTGCCTCCCCCCGGGTGCCCATTACGGTTACCGTCTCGGGGTGAGTGTAGTGGTGCAGTTCGGACACACCCCGGAGACGAGGGTCGATGGGGAACCACCGGATGCCCTGGTACGAGACTGATGTGTCGCGGAAAAACGGGGAAGAAGGATTGGTGCGATAGTACTCATCCATTCCTTCCCGGTGTCGGAGATTATCCTGTACGATGGCAAGACTATCGGCGGAGGTCAGCTGTGGCATTGCCGGTTTTCGACTGCACCCGTAAGTGAGGGCAATCACCAGTATTGCGACAAAATAGAGGTTCTTCATGCGCTGGCCAGCTCCAGGATGGTGAAGGATGACGGAACCTAAAGACCGAATCTGTTCAAGATATGGTTTACCTTCCCTTTCAGTCCCAGCCTGTACCCGTGGCGGTCCGCCGTTCCCCGTCCTTCGTGAAGAACATAGTCTTCAATCGGAAAATCGATGAACTCCAGTCTCTTCTGGCGTGCGGCCAGCATGTTCTTGAGACAGGGTGCACCGTGGCGTTCGAAGGCTGGAAGAGCGAGGTAGAGTTCCCGCTTGATGACCATACATGTCGGGCGGATGTACGGATGCCCCCCCGCATGCTCCGGTACGTCAAAGCCGCGTCCGTTCATCCAGGTCATCTTCCCCACCGCGTAGCGTGCTGCTTCCCTGCCGCAGAGCTCCACCATCTCCTCCAGAAAACCACCCCGGAGAACAACACAGTCTGAGTCAAGGAAAAGGACGTATTCGCTCTCGAGCGTATTGAGTGCCTGGTCCATTGCCGGGCCGTGATGGATGTTTCGCCTATTGGCGAGAAACGTTGTTGTCTCCGGGTGGACACGCGCGAGCTGTGACAGCTCCTCCAGACTGCCATCCCGCGACCCGTTGTCGATGAGGAGGACGTGCAGATCATTATAGAAAGACCGCAGTGTGTCGAGTGCCCGTTGTGTGAGAGTGGGAGTCCTGAAATTGATGATGATCGCCGTTGTGCCGGGTGGTGTGCTCATCGGCCGTCACCGTAAACCGAATCAACACCAAACCTGCTGGCAGCCCAGAGTGAAAGGTTGGCGGTAATTGCAGCGATTGCCCGCTTTTCGTCTTCAGTTCGCACCACCAGATCGTACGTGTCGGCCACGAATTTGATGTTCCTGAGCATCCGGCCGACCTGATCCTTCCGAACACCTCCGTGCCAGAAAACAATTTGCCTGCGGATCATGGTCCCATGGCGGCGGAGCAGCTCGCCCATCGGAAAGACCTTTGTGCTCTGCGGCGTCCGTGGCGTGCAGATGTGCGACAGATCTGTGAAATACTCGTCCCAGTGCGTGGCAAACGATCGGTTCTCGGGTCGGCGGAGGTACCGGGCGCGCTGGAGCGAAAATCGTGCCTTGGTGCGCACGCGATATCTCGGGACAACAGGATAGAGATCGTACAGCTGTTTCTTCTTTGTGCGATCGAGTTTGTCTCTCTCGGTGTAGAGCCATCGCTTCTGGAGGACCCGCCAGTCTTCCACGCGAACAACCGGTGCTTTGCTGCTGTCGATGGAGATGAACTTGCCCTGCTCGGCGCCCACGATGGTTATCCAGTGACTCCATCGGTCAACGCAGAGGAGGCTTGGCTGGCCGCTCCTGAGTGCCAGGAGCAATTCCCGCTGGGCACGGTGAGAATCGGTGCGTCGAATGAATTGCATCTGGCAGTCGTATGCCTTTGCTGCTTGGGCCAGCTTGATCTCATCTGTGCCCGCCCACCAATGGGAGCCGGCGATCCGCGAGACTTTCTTTTCGTCAACGATCCTGCCAAGCATGACCAGTGCATACTTCAGGGCAAACGGACCGCACTGCCACTTGTTAGGCTGAGGGTAGAGACCCATGATGGATGATGCGTTCTAGGATGTGTGCGGTGGCTTCTACGGGTGTGCGTGGCTCAGCAGCGTGGCCTGCGCTCGGATAAGGTACGCAAACAGTGGAGGATTTCCAAGGATGGAGACGGTGCGACGCTGTCCCCCCCGGGGGGACAGCACACCATTACTCGGGGATGGAGGGGCCTTTGTATTGCTTGAATGCCTTTAGCGCGAAATAGACACCCGCCCCAATTGAGAGAGCACAAGCCGTGATCCCGAGCAGGAAGACGATATCCCCGAGAGGTTCCGCGGCTTCCAGGTCGTCTGAGAGGAGCCAGTTCCAGTCATGGATGAGACCCTTGGCGATCAGCTTCAACTGCTTGTACGGGGCGTCTTTGATGTAGACACTGACATTAACCAGACTCTGGCCCACCCAGAAGCCGGGGTAGCCGATCTGAGCGATGTTCTGTCGCCAGGTCACTATCATCAGTGCCAGCGGCAACAGAACCTGGAACAGCGATCCAGCGATCATGTGCATCCACATGCCAAACACCCTAAAGAAGAGATGGCCGGCCTCGTGAATGAAGAGGTTTATGGAGTCCATGACAAAGAGAGCAAACGGAGGTCTGAAACCCGGTTGTGCCGGTTCATAAGAGGTCAGGAGAAAGAGGAAGAGGTATCCCGTGTATGCCCAGAAGAGGAGTTTGACTGTGAGGATCGCGTATTTCACAACCGGATGCTCCTGAGAGATGTGGGACGGACATGCCGTCAGCGGACTTTAGAGGCGTCTCTATAGAAGAGGAGCATTGACGTGGTTGGCGGGGTGAACCCGAGCTGGCGCAGCAAGGCGACGATCTGGCCGCGGTGGTAGCTGGAGTGATCCACTATGTGCTGGAGGGACTGCCAGTAGGTGAGCGTGACCGATCCTGCGGCCAGGGAGGTGACCCGGAAGGTTTCCGCCAGTTTTTTATCAGTCATCGTTCCGATAGATCGTGCCATGCCGCGGCCCACCTCTTCCCACAATGATTTGAGGGCGGGGAGGGAGGGGACATCACCTGTGCTCAGCAAGGTCGCATCGGAGGTTCCGTGCCACCGCGACTGCCACAGCTTCTCGGCTGCCACGATATGGACCATGGTCCCATGGAGGCTGCCGTGACTGCTCTTCAAGTCCTGCATGTACTCTTTATCTGGTACGCTCGCAAGCGCGCCCAGAATGCGATTGTTTGCCCAGGCGTTATAGGCATGGAGCAACTTGACTTCCTGCAAGTTCATACAGGACCTCTTATTTCTTGTCCAGGGCTTTTTTTAGTTCGGCAAGGGCCTTGAGCGCATCCACCGGCGTCATGTTGTCGATGTCCAGGGAACGCAACTGTTGGCGGAGGACGTCATCCCGGGCCTCGAAGAGGGTCAATTGCATCGTATCGGGAAGCATCCTTCCCCGGGAACGCCCGCCTTCGCCTCCATCGTGGACCGAGAGGTCTGACGACTCGAGATTATGCAGAATGGCCTTTGCGCGGTCGGTAACTTCCCCGGGGAGGCCAGCCATCTGCGCGACCTGTATGCCGTAGGAGTGGTCGGCAAACCCCGGGCTTACCTTGTGCAGGAAGACCACCTTGTCTCCGTATTCGCGAACCTCCACTTTGTAGTTCCTGATACGCGCAAGAATCTCGGCAAGCTCGTTCAGCTCGTGATAGTGTGTGGCAAAGAGGGTGCGGGCACCGACGTGCTCGTGCAGGTATTCGGTAAGCGCCCATGCGATGCTGATCCCGTCGAACGTGCTGGTCCCCCTCCCCACTTCATCGAGGAGGATGAGACTACGCTTCGTGGAGGTGTTGACGATGTGTGCGGCCTCGTGCATTTCGACCAGGAAGGTGCTCTCCCCTGAAGCGATGTTGTCACTCGCACCGACCCGGGTGAAGATCTTGTCCACGATGCCGATTATTGCTTTCTTCGCGGGCACAAAGCTGCCGATCTGGGCCAGGAGAACGATGAGGCCGGCCTGTCTCAGGTAGCTCGACTTTCCGCTCATATTGGGTCCCGTAATGATCAGGATCTGCTCATCGTCGGTGTTTATCCTCACGTCGTTGGGGACATACTGTTCACCCGGTGGAAGAAGACGCTCTATGACCGGATGGCGCCCCTGGTGGATTTCCAGGGATAAGCCGTCATTCACCTCCGGACAGACATAGTCGTATGCCACGGCCACGGCAGCGAGTGAGACCAGAGAGTCGATTGCTGCAATCGCCGAGGCATCCTCCTGAATGGCCTCGGCATGCTCTGCAACCTCGAGTCGCACCTCATTGAAGAGACGGGTCTCGAGCGACAGTATCTTCTCCTCGGCGTGAAGGACCTTCTCCTCGTACTCCTTCAACTGTGGAGTGATGTAGCGCTCCGCATTGGTGAGGGTCTGTTTTCGGATGTAGTCCTGCGGGATCCGGGTCTTATGGGTATGAGTAACTTCGATGTAGTATCCGAAGACATTGTTGAACCCGACCTTGAGTGACGGAATGCCCGTTCTCTCCCGTTCCGTCCGCTGGAGTTTCGCGATCCATTCCTTGCCGCTGGTTGCCAGATCACGTAGAGAATCGAGGTCGCTGTTGTACCCTCTCTTGAGAACGCCCCCATCTGAGAGGAGCATGGGCGGGTCCTCTTCGAGTGCACCCTCGAGGAAACCTATGATTGGCTCCAGAGGGTCGAGGGCATCCCTGATCGAGACGAGGTATTCTGAGTTCAGTCCGGTGAGCGCTTCTTTCAACGCACAAACCTCTGAAAGGGCAGACTTCATCGCGTTGAGCTCACGCGGATTTGCCCGCGCTGTGCATATCCGCGCATTAAGGCGCTCCAAGTCTCCCATACCGGTGAGGATATCGGCAACGGTTTCTCTTGAACCCTTCTCCTGTGTGAACTCAGCTACAGCCTCCAACCGCTGGCGGATGGGATCTACCTGGTTCAAGGGCTGGTTGATCCACCGCTTGAGGAGGCGGCCCCCCATCGGGGTCCTCGTCCGGTCAAGAACGGAGAAGAGGGTCCCTTCCGAGGATCCGCTGAGGGAGGAGGTGATCTCGAGGTTTCGCTTTGTCGAGGGGTCAAGCGTTATGTGGTCACCGACGTTGTGCGGGAGGAGCTTCTTTATGTGGAGCAGGTTGGCTTTCTGAGTCTCCTCCAGGTAGTTCATCACCGCGCCAGAGGCAACCAGTCCCAGGGTATGACCCTCCAACCCAAAGCCCTTTAACGATTTCGTTTGAAAGTGTGAGAGGAGAAGCTCGTGGGCGTAATCCAGGTTGAAGAGCCAATCGTCCCGTTTGGTATACATCCCCCTGAAATCCTGGCCCAGGAGTTGTTGGAGGGTGGGGTGGTCTCGTTTCTGTACGATGACCTCCGAGGGACCGACCGCACCGATCTGTTCACGCAATTGCCGCAGGGGGAACTCCCCGGCCCGGAACTCCGCCGTGGAGACATCAATAAAGGCAAAACCCACAGGATCATCAGCAGCCGCGACGGCGGACGGGAGAGCCACGGCAGCCAGGAAGTTGTTCTGCTTCTGCTCGAGGACCTTGTCGGAAAAAGCCACACCGGGCGTCACAACCTCGATAACATCCCGCTTGACAATGCCCTTTGCTAGCCTGGGGTCCTCCAGCTGCTCACAGATTGCGACGCGGTAGCCCGCCTTGACGAGTTTTGGGAGATAGGAGTCCAGAGAGTGGTGAGGAAAACCGGCAAGAGGGACCTCCCCCGCGGTGCCGTTTCCCCTTTTCGTCAGCGTTATTCCGAGGACACTCGAGGTTGTCCTGGCGTCGTCCTCGAACGTCTCGTAGAAGTCACCCATGCGAAAGAGCAGTATCGTGTCGGGATACCGCGCCTTCACCTGGGCGTACTGTTTCATCAACGGTGTTGACACGGCGCAGACGAGAAGGTGGCAGTTGTCGGGGATCTACTTGTGACCGTGTACGAACAAAATTAAGAAAAATTCGCTCCGAAAAGCAATGAATGGCCTATGTGACATAATTCGTCGGCAGGCAAAATGCAGACAGGGGTCGCGAGGACCCCTGTCTGCTGAGTGCGTACTTCGGGGAGAGAGCTACTAGTTGAATTTGGGAACGTGGACGCTTTCCCACCAGCTCGAGATGGCATACGTCTGCCTGTAGAAGCCGGGGTAGTATGGCGCCCGGAAGTTCGGATCCTCGAGCCGTTTGTCATATCGGTATAGTTTTGAATAACCGGTCTTTACGCTGGTAGACCCATTGTGAAACGTGCCCACCGCTCCACGCTCTCTCTGGACAATAGATCCATGCATGGACCAGAGCGAATCGACAACTGCGGCGCTCCTTTGTCACAGGATTGATAATGTGGTTTGCTGGTAACAGGCACAACGTTACCGGAGTTGGCATCGCATCTCCCGTCAGGAAGATGTATGCAGGGGGGATAGTTGCATTGTGTCCGGCCATGATCGGCCTGCCACGGATCGGGGGAGAATGACGACAGAGACAGGGAACGAAAACGCCCCCACTTGGTGAGGGCGCAGCTTCTGCGCCCTCGCGGAGACTGTCAACGATTAAAATCTGGAACGTGTACGCTCTCCCACCAGGCGGCAATTGCTCGGGTCTTGGTGTAGTAGCCCGGATAATAGGGAGGTCGGAAGTTGGGGTCTTCCAGTCGCCGGTCATAGACAAAGCGTTTGGAGTACCCGGTTTTGACTGCGTGAGACCCAACCTGGTAGGTACCGAGTCTACCCCGGTCGTGTTGTACGACGGATCCAACCATGTTCAGAACACCGCGCGGGGCGCCCTTGTTTGCGTCTTCCGCCTCAAACGCCCCCGTTCGGGTGAAGAGACTGGCATCTATCATGCAATTGGTGCTGTTTGGCACGTTGTCCAGTATGACAACGTTGTCTTCGGCAATCAACCCGAGTATGTCATCGCTCGTACCCCAGTTCCGGTCCGCATAGAGAATGTCGTCTGAGATCTGTATGTCCTGCTGTGCGGCGATGGAGAGCTCACCGTCCACCGTACCCTGAACGGTTACCGTGCCTGTGCCAAGAAGTGCACCGTTGAATGTAGGATCGCTCAGGAGGACGGTGTCTATGGGAGTCCCACCCTGTGACACGATAGCGATTCCGTCGTCGTTGGCTGCAGTGCCAGCCTCGAACGTAATCTCGATGTTTCCTGCGTAGCTTCGTCCACCTGATGTGGCGGCATTTACCACTTCAGAGATATCGATGGGGTAGTCGATTTCCGCAACGCCGGTCTCATAGCCGTGTTTGAATATGGCATTGTTGCCCCCCGTCCCCCATTTGGGATCGAGGCCCTTCGCTGTTGTGAGTTTCTCCATGAAGACAGGGGAACCGGTCATGTGGAATCGTCCGTTGGAGTGAATCCGTCCCCAGACCGTGTCCCCGGTGTACCAGTCCTCGTTCCCCTCGAAATCCGACATGTAGGCAAAAAGTGTAAAGCTGTTTCTCTTGTTCCCGCCAAACTCGACAACAACAGTGTCGTAGAGTATGCCGTCTGCTCCCCGGCAGTTCGCAACGCTTCGCAGAACAGGAACGCCCGTTGGTCCCGTGACTATGCTGTAGGTGAAGGTCCCGTTCAGCCGGCCTGAGAGAACCTGGGTTTCCGAGCCACGCCAGGCTGTATCCTGGTAGAAGCGCGCCAGGCCGACATTTGCCCCGGTTATGGCCAGATTATGTGATTCGGTGGCCGCAGCATACGAGCTCATGTTCCCCTGCGCGTTCCCGGCGATGATGTTGAGGTTCATGGAGATGTAACCAAGGATGAACCCAAATCCTATAATATGAATCAGTGCAGCTTTGCCACCCATTGTCGTACCCTTAGCAAGTTATCGTCGAACGTTCTGTGACGCGAGTCTCGTCTGCTGCCACAGCGAACTGGAGTAGAGAGCCTCTCGCTCTCCCGTCTGGACCATCCCGGCGCTGCGGTGCAGTGCGTAGGGATTCTGTACTTCCATAGTGATTTCCACCGAGTGGATTTCCGTCAGCTCGTGTGCTGCCACCGGTGTGGATATGATCCTTCCCATTCGGTCAAGATAGGAAAGATGAAAGACCGTGACGACACCAACTGTCCCCGGCTTGCCACCGTTGACACGCCGATACAGGGGACGGTCGAGATCATTTTGCGTTCCCGGAAGATCGCTGGTGCTCCCCCCGTAGTACCGTATGGTGTCGGCCGAACCATTACGGTCGACATCGTAGAGAAAGACGATTGTCGATGTATCGGCATAGAGAATAGTTTTGCCGTCTTCCGGGACACCGACGCCCATGTTGCGGAACTCGCCCTCGATAAGGTGTGCAGTCTGCACAAGCATTTCCTGAACGAGCATGTCACCGTTATACATAGACTGGTTTTCCGCGGCGATATCATTCGCATTGAGAATGATGCCCAGCAACGCGCCGCCGAGTATCAGCGAACCAAGATAGTCAATGAGTGTGTGCATTATCTGCTCCCGCGAAAGGTCTTATCATCAGTCAAAATGAAAGTATCCCATTACGAGTGACAGCCGCAACGTGTCAAGCGGTGAGCCCTCGGGGGGGGGATAGGATCGCCAGGTCTTCAGATCGATCCGTTTCAAGAATGTGCGCGTGGCGGACGCTTGGCTCACATCGCCCGGATTGACATAGGAAACCGAAAAGCTGGTAGCGAAGCGTCGATTCGTTCCAGTGGCCATTCTCACGGTGGAGAATTGGTGGAAATCATCAAAATCGTCAAACTTGTGAACACTGTCCTCATCAGCCTCATCCGGCCCCATCGCGTATGGTGCGGTCAGCGCGGCGGTATTTCCCAGTGCCACCGAAGAAGTATCTGTTACTTCATCAAAGGCAAGGCCCTGGGCCATCTCGAGATACGATGTCGCAATCGTGGTCGCGAGGATCATATCCTGCGCGTCGGTGATATCGTCGCCGGTATTGCCCAACAGCCGGTAGAAATTCTGCAGGATCGTTGTAAGGACGATAAACGCGCCAATGGTGAGAATTGTATGGTTTGACATGGTATCTGATTCCTCAGACCGATGACCAGTTATGTTGTTTTCTGTTTCCTAGGGCGTTGGGGAGGGACGCACTTGATTTCCTAATCGCGCAAAGCGCATGCCACGGGGGGGCTTTATCCGGCAAGAGTGATGGCGGACACACCTGGGGCCCGGGGTGGTCGAAACGACCCGGATTCGTATGCTACAGAGTTGGGTAACATCACCGTGTTGATGGGGAAAGAGAGGTGAAAAGGGAAGATGGGAGAAACTTCAAAGGACCAGTGAGGATTGGCTAATACCCCCCTCGGGGGGTGGAAGGATGAGAGGTGTCTGGTGCCAGGATCTACTGACCCAGGATCTTGAAAATCCCCTCGATTTTTCCCAGGGGAGCACCCAGCTGAACCCCGGCTACCTCGCCTTTAATATGCTCGAATGTCTCCCGGGCAATGCTCACTCCCTCCAGGAAAGCTTCTTCTTTTGTTCCCGCCTTCTTCATCCGCTCCAGGATGTCGGGGGGTACGGTGGCTCCGGGCACCTCGTTGTTCATAAACTCGGCATTGCGGTAAGAGACAAGCGGCCAGATTCCACAGACAAGCGGGATTTTCAGGTGTTCGACCCGCTTCACGAAGCTCTCCAGAATATCGATGTCAAACACGGGTTGTGTAATCATGTACTCTGCGCCCGCGTCGACTTTCCAGTCGAGCCGTCTCAACTCCTCGTCCAGATTTATTGCGCCGGGATTTACCCCCACGCCGATGCTGAATCCTGTTGGCTCGCCAATCGGGTTTCCGGCCAGGTCCAGACCGTGGTTGAGGCGGTTGATGAGATTCGACAGACCTATGGCATCTACGTCAAAGACTGCTGTTGCGTCAGGATAGTTCCCCAGTTTGGGCGGATCGCCCGTGATGGCGAGGATGTTCCTGAGCCCGAGGGCCCAGGCTCCGAGCAGGTCTGACTGCATCCCGATCGCGTTTCGGTCCCGGCAAGCGAAGTGGAGGACCGTTTCAATGCCAATTTCCCTCTGGATGAGAACAGCCAGCGAGAGGGCGGACATCCTGGCGGAGGCTCTCGGGCCGTCCGGGATGTTGATGGCATCGATCCCGAAATTGAAGAGCGTTCTTGCCTTGGCGAGCTGAGCCGAAGGAGAGACGCCGCGCGGGGAGACGAGCTCGACGAGTGTCACGAACTCCTCACGGAGAAGCTTGTTCATGAGACGAGACTTCTCCGTCTTCTCGTAGACACGGACCGTTTCGGGCGCGGTGACTTTGAGCTCGGCTTCCTTGACATCCATCCGCTTTGCAGGCTGTAGTGCGTGGACGGCCCTACGGATGGCCTTGATATGTTCGGGGTTTGTTCCGCAGCATCCTCCCACGACAGCGGCACCCGTCTGGATAAAACGCTTGGCATACTCAGCCATGTATTCGGGGGAGGTCATGTAGATGTTTCTGCCGCCGATCCTCTGGGGGAGACCCGCATTTGGCTGCACCGAGATCGGGAGGCGGGTGAGGGTCTTGAGCTCTTCGAGGGCATCCAGCATCGCCTTTGGACCTACCGAGCAGTTCATTCCGATGACATCAACCCCCTGCTCACTCAGCGCGTCCACAAATACCTGCAGTGATGCTCCCCGAAGCAGCTTGCGCTCGTCATTGATGGTGACCTGTGCGACAATCGGGATCTCCTGCCGAAGTTCACGTGCTGCCCTGATCGCCTGGACCAGCTCTGCCGGCATGATAAACGTCTCGAAGATGATCAGGTCCACGCCGCCATCAAGCAACCCCCGGATCTGTTCTTTGAAGACGTCTCTTGCCTCGTCATAGGCAAGCCGCCCGAGAGGCTCGATTTCGACTCCGAGCGGGCCGACAGATCCCGCAACCAATGCCCTTTCCCCCGCCGCCTGTTTCGCGAGCTCTGCTCCCTTCAGGTTGATTTCATAGGTCTTGCTCTCCAACCCATGGGGTGAGAGCTTGAAATGGTTCGCGCCATAGGTGTTCGTCTCGATGACGTCGGCACCAGCCTTTACGTACTCCTCGTGAACCTGAGAGACGAGATCGGGGTTGGTGAGATTGAGCTCGTCAAAACAGGTGTTGACGTAGATCCCCTTTTCATAGAGATACGTGCCGACTCCGCCATCGAACACGATAACCTCTTTCTGGAGTCTGTTGCGAAATCCCTTCATGGTACCCTCATGCCGATGATTTGGATGATGATGAATCTATGATTTTCTTTCTCAGAGTCAAACGAATGGGGGGATGTGTGGTTCGCAGTATCTGTTTCGTTGCCTTCAACAGGCAAAGTCGGTACATTGACCCACCATCTGAAGGGAGGATGTATGCGGAATTCCGGATTGGCGGTCTTCGTATCGTTCGTGTTTGTCACGGCTTTTGCAGCGTCCGTTTCTCCTGGGCCGGGCCAGTTGTCTGAGTGGCAGGGAGTTCCCCATGCGAGTTCGGCGGCGAGTTCGGGCGGACGGTCCGGTGCTCTGGAAGCCCTTGAGTTCTGGTCTGCATCCCGGGCGTACCCGGAGATGGACATTCCCCCCGACAGGTACTTCCCCGAGTACGTAAGGGTGAAGTCGGAACTCAGAAAAAGCTCGGATCGCAGTACAAGCACTCCCCCCTGGGAGTTCCTCGGGCCCGTCAATTTCGCCGGAAGGATGATCGGAATCGCTATAAACCCTCTAGATCCGAAGACAATCTACGCAGGTGCAGCAAGCGGAGGCCTGTGGCGTACCCGCTCCTTTATAGTGGGCGACTGGGAGCGGGTGGAGACCGGCTTTCCCGTGCTTGGAGTAAACGCAATCGCGATCAATCCGGCAGACACCAGCGAAATCTATATTGGGACGGGGGAAACGTATCGCTATCAGGGTTCCGTGGGTGGCCAGGTGATCAGGACCACCCGGGGGAGCTATGGGATGGGGATACTGAAGACCACCGACGGAGGCGCGACCTGGTCGCAAAGTCTGGACTGGTCCTATCACCAGCAACGGGGTGTGCAGGCAATCCGACTCAATCCGCTCAACCCCAGCTCGGTTTTTGCCGCGACCTCAGAAGGTGTCTACAAATCAACAGATGCCGGTGGTACATGGTTGCCCGTGCTGGAGGTGCTCATGGCACGCGATATTGCCATACATCCTCTTGACACGATGCGTGTGCTTGCGACGTGTGGGAATTTCGCGAGCACGGGCACCGGTGTCTACTCTTCTCTTGACGGCGGGGAGAGTTTTGAGAAGATCCAGAGCCTCCCCGATTTCTCCGGCATGGCGCGGCTGGGAGTGTTCAAGAAGAGTCCCGATCTGGTCTATGTCTCACTCGCGGAGAGCACCACAGTTATCGGTGAGCTCTGGTCCAGCACGGATTTCGGTTCAACCTGGCAGCACGTGAAGACCGATAACAACGGTGACGTCCAGGGGTGGTATGCACGCTTCCTGGCCATTCATCCCGGCGACGCGAGCCAGATTATCCAGGGAGCTCAGGGGCTCTGGAAATCCACCGATTGGGGCGCGAATTTCACACGGAGTAATGATTGCTGGGCCGATTTCCACGACTTTGTCCATCATCCTACAGATACCAATACCATCTACGTCGTGGATGACGGCGGTGTCTGGCGTTCAACGGACTTCGGGGACTCCTATCAGTTCATCGGTCACGGGCTCCAGACATCCCAGTTCTACAGCGGGTTCTCGAGCTCCGCCACCGACTCCCTCCTCGCTCTGGGACAGGTCCAGGATCACTTTGGCTGGATGTATACGGGATCAGAAAACTGGCCGCAGGGAGGAGTGGACGAGGTCGGCTGGACAGCCATTGATCCCGTCAGCGACAGCATCA
This sequence comes from Bacteroidota bacterium, assembly GCA_049670805.1. Taxonomy (GTDB): domain Bacteria; phylum Bacteroidota; class Ignavibacteria; order UBA10030; family UBA6906; genus JBATTW01. The sequence continues at coordinate 37,411 of JBATTW010000158.1, forward strand.
TGTATGCGGTTTCCAGGGGTGGACGCGGGGTGTTCAAGTCCGTCGACAGGGGCAGATCATACTTCCAGATCGGTTCCAGCTTTGGCGGTGTGGGCGGATGGAATTCGCCAATTGTTCTCTCCCCATCTCATACGAGTATCCTCTATTTTGGACGGAGCAGAGTCTACAAGACAACCAATGGTGGAGGGACGTGGTTGCTCACCGGCGGAGGGACGGACCTGGATGGGAATCCTGCCCTCTCGATGGCCATTTCCGCGACGAGTCCGGACACGGTCCTCGTCGGTACAGCCCCGGGGGCCGCGCGGCCGCACATTTTCAGAACCATCGATGGTGGAGACACATGGGACGATGTGACACGCTGGCTCCCGAATCGCTACCCGATGGACCTTGCGGTTGACCCCACGGACTCCAGGGTCATCTATGCGGTGTTTGGTGGTTTTGACACAACGCGGGTTGCGAAATCGACCAACGTTGGAATCACCTGGACGGACGTCTCCGGGAATCTTCCCAACGTTCCGACGACAGCAGTTGCGGTTGACCCCTTTGCGCCGGAGCATGTCTATGTCGGCAATGACATCGGGGTCTTTGTCTCGACGAACGGCGGCGGTGGATGGGAACGTTTTGACGAGGGGCTCCCGGAGGCATTGCTCGTATCCGATCTGAGCATATCTCCTTCCAACCAGTCGATCAAGGCCGCATCCCACAGCAACGGCGTTTACGAGAGGAAGCTTCTTGTCCCACAGGTGACCGGGGTAGCGGAAGCCGCAACGGATGTGCCGGTTGGGATGGTCCTGCGGCAGAACTATCCCAATCCCTTCAATCCCTCTACGCAGATAGAGTTTCAGGTTGCTGTTCCCGCAGAAGTTACCCTCAAAATCTACTCGCTTGCAGGCGAGGAGCTCCTGACCCTGGTCCACGGGCCAAAACCCGCCGGTGTGCACACTCTGGATTTTAATGGTTCGGGACTGGCAAGCGGGATCTACATTTACGAGCTGGTCGCCGGTCCGGTGCGGGCAGCCCGGAAAATGATTCTCCTCAAATAGGATGGAAACAATATGAAACGGCTTGTTGCTGCTGCGGGGGTACTTATCATGGCGGTGGCGAGTGTTGTGGGGCAGGACCGGCACAGCCAGGTACGAATCCCCGTCAATTCGGTGGAGGATGTGCGAAGGGTCGCCCGTCTCGGTATTCCGGTTGACCATACCGGAGGTCGGGCGGGTCGCTGGCTGGACCTCTTTCTCAGCAGCCGTGAGGTTGAACTCCTGGAAAGAAACGGTATTCCCTTTACGGTGCTCATCCAGAATTGGGAGGAACACTACCGCCGACGTCAGCGGGAAGAGTCTCTCCGTCCTTCGCTTCCTGCGCTCGCTTCGGCGGTGAAGCATTTCCATCTTGGCTCAATGGGTGGTTTTCTGACGCTGCAAGAAATCAGGGCCGAGCTGGACTCCATGCGATCGGAGTATCCGCATCTCATTACGGAAAGAGATTCCATCGGTGTTTCTGTAGAGAACAGACCCCTCTGGGCCATGAAGATCTCCGCACATGCCGACCTGGATGAGACGGAGCCGCGTGCACTCTATGATGCGCTGACGCATGCGGGGGAGCCGGGCGGGATGATGCAGTTGATCTACTTCATGTGGTATCTTCTCGAGAACTACGGGACAGATCCCGAGGTCACACATCTGCTCGATCACCGGGAGCTCTTCTTCATCCCGGTTGTGAACCCTGACGGGTATCTGTACAACGAGATCTCGTGGCCGGACGGGGGAGGACAGTGGCGCAAGAATCGGCGAGACAATGGGGACGGTTCTATCGGTGTGGATCTCAACCGCAACTACGAGTTTGCATGGGGGTACGACAACGAAGGGTCGAGTCCTAATGGTGTCTCAGATGTCTATCGGGGTCCCCGGGGCTTTTCGGAGCCGGAGACACGAACGGTGAGAGATTTCTGTGTGGAGAAAGGCTTCTCTACTGCGCTCAACTACCATACATACGGCAATCTCCTCATCTACCCCTGGGGATATCTCGATGGTGATACGATGGATTCCACCCGGTACCGTGCAATGGCGGAAGAGATGACCTCGGCTAACAGATATACCTACGGTACCGGGGGACAGACAGTTGGCTACATCACCAACGGGGACGCTGACGACTGGATGTACGGGGAGACGCTGCTCAAACCGCGTATCGTTTCCATGACACCGGAAGTGGGGAGCGTGACAGACGGTCACTGGCCGTCCGTCTCCCGAATCCTTCCTCACGCCCAGGAGAATCTCTTCGCGAACCTCTATCTTGCGCATGCAGCCGGGCAGTTTCTCACGATCGCTGATGCGGAGGTAGAGCAAGAATCATCCTCTGATACTATCCGGATCCAGCTCTCGTTTGTCAGTGCGGGGATGGTGGTGCCCGCTTCAACCGCACAGCTCTCGGTCGCCAGCACGTATATTCGTGTCATCGACTCGTCTTTCTCCTCTTTCGAGTGGGAGGATCCGATGTCAATCCGTGCCCTTCCCAACACGTCGTACACCCCCGGCGATCATGCCCGGCTGATCGTAGAGCTCTCCTACGTTGGCGGGTACACCGTTGACACGGTGCAGATCCGTCTGGGAGCTCCGGCTCTTCTGTATGCGGATGACGCTGAATCGAGCATGGCGAACTGGGAGTTCGCCACGGATAACCCTTCCGCCAGGTGGGACACCTCGAGCGGCAGAGCACACTCCGGTCTCCTCTCATACACGGAAAGCCCCGCCGGAGTCTATCCGGACAATCTCACCACGACGATGACTCTACGCTCGCCGCTGGTCCTTTCCGGCACCGGGGCGGAGCTCCGGTTCTGGGCGATGTGGGACATCGAAACCAACTGGGACTACGCGGTTGTGGAGGTTTCAACAGACGGGCAGAGCTGGAATCCTCTCCGGGGTAGATATACGGCGCAGGGCTCGGGAAGGGGGAAGCAGCCTCTCTTCTCGCCCGGTCTGGACGGTATCAAACATGCATGGGCCGAGGAAGTAATGGACCTGGAAGAGTTTCTGGGTCAATCCGTGCAGCTGCGGTTTCGATTCGAGTCGGATGGCTACGTAGGTGGGGAGGGGATTTTTGTTGATGATATCAGGTTGTTACTCTACACGTCGCTGACTGATGTTGGAGACGAACTGCCGCCGGATATCTTCTCTCTCAGGCAGAACTATCCGAATCCATTCAATCCCGCTACTACCATACGGTATTCCCTGCCGAGGAGAGGCCACGTCACGCTGAAGGTCTTTGACCTCCTTGGAAGGGAGGTCGAGACGCTCGTGGACGAGGTAAGATCTGCCGGTGCTCATAGCGTGCGGTTCGATGCGGGGGGCCTTGCAGCCGGTGTGTACCTGTACAGGCTTACCGCCGGTGGAGGCAGCCAGACGAGAAAGCTCCTGTTGCTTCGTTAATCAGATCCGTTGAGGACCAGATGAAGGCCATTGGGTCGAGTCGCGAGCGTGATCGGGCGAAGATATCGGATGGGTACAAATGGGACCCCACCCATCTTTATCCGTCTGACGCGGCGTGGCGTGAGGCAAAGGGTCGGTTGCTGGCAGACATCCCGGAGCTGGGTCAGTTTCGTGGGAGACTTGCCGATTCGGCGATGACGCTGCTCAGCTGTCTGGAAGCGGTGAGCCAGCTGACGAAGGAGTATGCACGGCTATATGTATACGCGAGCCTGAATTCCGACGTCGACACACGGGAGTCGGCCTACCTCGCCATGGTCCAGGAAGTTGGTCAGATTGGATCCGATTTCGCGGCTAAGACCTCTTTTGTCCGGCCTGAGATATTGACCATGGGGAGGGAAACCGTAGAGGCGTTTCTGGCCGCGCAGCCGAGACTGGGTATCTACAGGCACGACCTGGATGACATACTCAGGCGAAAAGAGCACACGGGGACCGAAGGTGAGGAAAAGATCATCGCTGATGCCAGCCTGATGGCCGACGGGCCTGACAACATCTTCGGCATTTTCTCCAACGCGGATTTCCCCTTCCCGGAAGTGATCCTTCACGACGGGGAGCGCGTCAAACTGGATAAGGCGGCTTTCAGTCTGTATCGGACCGCCCCCAACAGAGCCGACAGGAAAGCTGTCTTCGAATCCTATCTCAGGTCCTTGAACGGATACCGGCGGACCTTCGGGGGTCAACTCTACGCGCAGGTGAAGAAAGATCTGTTCTACATGCGGGCGCGGAAGTACGAATCGTGTCTCCAGGGTGCTCTGGATGGAAACAACATCCCCACAGATGTATACACAGGGCTCATTCAGAATGCCAACCGCCACCTGAAATCTTTTCATCGCTATCTGGCACTCAGGAAAAGGTTGCTGGGCGTGGAAGAACTTCACTACTACGATCTCTACGCCCCTATCGTACCCGAGGAGGATCTTCACTACTCGTATGATGAGGCCCGGGAACTCGTGATTGATTCGCTTGCTCCGCTCGGGGCGGAGTACCAGGAGACCGTGAAGAGGGCGTTCACCGATCGGTGGATGGATGTCTATCCAAGCGAAGGAAAGCGCGCGGGGGCGTACTCCAACGGTGCTGCGTATGATATTCATCCATACGTATTGTTGAATTACAATGGTAAGTACGACGACGTGAGCACCATTGCTCATGAGCTAGGCCATACGATGCACAGTCACCTCAGCAATACGCACCAACCCTATCCGCTTTCGCACTACTCGATTTTTGTGGCAGAGGTGGCGTCCACATTCAACGAGGCCCTTCTCCTGAATCATATGCTCAAGTCCATAACGGATGATGCGATCCGGCTCTCTCTCCTGGGTAACTATCTGGATGGCCTTCGCGCAACGGTGTTTCGGCAAACGCAGTTTGCCGAATTCGAGCTCCGCATTCACGAGATGGCGGAACGCGGCGAGACTCTGACCGGCGATATTCTCAACGAGGTATACGACGGGATCACCAGACGGTACTACGGTCACGACAGTGGGCTCTGTGTCGTGGATGAAGAGTGCAGAGCCGAGTGGGCCAACGTGCCCCACTTCTACTACAACTTCTACGTCTTTCAGTACGCGACATCGTTTACCGCGTCTGCCGCGCTATCGGAAAAAGTGATTTCCGGTGACAGCGAATCGACGCAGGCGTACCTGCGCCTCCTTTCGGCAGGCGGATCTGATTACCCGATTGCCCTGTTAAGCCAGGCCGGGGTGGACATGACAGGACCGGTGCCGTTTGAACTGACGATGCAAAAAATGAACCGGGTCTTGGATGAGATGGAGAGTATCTGCGGCGGGGGTGGGTAGACGCGGAGCCTGTGGCTATCGGGGATAAACACCTACGAGTTTGTAGATCCACCGGTGGAGGGCGTGGAACGAGCTGACCGGTTCAAGAAACATCAGAATACACTGACCATGTATCACGCCCATCTGCTTCTCCTCGGCCTCCTTGATCGCCTCCTCAGACGCTGACCCCGGCTGCATCCATATCGAGGATATTCCCTTCTCGGCACACTGCCGCACGACATTCCCTGTTTGCGCAGGCGGGATAACCATAACGACAGATCGCACTTCGCCGGGAAGGTCCATTACGGAATTCCAGCATGCGTCTCCCTCAACGAGATCCAGGGTGGGGTGGACCGGGAAGACCGCAAATTCCTTCTCCTTCATTGTTCTGTAGACAACGTTCCCGAATTTCTTCCGGTCGGCCGAGACGCCAATCACCGCGTAGGCGGGTGAGCTGAAAAACGTTTCAATCGGTTCCTGAGTTTCGGTTCGTTTCATACGGTCCTCGTTAACGGGTTACTCGCAGAGGCTCTGAAGCGACTGGTAGTCGGTGTGTAGCTGGTCGATCGCGTTCTTGATGGTGGCTTCGTTCTCGGTTTCGACCACGTCCACGAGTGCCCGGACTGACTTGGTGAGCTGTGAGCGGGCTGCATCGAACTCCTCCGTTATCTTCTTGTAGCGCCCGGGAAGAGTTGCCTTGTTGAGGGATTCCATCTTCTCCACCAGTTCCTGGGAAAACTCACGGATCTTCTCCAGAGAGTAGTCGGGAAGATAGTAGTGGTAGAGGACGTAGAGGGATTTGTGGAAGTCGTCGATCTCCGGAAGGACCGGTCGGATCATGTGAACAAGAGCTTCGAACTGTGAGTGAAGCTCTTCGGCGGCATTCAGGAGGGCTTTGTCCTGGTTCTCCTCGGCAGCCTTCTTGTACTTCTGGACAACCGCCTGAAGTTCGGCTATCCCCGCTTTCCAGGCTTCTTCCTTCTCCCTGAGGATCCCGGGGAGTTTCGCCTCAGCGAGCGCGCTGGTGCCCTGTTCGATCTCGGGGAGGAGCTCCTTCAGGAGCGCGTAGTCGTTCTCGGGCCATGCTTCGTGCCATACCCGGAATATGACTGAGTGGAACTCTTCGAGTTCCGGAACCCGTGCCTGGGTGTCTCCTGAGTCGGGACCATGATGCTGGGCGAAAATCTGTACCGAGAAGAGCAGAGCCGCGCAGAGGAGAAGGGGTCGGATAATAGAGGACTTGTTCACCTTTTCTGTAACCTCCTGGAGCTGCGTTGGTACTGGCGAGGACTAGGGTATAACCTTGTAAGAGCTCAACGCTTTCATGTAGTTGGCGCGTTCGAACGCAGCCGGATTTGCCACGGACTTCTGGCTCATGCTTCCTTTCATCTGGGCGACAGAGACGTATTCATGATCAATCATCCATTTGTTGACCTCCTCCAGAACCTCGGTGAGGTGCGAGGGGCCGTGTTTGAGGAGAGCGGAACACATCATGGTGACGTCGGCACCCGCCATGAGCATCTTCAGAACATCCTGTGCTGTATGGACCCCGCTTGTGGCCGCGAGGTTTGCCTTGATCCGCCCGTGGAGTATCGCGATCCAGCGGAGGGGGAGGCGGAGCGCCTGCGGGGTGCTGAGAATGACGTTGGGTGTCACTTCGAGCTCAGCAAGATCGAAATCCGGTTGGTAGAATCTGTTGAAAAGGACGAGGCCGTCTACTCCGGCCTCGTCGAGTTTGTGCGCCATGTTGGCCATGTTGCTGAAGAAGGGGCTGAGCTTCATGGCCACCGGAATCTTGACAGAGTTCCTGACAGCCTTCAGAACGTCGACGTACAGCTGCTCGACATCTCCGGCGTTCTGCTGAGGGTCGGTGGGGATGTGGTAGACATTCAGTTCAAGGGCGTCTGCACCGGCTTCCTCGATCTTCTTGGCGTATGAGATCCACCCGCCCGTGGAGATACCGTTCAAACTACCGATGACCGGTATCTCGAGCGCCTCTTTTGCCTCATGGATATGGTCAATGTACTCCTCGGGGCCGAGGTTGTACTCGTCCGCTTCGGGGAAGTACGATGTGGCTTCCGCGAAGCTCTCGGCACCGTATTGCATGTAGTGGTCGAGTTCCGCCGCATCGTGGCTGATCTGCTCCTCAAAGAGCGAATACATCACGACCGCGGCGGCTCCGGCACCTTCGAGTCGTTTCATGCTGTCGAGAGTGTGCGAGAGCGGGCTTGCAGACGGGACAATCGGGTTCTTGAGATTGAGTCCCAGGTATGTGGTTGAGAGGTCCATGGTTACATTTCCATTCTGTTTCTGTGAAACGAGCAGTAGACACGTTTGGTGATCACGAGCTCTTCTGGAGCGGTGGTTTTTGCGTCTTACTGTTTCCGTCGCTTGCCAGGGCTTCGTAGGCCTTCCACCGATCCTGGACATCCTTTTCCGCCTTGGCCATGAGCTCCTTTGCCGCCTGCGGATTGCTCTTGGTGAGCATCTTGTAGCGGGCTTCCATGTAGGCGTAGTCCTGAAAGCTGATTTTTGGAGGCTTCGATTCAATCTTGAGGGGATTCTTCCCTTCGAGCGCCACCCGGGGATCATACCTGTACAGAGGCCAGTGGCCACTCTCGACGGCTGCCTTCTGGTTCTGCATCGCCTTGGTCATGTTGATGCCATGGGCGATGCAGTGGCTGTAGGCGATGATGAGGGACGGCCCATCGTACGCTTCCGCCTCGAGAAACGCACGAACGGTCTGGAGATCGCTATGGCCCATGGCAACCTCGGCCACGTAGACGTTTCCGTATGTCATGGCCATCCGGCCGAGGTCTTTCTTGGCTTGCAGTTTTCCGCCGAAGGCAAACTTCGCGACCGCAGAGCGGGGTGTTGCTTTTGACATCTGTCCGCCTGTGTTGGAGTACACCTCGGTATCCAGTACGAGGAGGTTTACGTTCCGTCCCGAAGCGAGGACGTGGTCCAGACCTCCGTAACCGATGTCGTAGGCCCACCCGTCTCCGCCCACAATCCAGACGCTCTTCTTCACGAGGCTGTCCGCCAGGGTCAGGAGGTCCTTTGCTTCCGCCGAGTCCAGCGTCTTGAGCTTCTCCTTCAGCGCTTCCACTCGTTCGCGCTGTTCAAAGATACCCGATTCGTCTGACTGGTCCGCCTCGAGAAGCCCCTGTGCCAGGCCCGCTCCGACCGTCGAGGAGAGGGACTGTACCAGCTCGCGGGCCATCTCGTTGTGCTTGTCGAGCGTCAGTCGGAAACCCATACCGAATTCGGCATTGTCTTCGAAAAGAGAATTGGACCAGGCAGGGCCGCGACCGTTTGGATCCTTCGACCAGGGCGTTGTGGGAAGGTTCCCCCCGTAGATGGAGGAGCACCCTGTTGCGTTTGCCACGACGCAACGATCGCCAAAGAGCTGGCTGATCAGTTTCACGTACGGTGTTTCTCCACATGCGGAACATGCACCGGAATACTCGAAGAGAGGCTGTAAGAACTGCGAGCCCTTCACGGTATCGACCTTGACGGTTCGTCTGTCGACCTCCGGCAGATTCAGGAAAAAGTCGTAGTTTTCTCTCTCCGACTCACGGATAGGAGGCTGTGGCTCCATGTTGATCGCCTTTAGCCGGGTCTCCTTCTTGTTCTTTGCGGGGCAGACCTCGACGCAGAGTCCGCATCCGGTGCAATCTTCGGGAGCTGTCTGAATGGTGTATTTCATTCCCTTGTACTCCGCCCCCCTGAAGTCGACGGCCTTATACGTCCCGGGCCTGTCCTTCAGATGTGAGGGATCGTACACCTTTGCACGTATGGCGGCGTGGGGACAGACGAGAACGCATTTATTGCACTGGATGCAGGTTCCCTCGTCCCACACGGGGATCTCGAGGGCGATATTTCGTTTCTCCCAGGCTGCAGTGCCGGTAGGAAATGTGCCGTCCACGGGGAAGGCGCTCACGGGGAGATCATCGCCGAAGCCTCCAATGATTCGCGCCGTCACATCCTTGACGAACTCGGGCGCCTTTTCGGAGACAATGGGTGGCATCTCGACCGAGCTCGAGACCGCAGCCGGTAGCTCTACCTGGTGGAGGTTTGCCAGCGTCTGGTCCACGGCCGCGAAGTTCTGCTGTACCACCTGATCGCCCTTCTTGCCGTATGTCTTTTTGATTGCGCTCTTGATCTTCTCGATGGCCTCATCGCGTGGCAGCACGCCGGAGATCGCAAAGAAGCAGGTCTGCATGATCGTGTTGATCCGCGCACCCATGCCCGTCTTCTGGGCGACGCTGTACGCATCAATAGTGTAAAGATTGATCTTCTTCTGAATCAGCCGCTGCTGCACCTGGCGGGGGAGTTTGTCCCAGACTTCGTCCGGTCCGTAGATGCTGTTGAGGAGAAAGGTCGCGCCCGGCACCGCGGATTTTAGAACATCGAACTTCTCCAGAAAAACCCACTGGTGACAGGCAATGAAATTCGCCTGGGTGACAAGATAGGTCGAGTGTATCGGACGGGGCCCGAATCGAAGGTGGGATACGGTCGTGGATCCCGACTTCTTGGAATCGTAGACGAAATATCCCTGCGCATTAAAATCGGTCTCTTCGCCGATGATCTTGATGGAGTTCTTGTTTGCGCCCACCGTTCCATCGGCGCCCAGGCCATAGAAAAGCCCCCTGATCACATCCTCCTCCTCTGTCGTGAAGGACAGATCGTAGTCAAGGCTGGTATTTGTCACGTCGTCCACGATACCGAGGGTGAATTGATTCTTGGGCTTCTCCCGGTTCATCTCGTCGAAGACACCCTTTACCATTGCCGGGGTGAACTCCTTTGAGGAGAGCCCGTACCGACCACCGATGATGTGCGGAAATGGCCGTGCGGCACCGTTTCCCGCCGCCATGCTTTCCGCAAACGCGGTGACGACATCTTTGTAGAGAGGTTCACCCGCCGCACCGGGCTCTTTTGTCCGATCCAGTACGGCAATGCTCTTTGCTGTCTGCGGAATGGCGTCCAGCAGCCGCTGGGGGTCCCACGGCCTGTAGAGGCGAACCTTTACGAGGCCTACTTTTTCACCTTGCGCGTTGAGGTGCTCTACAGTCTCGTGTGCGGCTTCGGCCCCGGAACCTATCATGATGATTACTCTTTCTGGATCCGGTGCGCCCACGTACTGGAAGAGTTTGTATTCTCGGCCGACGACCTTGTTGAATCTGTCCATCACCTTCTGGACGATGTCGGGAGTCTTCAGGTAGAAGGGATTGACGGTTTCCCGTGCCTGGAAAAACACATCGGGGTTCTGTGCCGTGCCCCGGATCACGGGATGATCGGGCGAGAGCGCCCGTGCACGGTGTGCGTGCACCAGCTCATCATCGATCATTGCACGCATCTCTTCGTCGGTAAGCTCTTCGATCTTCATGACCTCGTGTGATGTGCGGAAACCATCGAAGAAGTGGACAAACGGGACACGAGATTCGAGCGAGGCTGCTTGCGCGATGAGCACGAAGTCCATGACCTCCTGCACGCTGTTGGATGCGAGCAGGGCAAAACCGGTGCTGCGGGTTGCCATGACGTCGCTGTGGTCACCAAAAATCGAGAGTGCGTGTGCCGCGACTGAGCGGGCGGAGACGTTGAACACGGTCGGAGTCAGCTCACCTGCGATCTTAAACATGTTGGGGATCATCAGAAGCAGACCCTGAGAAGCGGTGAAGGTCGTTGATAGTGCTCCTGTCTGGAGGGCGCCGTGGACAGCGCCTGCAGCACCACCTTCGCTTTGCATCTCCGTAACTGACGGCACCGTGCCCCAGAGGTTTTTCCTCCCTTGAGCAGACCATTCGTCGGCCCATTCGCCCATGTTTGAGGATGGCGTGATCGGGTAGATCGCTATGACTTCATTCAGCTTGTGGGCTGAAAAGGCTGCTGCTTCGTTGCCGTCAATCGTGACTTTTCGATGCTTCATCGTTACCTGCCTGTTTCTTCAGAATTTATGTAAACTTGGTAGTTCAGAAAAAGGTCTAGTTCGGTCGGTTTCGTATAGGATATGGCCAATTCCATGCCAGCAGCCAAGCAGCCAAAAACGATAAAAAGAAGGGGTTCTCTGCCTCCTATTCCAAGAATTGAGAAAAGCCGGGAGGGGGTGGGAATAGTACAAGAAGTGACTCTGGTCTGGCGGCGTTCTAACCCTTCCCGAGAAAAGCGTAGTTCATCATCTTGTATGCGAGTCTTGCAGCGGTCAGATCCGGGTGGTGCACGCCCCTGACCGGTGCGAGCTCGACCAGGTCGAATCCCACGATCGTGCGTGATTCGCCGATCATCCGGATTATGCGGGTGGCCTCCGTCCAGGAAAGGCCGTTGGGTTCGGGAGTTCCAGTGCTCGGCATGATCGAGGGATCAAGGCAGTCCACATCAAAAGTGACATACACGTGGTCTGTCAGGCTCCTCAGGATTGTCTGATGCAACCGTTCCGACGACTGCGCATATTCGCCGTCATGGATGTTGTGTGCGTAGAAGGTCTGGACCCCTCTGTTCTTTATGTATTCCGATTCTTCCCGGCACTGAGCGCGAATACCCACCTGGACGAGGCGGTGTGGATCAAGCACTTCGCAAACTCGCGCCATTACCGAGGCGTGACTGTACCGGTTCCCTCCGTAGCTGTCGCGTAGGTCAGAATGTGCGTCAAACTGGATCACGGAGAGGGCCGGGAACCGCTGGAGGTGTGCGGCGATGCAGGCTGAGGATATCGTGTGTTCGCCGCCTAGGGTAGCTACGAATTTCCCCTCTTCCAGGCGGGTTTTGACGGTACGCTGAAGGTAGTCCAGCGCACGTTTGTCAACCCGATTTCCAAACTTCAGAGACGGCAGCGTGGCTATCCCGACGTCTTTGCACAATTCACGGTCAATCTCCTCATCGTAGAATTCCACGTAGTGGGAGGCCTTGATGATGCGGGATGGTCCCATGCCGGTTCCGCGTCCAAAGCTCACGGTATGTTCATACGGTGCGGAGAGGAGGACGATCAATGATGACTCGTACTCTGAAGATGCTTTCTCAAGACCAAGGAAATTTGACCGGGGCCCGAGAGCCGCGGGCGGGGGGGTGGGTGCCATGGGACTCTGCTTGAGGGGATTCTGATATCTGCTTCGGGTGCCCGAATATAGCCGGGGTCGCGTTCAATTGCAACACGCTCTACTTGACAATCGGGTTATTTTCGGCTATGTTCTCGTCATCCTATGAATCTCCAACGGCTGACCTATCTCGCCATCGCTATCGGTGCCGCTCTCTGGTGTGCGTTGATTGCCCTGCCACCGGCAATTGCTGCCTCTTCGGATTCCCTGGCAGACACCGCGGCACTTCTTGCCTCGTTCTTTCGTCCTGTCTGTCATCAGATTGATGGCCGCTCGCTCACACTGTTCGGGGAACCCCTGGCGGTCTGTGCGAGATGTTCGGCAATCTATGGCGCGTTCTTGCTGGGAACCCTGCTCTATCCCCTGCTTCGCAGTGTTGAAAAACCTGTGATGCCACCCCGCTGGCTGTTGATTGTGGCCCTCATCCCCATGCTGGCAGATGCGATTCCCGGGATGATCGGAATCCATGAAGTAAGCACCGCGACGCGCGTCATCACGGGGGCCATTTTCGGCGCCGTGTTACCCTTTGTGATACTTCCCGCTGCCATCGAGGGTGTTGGTCAGCTCTTTACGCGTTTTACTCCTTCCACCGTCCATCACAAGAAAGGAATGAGCGATGCCTGAAAAACCGAGTAAGCTCATGCCAGCCCTTTATGGGGGCATCATCATTGGGATTATCTCCGGGATCCCGTATGTAAACTTCGTCAACTGTCTCTGTTGTGCAGGAGTCCTGTTCGGTGGTTTCATGGCGGTCTTCTTCTACAACAAAGACCTGACTCCCGCCATGTCTCCCCTCACCAGCGGTGACTCGATTCAGCTGGGTGCTCTGGCCGGGCTTATCGGCGCCATTGTAGGGAGCGTCATCACCGGGTTGATAATGGTCACTGTTGGCAACGTTGCCGGCGAAGCCATGTACGAAATGCTCATGAGCTTCTACGAGACGGTGGGTATTCTCGACCTGATGCCACCCGAGGCGGTCGATGGGATGTACGAAGGGATGACGAAGGCCGAACTGGATCCTATGACGATCGTTATGTCGCTCATCATCGACCCGCTGTTCGGATTGCTCGGGGGTCTCATAGGTTATGCGGTCTACAAGCCGAAAGACGTAGCACCGGCAGCGGCACCACCGCAATCATAAACCATAGTTCTGTTTCGCAGGGAAGGCAATATCTCCTCCGGCTTCGCGGCCGGGAGGGGGTATTGCCTTTTCTTGTAGGAGATCAAGCTTAGCTAGATCCCCCCTGCCGTTCCCCCGCTTCTGGGATCAGCCGATCCCTGCCAGAGACTATCTGTTTTCAGGATACTCGGCGCAGAGCCAAAGTAGCGGAGCTCTTCCACCACATGTCCGCGTTCCCTCAATTCCTTGAGCCGGTCGGCCGGGAACCCGTCCGCATCGACGCGGACCGTGTCCGGCAGATGTTGATGGTGGAGACGGGGGAGAAGGACCGCCGTCGGGGCGTCACAGCTGTGGTCGATGATGTTGGACATCACGTGGAAGACACTGGATATGATCCTGGGTCCCCCGCGGGCGCCTGTGATGAGAAGGGGTTCCCCTGCCTGATCCAGGATGATCGTGGGGGTCATTGCGGAGAGCATGCGCTTCTCCGGTGTGATCATGTTTACCTCACCCTGCACGAGCCCCAGCATATTTGGCGCCCCCGCCTTGGTGGTGAAATCATCCATCTCATCGTTCAGGAGAAAGCCCGCGCCGGCTACTGTGACGGCGGAGCCAAAGAGCTCGTTGAGGGTTGTGGTAAGGGCCACAGCATTGCCGTGCGGGTCGGTGACAGAAATATGTGTTGTGTGGTTCCCCTCACGGGGCTGCGACGGCAGGGTCAGCTGCCCGGAGGGAGTTGCAGCGGTGGGATCTATCGTTGCGCGCAGGCTGTCGGCGTACTCTTTTGAGATGAGCAGCTTCTGGGGGATCTCTACAAAGTCAGGATCGGCAAGTGTTGCATTCCGGATGGCAAATGCTCTCCGCATCGCTTCCGCCGTTAGGTGCAGAAGGTCGGTGGACCCCCATCCGAGGGAGCCGGCATCATATCCTTCCATGATGTTTGCAATGATTGCGAGCGTGATTCCACCTGAAGAGGGAGGAGGCATTGAGAAAACGGTCCGGTCCCTGTAGGTGAATCGAACAGGATCTCTCCAGCGCGGAGCGTATCTCCTGAGGTCCTCGCGCGTGATGATCCCCCCGCCCCGTCTCATCTCGGAAACAATGAGATCTGCCGTTTCACCCTCGTAAAACCCGGCGGAGCCGTTTTGCGCAATGCGCCGGAGAGTGGAGGCAAGGTCGGGGTTTCGCCAGGTGGTTCCCGTCCGAAGGGGAGCTCCATCCGGAAGAAACAGTTCGGCTGAAGCAGGGAACCGGCGAAGCCGTGTGAGATCGTCGGCGAGGACTGCCGCAAACCGCCGGTTGATTTCAAAACCATCTTCCGCGAGTCGGATCGCCGGGGCAAGGAGGTCCTTCCACGGGATTGTTCCGTATCTTCTGTGGAGGGCCCGGAGTCCGGCAACGCTCCCCGGAACGCCGGAAGCGAGATGACCGGTGACGGAACCGTCCGTCAGGCCTCCGAGAGAGTCCAGGTACATAGACGCATCAGAGGCGAGCGGTGCCTTCTCCCGGAAGTCCAGGGCCGCTGTCGATCCATCCGAAAGATAGACGAGGGCAAATCCCCCGCCGCCGATATTGCCGGCCTCCGGGTAGACCACCGCCAGGGCGAATGCGGTTGCGACGGCCGCGTCAACAGCGTTGCCGCCATCTCTGAGCGCCAGTAGCCCGATCTCCGTTGCGGGGGCTGCGTCAGATACCACCACTCCTCTACCGGTGGCGTACGGGAAAGATGCAAAATCATACGGCCACCGGGGAGACACCTTCTCACTCAGAGAAGGCGCGCCACAGCCCAGGATCAGGAGAGACAAAAGCGGAGGGACGCAAAGAGCGACAATCTGTTCTTTGAATGCCCTTTTCATGGAGCACCGATCATGTCTGCCGGCACGGTCCGGGCCACACCGCCAGTGCAATCTCACGCTTTTCCGAAGAATCCACCGCTGTATAGAAATGGTAGTGACGGTGTGCATGCTCTATTATATGCGGCTTTGCCGCGTGCAACGCGTCATATGTACCAGCTTGTCCAATCGGAAGAACCGGGTTGTCGTCAATCGGGCGCCAGCCGAGCGGAAACTCTTTTTCGGTTGTCCAGGCAATTCCGTCCTGAGAGTGGATCCCATCCCAGCTGTAGTACGCCATGTACCAGATGTCTTGGTGCTTGTACAGGCTCGGATCCCCGGATCGCCCGGTGGAGTCCCAGGTTTCCGCCCGCCTGCTGCCGACCAGGACCGGGGAGTGTGCATCATCGACCGTCCAGTGCTTGAGGTCCGTCGATGTTGCATACCCGATGAATTCCTCCTCAACGCCCCCGTGGACACCCGACGCGTTGAAGAAAAGGTAGTAGGTGCTGGCCACCTTGAGAACGTGTGGATGCCAGATGGCGTCTCTTCGCCATCCTTCCCCGCCCGGGGTAATGATGGGGTTTCCCCCGTATCGTTCCCATTCGAGAAGATCCTCTGACACGGCGAGGTTCAGTGTTTTGGCACCCTTCTCGTACCCCTCTTCGGTAACGCCGAAGTAGAATAGATGGTAACGCCCCCCCTCCTGCCAGATAAATGGTCCGGCGGTTCCGGTCGGGTCCGGTGATCCGAGCCGATCGCTCGGACCGAAAATCGGATTCGATGGATCCTTCCGCCAGTTCACGAGATCTTCGCTCCACGCAAGCCCCACCTGCGGCCGACGGACGGAGGCATATCCTCTCTCTGCGCGACCCCCACGTGCGTACCCGGTGTACACCATGCCAAGCGATTCCCGGTGATGGTCAAACCAGACCACGGGCGACTCCACCATTCCTGCATCCCAGGAACCCGGGGGACCACAATGGAGAACAATCCCGCATTTGACCAGCTGTGAACCTGGAACGTGCACGGTTGACTCATGTGTGTTGGGGAAGGGGGGTGAGCTACTTCTTCTTTATCAGGTTGACGATCCATAGAAAAACCACGGCGCCGACCACGGCCATGACGAGCTGCCCTACCAGCCCTCCGACATCAATGCTGAAGACTTCCACGAGAAACCCGCCCACCAGAGCGCCGATGACACCGACGACGAGATTACCGACGAGCCCAAAGCCTTTTCCCTTCACGATCTTCCCTGCAAGCCAGCCGGCGACCAGGCCAATGATCAAAAAGAGAACGATGCTCATGGTATCCTCCTGTAAGTGATTACCGTTCAGTCTACCCCTTTTCCCCCGCAGAGTCCGGCCCGGGGGGCTTCTGATCGGGCTCGACCTTCGTTTCGGGTTTCTGTGGCTCGATTTGCGGTGTCAGCTCGGCAATCCGGCCCTCCAGCTCCTCTATTACCTTCTTCTGCGAACC
>JBATTW010000159.1:0-12103 GCA_049670805.1 Bacteroidota bacterium
ACGAAGAGAAAGCGATGCTCCAGAAGTCTGCGGATGATGTCAGGCAAGGCATGACCGATTGGCAAAATGCGGCAGGCGGAGCTGCATAGGGAACATTGACCGGAAGCGACAGAAAAGCGTCACCGGATTCGGGATGTACGCTGCCATGAGCGACGCATTGCTGGCCAACCTCTTCAGCTGGATTGTCCCGGTCATGGGAGGAGATTTTGCGGTCCGCCAGTGGCGCCACGCCATGATGTGGTTCTTCGTCGTGTTCTCCATGCTCCACGTCTACCTGGTGTTCTACCACGACTATGTCGAAGGGCGTGGAGTCACATCCTCGATGGTGGGGGGATGGAAGTTCATCGAAAAGGAACTCGAGGAAAGGTAGCAACCGGCTCGTCCAAGGATGCCCGGCAGAGAGAGGCAATCCCGCACGTGCGGGATTGCCTTTTTTTGTCCCGGTTGAAACTCGCCCCGCACGAATGTATATTGACCGGAGTCTGTGTGTGATCTTCGTTCGAGAGGAGCCATGACCACACCCCCCCTCCACACTCATTTTCGGCATCGGAAATCTTCTCATGGGAGACGAGGGGGTCGGCGTACGGTCTGTCGAGGAGCTAGCCAAGAACACGCTGCCTCCGAATGTCCATCTACTCGATGGCGGGACCGGCGGGTTTCACCTCCTCTCCCTCTTCCAGGAGTACAGTCACATCGTTCTCATTGACGCAACCATGGATGGCAACGATGCGGGGTCTGTCCGACTCACCGAGCCGCGCTTTGCGAGTGACTTTCCGAGGACGCTCTCCGCACACGACATCGGGCTGCAGAACCTTCTGGAATCAGCCATGTTGATCGGTCCTCTTCCTCGACTGTTCCTCGTCTCCGTCGACGAAATACAACCGATGAGGACGGATCTCTCCCCCCGGGTCGAAGCAGCGATTCCAGGCATCGTACACACCGTTCATCAGGTTCTGGACACCATATCGGAACGAGAGGCCCGTGGGGACAACACCCGTATGTCGTGAGCGATTGACGCTCGCGGACCTGGAGGAACGATCATGGCTGCTACGTGAGATGCTCATATCATGCTCCGTCTGCCCCCGCGGATGTGGGGTGAACCGCCTCGAGGGGAGATACGGCGTCTGTCGTTCAACCGATGTCCTGATGGTCTCGAGCGCGGGTCCACATTTCGGGGAAGAGCCCCCGCTGGTGGGGCAGCACGGTTCCGGGACGATCTTCCTCTCCTCCTGCTGTCTGAAATGCCAGTATTGCCAGAACTTCGATATCAGCCAGCAACCGGGTGGAAGACCGACACCCCCGACGGAACTTGCGGAGATTATGCTCTGGCTCGAGCGGAGAGGTTGTCACAACATCAACTTCGTGACACCGACTCATGTTGTTCCACAGATCGTGGAGGCACTCGCCATTGCTGTGCGACACGGCCTCTCTCTCCCCCTCGTCTACAATTGCGCAGGCTACGAATCACTCGAGACACTCAGGAATCTGGACGGGATTGTAGACATCTACATGCCTGACGTAAAGTATGCCAATGACGCACACGCCAGGAAGTATTCCGGTGTCAAAGATTACTGGCAGACGGTGCGGGCGGCACTCAAGGAGATGCACCGACAGGTCGGGGACCTTCAACTGGAAGGAGACGGTCTCGCACGGAGCGGTCTCCTCATCCGGCACCTCGTCCTCCCCCGCGGTGTAGGCGGCTCCGACGATGTTCTGGAGTTCATTGCACGCGAAATATCCCGGGACTCGTACGTCAATATCATGGATCAATATCATCCGGCGTACCACGCGTCGCGACTCCCCGAAATCAACCGGCGGATCAGCGCTGAGGAGTACGAAGAGGCCATCACACTTGCACTCCGGCACGGACTCCACCGGGGATTTGCCACGGGCGCCGGAAAGACACAGGAGTGTGACATCTCCTGAGACACGAGGCAGATCATGAAACTCCTTGTTTCTCTCCTGGCCGGAGCGGTGTTGGCAGCGAATCCCTGCCTGCGCTCCGAGGCCTTCGCTCAGGTATCGGACGGCTTCAGGGAGTACCGCTGGGGCAGCCCTCTGCGGGCAATGCAAGAAAACTTCGATCTCCGGCTCGTACAGACGCGCGGAGCGTATCAACAGTTTGACACAGACATTCGTGACATCGAGGACGTTGCGCTCGAGAACTGCCGGTTCGAGTTCGTTGACGAGCGGTTCTGCGGAATTGCCATGCTGGTCAGCGGCCGACCCCTCTCTCGCAGATTGTTTGATATTCTGCGGATGACCTACGGCGACGAGGTTCAGACCAGCCCGGTAGGTTACCAGTGGCTTTCCTCTCCGACACACGTGTTCTACGACGAAGACAGGATCGGCAATGCGTATGTCTACATCTACTCGATGGATTACCAGGGCGACCCGGAACATCTGCCGGGGAGACCGGAATGACCGCGCCGGGCTCCAGGACAGTGCCGGTTTGGTAAGCTACCGCCATGCATGAGCTCTCCATCGCCCAGAGCATATTGGACATTGTGGAACAGCACTTTCCGGAGGACCATCAGGGAAGCGTAAAATCCATCAGACTGAAGGTTGGTGAGCTGTCAGGAGTCGTCGTTGAGTCACTCGAGTTCTGCTTTTCCGCAGTGACGGCCGGAACTCGTTTCGAGGGAGCGGTCCTGGAGGTCGAACGCATCGGCCTCGCGGCTCGGTGCGAGCAGTGCGCCGCGGTCTCCCCCGTCTCAAACAGCGCGTTCATCTGTCAGGCATGCGGGAACAATCACCTCACCATCATCTCCGGAAGAGAGCTGCATGTGAGCGAGCTCGAAATCGCCGATAACGAGGGGGAAGAAACATGAGCATCATCACCATCGAGCGAAAGGTTCTCGAAAAGAACGATCAGATCGCCCGGCAGAACAGGGCGCTCTTTCGGAAACATCGGCTGCTGGTGTTCAACATCGTAAGCTCCCCTGGTTCGGGGAAAACGAGCATTCTAGAACGCACCATCGAGAATCTCGATGGAAGACTCACGCTCGCGGTCATAGAAGGCGATATCCAGACCGATCTGGATGCACAGCGGGTTGCACGGTACAATGTTCCGGCGGTACAGATCGTCACACGGGGCGGCTGTCACCTCGATGCAGGTCTCGTCCGCGACGCAATAAGCCAGCTCGATCTTTCCTCCTTCCGGATGCTGATCATCGAGAACGTCGGGAACCTCGTCTGTCCCGCCAACTACGACCTCGGGGAGGAGTTCAAAGTCGTCGTCCTGAGCACGACCGAAGGGGACGACAAGCCGTTGAAGTATCCTGGAATGTTCCGCAACGCCTCGGTGCTCATTGTGAACAAGATCGATCTGCTGCCGCACCTCGACTGTGACATCTCCACGATCACCGCCAATGCGAGGAAAATTAACCCGTCGTTGAGGATTTTCCAGACCTCCTGCAAAACAGGGGCGGGAATCCCGGAATGGAGCGACTGGCTCCTGCAGGAGACAAACGCACGACAGACCTGAGGACGGTCGAGCATGAGTGAGATTCTGGTCATTGGCTACGGTAACACATTGCGTGGTGACTGATGCCGCAGGGGTCCGGGCGGCGGAGTTGCTCAGAAACAGCGTGGATGACGTCGATGTGGTTCTCGTTACCGATCTTTCGGTGGAACTCGCCGAACCCATATCACGCCACGACCACGTGGTATTCATCGACGCGTCTGCACAGGGCGATTCGGTCCGCCTCAGGAGCACCGATGCGAAGACCCCGCCCCCGACCGTGAGTACCTATACGAGTTCCCCGTGGACTCTTGTGGAAGCGTGCCGGACAATATGCGGGCACACGCCCCTACGGGCGATCCTGGCCACGATCCCGGGAGAAACGTTCGACCTGGGGGAGACCCTGTCGGACCGAACAGGACATCTCGTGGAAGAGCGCGCGAGCATGCTCCAGGCAGAGATCCTCAAGCTGCGAGATCGATCTGCGAGTGAAACCGACGGGTCATCGTAGGTCGTGCGAGAGGCCTTCCTCATACGCAGGTACTGATTCTTGAACCGGCGCGCACATATCGTTATTCGGGGAGCGGTTCAGGGAGTCGGCTTCCGGCCGTTCATCTACCGTGCAGCAACAGATCTTGGCATCACGGGTTGGGTCTCAAACTCGCAGCAGGGTGTCTTCATCGAAGCCGAAGCAGACGTGGAGGTCCTGAAGGAGTTTCTGCTCCGCGTTCATCATGAGAAGCCCGCACACGCGTTTATCCAGAGTCTCGAATGCTCCCACCTCGACCCGGTCGGGTACACCGGGTTTGAGATCCGCACAAGCGCCGCCGAAGGACCACCGGAAGCGTTCGTCCTGCCTGACATCGCCACCTGCCCCGATTGCCTAGAGGAGTTGTTCGATCCCGCAGATCGCCGATACCGGTATCCCTTCATCAACTGCACCAATTGCGGGCCACGGTTCTCCATCATTGAGACACTCCCCTATGATCGCCCGCGTACGACCATGAAGGCGTTCCCCATGTGCGATCAATGCAACAGGGAGTACACCGATCCCCGTAACCGCCGATTTCATGCCCAGCCGAACGCCTGCCCGGTGTGCGGACCCTCACTCGAGCTCTGGGACGGAGACGGTCGACCCCTAGAACGTCAGGACGCCGCACTCAGAGCCGCCGCCGACCTTCTCCGGCAGGGAAAAACCGTGGCCGTCAAAGGAGTCGGAGGCTTCCATCTCATGACCGACGCCTGCAACGACGGGGCCGTGCGCCGGCTGCGGGAGCGCAAGCACCGCGAGGAAAAACCTTTTGCGATGATGTTCCCGTCGACCGATATGGTATCGGAAGAAGCCATCCTCACCCCGCTGGAGGCACGCCTCCTCGAGTCCGCGGAAGCACCCATCGTGTTGCTCCAGCGAAAGGTGCCTGGTGGTACCGGCCATGGCAATCAGCACACCCGCAGGCTCGCCCCGTCCATCGCCCCCGGGAACCCGTACCTCGGCACCATGATCCCCTCTGCACCGCTTCACCATCTGTTGATGGGGGAGATCGGCGGACCCGTCGTGGCCACGAGCGGGAATATCTCCGACGAACCCATCTGTATCGATGAACGCGAGGCACTCCGCAGACTGGGAGGAATTGCGGACGCGTTCCTCGTCCACAATCGTCCGATCGTACGCCACATCGATGATTCGATCGTCCGCGTAATGATGGACCGGGAACTCGTCCTCCGTCGCGCAAGGGGATACGCACCGCTTCCCCTCCCCCTCCCCACCCCCGTTCCCGATCTGCTCGCCGTCGGGGCCCACCTCAAGTCAACTGTGGCGGCGGCCCGCGGGAATCAGGTGTTCATCAGCCAGCACCTCGGCGACCTCGAAACGGAAGAGTCGTACCGGGCATTTGAACGGGAGACCCGGAGCCTGCAGGAGCTCTACCGGATCTCTCCCACGCAAGTTGTATCTGACGCGCATCCCGACTATCTTTCCACAGCCTTTGCACGGGAGACCGGCCTGCCGCTGCACCTCGTCCAGCACCACTATGCCCATGTCACGTCGTGCATGGCAGACAACGCGCTGGAGGGGACTGTTCTGGGGGTGTCGTGGGACGGGACCGGCTTTGGACCGGATGGAACCGTCTGGGGCGGTGAGTTTCTTCTCACCTCCCCCACAGGGTTCCGCCGCGTCGCGACGCTCCGACAGTTCAAGCTGCCCGGTGCGGACCAGGCTGTCAGAGAGCCGCGGCGCTCCGCTTTTGGCCTCCTCTGCGAGCTCTTCCGCTCATCGCTGACAGACAGGGAAGACCTCAATCCTGTTGCAGAGTTCACCCGGCCGGAGAGGGTGGTTCTCGGTCGTATGGTCGCACGGGGAATCAATTCCCCCGCGACCTCGAGTGTCGGACGACTGTTCGATGCGGTCGCATCGATTACGGGCCTGAGACAGGTGAACAGCTTTGAGGGACAGGCCGCAATGGAAATGGAGTTTGCCATCCCGCATCCCGGGACAAAGGATGCCTATAAGATCCCCCTCCAGACGAGCCGGGAGAAAGAAAAAGAGAGCGTCCTGCTGCTGGATTGGGAGCCCATGATTCGTGCGGTTCTGGAGGATCTGCGTCAGAAGATTGCCCCGGGCATCATCTCACACAAGTTCCACAATGCTCTCGCCAACTCCATACTGGAGGTCGGAGGTCGGATCGGAGAACGACGCATCCTCCTGACAGGCGGGTGCTTTCAGAATCGCTATCTTACCGAACGTACGGTCACCGTCCTCTCTCAGGCAGGTTTTCAACCGTACTGGCACCAGCGCATTCCACCAAACGACGGCGGGATCTCACTCGGGCAGATCTATGCGGCCGCGCGGAGCCGCGCCTTCAAACGCCACACATAAGAGAAGAAGACATGTGCCTCGCAATTCCCGGCAAAGTGCTGGAGATCAATCGAGACGGGACTCCGGTCATGGGGAAAGTCAGCTTTAGCGGCATCCAGAAAGACATTTGTCTCGAGTGGCTGCCCGATGTGCAGGTGGGAGACTACGTCATCGTCCATGTTGGATTTGCGATCAGCAAGATGGATGAGAAGGAGGCACTGGAGACGCTGAAGATGCTCGAGGAGATGGGAAGAGGACTGGATGAGCTGGACGAGTCTGAAACGTAAACAGGAAGGCTATCCATCTTCTGGGACAAAGAGAGGGTACGGGAGGAATGCGGTATATCGACGAGTATCGTGACGCGACCGCGGCGCGGAAGCTCTCCGGACAGATCCACGGGCTCACCACGCGACCGTGGACCATTATGGAGATTTGCGGCGGACAGACTCACACCATCGTGAAATACGGGATCGAGTCTCTGTTGCCTAAGACAATCACCCTCGTCCACGGCCCCGGCTGTCCCGTCTGCGTAACACCGCTCGAGCTGATCGACAAGGCCGTTGCGATCGCATCACGGCGGGAGGTCATCTTCACCTCTTTCGGAGATATGCTGCGGGTCCCCGGCTCCACAAAAGACCTCCTCTCCGTCAAGGCGGAACGGGGAAACGTCCGGACCGTCTATTCCCCCCTCGACGCGCTCAAGATTGCCAGGGAGAACCCCGACAAGAAAGTGGTCTTCTTTGCGGTAGGATTCGAAACAACCGCCCCGCCCAACGCCATGGCCGTCTGGCAGGCACGGGAACACAACCAGAAGAACTTCTCCGTCCTCTGCTCCCATGTCCTCGTCCCTCCTGCTATCGAGGCAATCCTCTCGTCGCCCACAAACACCGTCCAGGGGATCCTCGCCGCAGGCCATGTCTGCACCGTGATGGGATATAATGAGTACATTCCGCTGGCGCGCCGGTACAACGTGCCTATCGTGGTGACCGGCTTCGAGCCCGTTGACATCCTGCAGGGCATCTCTATGACCGTCCGCCAGCTGGAAGAGAACCGCGTCGAGGTGGAAAACCAGTACACCCGCTCTGTCCGCAGGGAGGGGAATCTCCGCGCAAAAGATCTTCTCACACAGGTGTTTGAAACCACCAACCGTAAATGGCGGGGCATTGGCGAGATCCCGGAGAGCGGGTACCGGCTGAAAGACGCGTTCTCCGACTTTGATGCCGAAAAGGTTTTCGACGTTACGGGGATAGAAGCTCAAGAATCCCCCCTCTGTATAGCGGGTCAGGTTCTCCAGGGCATAAAGAAACCCCACGAGTGCGACGCGTTCGGAAGGGAGTGCACACCGGAACACCCGCTGGGCGCGCCCATGGTCTCTTCGGAGGGAGCGTGCGCAGCGTACTACCGCTACGGCAAGGCCGCATCGTGAAGAAGCCCGGCACAGACGTTTCGACATTGTCCTGTCCTATTCCGCTGACCGACTACCCGGCGGTCCTTCTTGCACACGGAGGTGGGGGAAAACTCACACAGCAGCTGATCAAGAAGATGTTCCTCTCCAGTTTTAGCAACCCGCACCTGGACCCGCTCCACGACGGCGCAACACTGCGGCTCGACGGTGCGCAAGTCGCGTTCACCACAGATTCGTATGTGGTGAACCCGCTCTTCTTCCCCGGCGGCAACATCGGTTCCCTCGCCGTCCATGGCACCGTCAACGATCTCTCCATGTGCGGCGCGCACCCGCTCTATCTCTCCGCAGGCTTCATCATCGAAGAGGGGCTGCCCATGGACGACCTGTGGCGCATCGTGGTCGCCATGCAGGAGGCCGCCACGGAATCCGGCGTCACGCTCGTCACGGGGGATACCAAGGTGGTCGACCGGGGGAAGGGGGACGGCCTCTTTATCAACACCGCGGGGATCGGCTCCCTCCAGCCGGGCGTTGCGATCCACCCGGACCGGGCCCAGCCGGGCGACAGGATTCTCCTCAACGGACCGATCGCCGATCACGGGATTGCAATCATGTCCGTGCGGGAAGGACTGGAATTCGAAACAACCATAGAGAGTGACTCGGCCCCCCTGAACGGGCTCGTCAAGGAGATGCTGAAAGCGAGCAAGAACATCCGTGTGCTGCGCGATCCGACACGCGGCGGCGTTGCCAGCGCCCTCAACGAGATCGCGGGCCAGTCGGGCGTTGGCATGCAACTCCGTGAAGACCGGATCCTGGTACGCGAAGAGGTGAGGGGCGCATGTGAACTGCTCGGCCTGGATCCGCTCTACATCGCAAACGAAGGGAAGCTCATCGCTATCGTTCCGGCCGGGGAAACCGACCGGATCCTCCATGCAATGCACGCCCATCCCCTGGGAATAGACGGAGCCGTCATCGGAGAGGTCACCGCTTCCCACCCCGGCGTGGTCACGATGAAGAGCAGTATCGGCGGCACACGTGTCGTGGACATGCTCTCCGGAGAGCAATTGCCGAGAATCTGCTGATGGAACAGCCCCGCCGTATACTCGTCATCAACCCGGGATCCACCTCCACGAAGTTGGCGCTCTACCTGGACGATCAGGCGGAAGAGTGCGAAGAGGTCCAGCACGATCCCGGAACGCCACAACGCTCAGTGCAGCTCTGGGACCAGTATAGAGAGCGACTCCACCGGGTCCGTGAGTGGGCGTTTGCCACCACCCGGGAACTCTCTGCCGTAGTCGGCCGGGGGGGGCTCCTTCGCCCTGTCGCCGGCGGGACATACCGGGTGAACCATCGGATGCTGGAGGATGCACGGGCCAACGTGCAGGGCGAACACGCCTCCAACCTCGGTTGCGCGATGGCACATGCGCTGGCGGAGGAGTACGGGTGTGAGGCGTTCGTCGTGGACCCTGTATCTGTCGATGAACTCGAACCGCTTGCACGGTACTCCGGACACCCGGTGATCTCCCGGAAGAGCCTTTCACACGCCCTGAACATCCACGCCGCCGCACGTCGAGCGGCCGCCGAGATGAACCTCCCGTTCCGGAAATCTTCCTTCATTGTTGTTCATCTCGGCGGGGGGATATCCGTCGCCCCGGTACGGGGCGGACGCATCATCGACATCAATGATGCCTCCAGCGACGGCCCCTTCTCCCCCGAACGGACAGGCGGACTCCCGCTTCAGCAGTTCATCACCCTCTGCTTCTCCGGCAGTCACACCGAGCAGGAGGCCCGGTCGCTGGTCATGGGGACGGGGGGGCTTCTGGCCTACCTCGGGACGAGCGCCGCGCCGGAAATCGAGAAGAGGATCAGGGAGGGGGACGACAAGGCCAGGGAAGTGTACGAGGCCATGGCATATCAGATCGCAAAGGAGGTCGGCGCAATGGCGGCAGTGTTGTGTGGCTCCATCCAGGCCATTGTCCTGACCGGTGGTCTGGCGGGGTCGACAATGCTGACCCGCTGGATTCGGGACCGCGTGGAGTTTATTGCACCGATCAGGATCTACCCCGGAGAGGACGAGATGAAGGCGCTCGCAACAGGAGCGCTCGGAGTCCTCACCGGCGACACCACACCGCTGGAGTACTGAATGATCGGGTCATTCGAGCAACTGATTGCGAACGCCGGACGCCTGGACGGCACATCGGTCATCGTCGCACACCCGGCGGGCGATGCGACGTTTAGTGCGATCTGTGAAGCACAGGAAAAACTCGGGGTCCGTGCCATCCTGGCCGGTGACCGTGCACTGATCGAGAGGGGGATTCAACAACATGGATGCGACCCCGCCTCGATCGAGATCCTCCACACACCCGACATCCGGGAGTCGCTGACCGCCTGCATCAAACGTTCACGCGAAGGTAGAAACCGGATCCTCATGAAGGGAGGGGTCGACACCGCCACGCTGATGAAGGCGGTTCTGGACGAGAGCAGCGGACTGCGGACGGGGAGGTTGTTGAGCGACGTTTTTCTGTTCGAGTATCCCCGCCGGGAGGGAAACAGGTTTGTCATGATCACCGACGGCGGAATAACACCCGCGCCGGACCTCCGGAACAAAGTTGATCTAATCAACAACGCGGTCGCGGTGGCGCACGCACTGGGGAACGAGATGCCCAGAGTGGCCGTCCTCTCGGCCACGGAACACGTCACCAGCAGGATTCCCTCCACACTCGACGCGGCGGCGCTCACGGAGATGAACAAGCGGGGTGAGATCAGGGGGTGTATCGTGGACGGGCCCCTCGCTCTCGACCTGGCAGTCTCTGAGGAATCGGCCGCCGAAAAGGGGATCGACTCCCGGGTGGCGGGGCGCGCGGACATCCTTATCGCACCGAACATCGAGACGGCCAACTGCCTTGCAAAGAGCACGACCTACTTCGCGGGGTATCGCCTCGCCCATGTCATAGTGGGAAGCACTCTCCCCATCCTCATACCCTCACGGACCGACAAGAGTGATGCCCGGTTCCTCTCCATCGCACTCGGGATGATCGTGAGCGGCAGGAGCGCCTAGGCCTCCTCCGCAACCGCTTTTTCCTCGGGCCTGTAGGTCGTCCCGAAGACGTAATCCCAGAGAGGAGTGCTCACACCAAACCCGCGTTCCGGGTCTCTGAAGTGATGGAGGATGTGGTGGTGCTTTATCCAGAGCCAGAGCTTGGACTTCATCGGAGCATGGTGGGTCGCGTAGTGGATCTCATCGTAGAAGATGTACCCCAGTATGAACCCTGCGAAAAAGGGTGCCGTGTAGGCCTCTCCCATAACGAGGATGAAGATCCCGTAGAAGAGAGCGGCGAGCGGTATGCTGACCGAGGGCGGCATGACGAGCCTCATCGAGTCCATCGGGTAGTCATGATGAACGCCATGCAGCAGGAAGTGGAGTCGCTGCCCGACTGCGCTCTTTGGCTGGTAGTGGAAGACAAACCGGTGGAGGAGGTACTCTGTCAGGGTCCAGAAAACGAGACCGACGAAGAAGAGCAGGATGATGTTTGAAAGGCCCAGACCGGGTGTGTTTGCCGCCCTGTATAGAAAAAAGACCGTCACCGGCACGTAAACGATGATCGGAACACTCCAGTGGACGTGCGTGAACATCTCCATGAAATCGCTCTTGAACAGACGAGCCGATTCATCCTTGTTAGAAACGAAATGCTTCGCCATGGGCTCTCCCTCACGGTGATTGTCAATCTGTGAGCACTAAAATAGCAAAATTCTCAACTTTTCCAAGTGCCCTCGTCTGGCGGAAATTCAAGGGTTTACTCCAGCCTGCACGCCAGGACGACAACCCCTCTTGCGCTGATCACGGATCCCCCCGTTTCATCCAGGGCTTCCAGTACCACAACGTAAACCCCCACACGCGCCACTCCCCGCTCTTCATTCCGCCCATCCCAGACGATTTCTCCCTGCCGGGCGCCTGCCTCCGCCGCGAGGAGCCGGCGGACCATTCTTCCCCGGGCGTCGTAGACCGTGAGAGTGACCGCCGCCGTCGGGACGGGCATTTCGTAGTGGACGATGACAAAGTCCTCCACTCCGTCGTTGTCCGGGGAGAACGGGTTTGGAGCAAACGATAGACGGGAGTGACGCGTCGGGAGCGTCGTGGTGAGCGAGTTCGGCCTGCCGGGCGTCGCTCCGGCAGGGTCAAGGGACGTGCTCCAGCTTCGCGCGTCGGTTGAGGCAAGACCCGGAGCAAGCTTCTCCAGAGACCGTCCGCGGCAATCCAGGATGGACGGATTGTGCCAGGACGGGTCATAGGCGAGGCTGTCCACACTCCGTCCCGAAGGATCACACAAAACAATACTGTCACCGCTGTTGTTCAGCCCCGGACCGGAACCACTCGAAACAAAGA
>JBATTW010000160.1:0-3929 GCA_049670805.1 Bacteroidota bacterium
ACGAAGGAGTGATCACCTTCCGCCGCAATGAACACGAGTACAAGCCGCCTTTCGACAGGGATCGACTGGGCGAGCCGCTCGAGCAACGCCGCGAAAGCTACGTCGAAGCCCTTGTGAACGGTTCAGGCTGCCGGATCCTGACCCTCTTTTCCGTCACTGATTCCCGGTCCGCACACGAAATCTGGGCCGGGAGTGGAGGAGACTGGCACATCGGGACGCCAGATGGAGAGATTCGTGTCAGTGCATCAAAGGACGGCCTGACGGCGGAAAACGGAGATACCGGGCAGCGGGTGCACGTCCCGTTGGTGCGGCCCCACAAGTGAAGACCAGCAAAGCCATACACACTCACTATCCACCCTTTTCAGACAAGGAGAAATCATGATACGCACGCTTCTTCTGGCACTTGTCCTTGCCGTGACCCTCTCTTCATTTGTCACACATGCCGAGGACATTACCGCGGGGATCTTTTTCGATGAGAAAGACGTCCCCCAGCTTCGCGAACGATATGCCAAAGATCCACTCTTCACCGACCTGAAAACGGAACTTGGAGAAATCGACAGGGAAGCGGAGAGACAGTTCCTCCGTACGGAGGTCCGATACAACGACCATCTGTACGATATCCCGCGCGTGGGAAACCTCGGGATGAAAATGGGCCTTCTCTACATCTACACGGGTGACAAGGATGCGGCTGACCTGGCGCGGGAGTGCGTCGAGACGCTGATGAAGTTCCCGAAGTGGGACTACTTCCTCGAGGACGGAACCCATGTATTCGGTCTGCAACGCGCACCAAACTCCGCCCTCGCGGTCGCGCTGGTTACCGAGGCACTTGGTGATCTCGTGAGCAAATCAGACAGGGAGAAATGGCTGAAGGTCATGGGAGAGCGAGGCACGGAACCGTGTTTTGTCTCGACATACGGGATGAGATACCCCGATCGCGTCAAGGGCTGGAGTTTCGATCCGTCCAGCACATACTTCGAGCACCGTCCCTACGACCGCACGCTGGACCTTTCCCGCTGGCCGATCATACTCAATACGATCAACTTGAAGGCGATCCCCGCCTCGGCGCTCGTGTTATCAGCACTGACGTATCAGAAGCACCTGGGGGAAACGGAGGACACGCGACGCTGGATCGAGCAGGGGATCTACAGCGTTTCGACATTCAAGGACATCTACGCAACGGACGGCTCCTACAACGAAGGTGTCTCCTATGCCAACTACACCACTCTTCACCTGATACAGGCGATCGACGCGCTTCGTCGCACCGGCGTCGCAAACCTGTCCGACCTTCTCAATTGGCCCGGATATACCAGATACCTTCTGGAGATGACTACACCCACGAACGAAGATCTGCACGCGATTGTGAACTTCAGTGACGCGGGGAGCGGGTCACAGGCGTCCGTTCCGTTCTGGATCGCCCGCGAGACAAGAGACGGTCTGTCGCAATGGTTTGGACAGACACTGGCACGCGAGCGGGACCACTGGTCTGTCCTCTACTACGACCCGTCCGTTCTGCCCGCGCCGCCCGTCGAGAGACCCCACATCTGGCATTCCGACCTGGACTGGGTCGTCGGGCGTACGGGTTTTTCTCCTGACGACCTCGTCGTAGCAATGAGGAGCGGCCCCCCGTACAATCATGAGCACGCTGATCGCAACTCGATCATTGTAAAGGCATTCGGTGAGAAGCTCGTTGCCGACCCGTGGAGACCACCCTACAGCTACAAAGACCCATCCTGGAAGATGCGCCTGACGATCGGGCACAGCGCGCTCCTCATCGATGGAACCGGACATCACTACGTGGACGGGACCGAGGGAACAAACTCCTCTCAGGCAAGCGCAACGATCGTCAGGAGCGGCGAACGGAAGGGACACCTGTTCTGGACCAGCGATGCAACACCCGCATACAAACTGGTCATCCCGGACGTCAAATCCGTTACCCGAACAGTCGTCATGTTGTACGAACTACCCGCGATCGTGCTGATCGACAAGGTCATCAAGACGGGCCAGCCTTCCAGCATCCAGGCCCGGTTCTTCGGAGACAACGACGACGGGAACGGACGTGTGATGGCTGAAGAATCCGGCTTCACGATTGTGCGCCCCACGGCCCTGCTCGCCGGCTATGGTATTGCGAACAGTGACGTTACGTACGCGTCGTCGCAATTGCCCATCCCCCCCGAAAGGGCGCGGAAGCATCCCTTTGCCGAAGTGAGCACTACATCACCGGAGATGGAGTCATGCATGGTCACGGTACTCATGCCGTTCAAGGGGCAAACTTCGGGCACGGGGATGGTTCAGATGAAAAGGGAGGGAAACGAGTACCACGCAAACATAGGGGACGGCGTCAGGTCGGTCAACCTCAGGGTCATCGACTCCGGGCCGATACCGGCATTTGAAATCCGATAAACCGTACCCCGACTGCGGTCGGGGCCCTGCATCGCGAAAGAGTCTCGCGCCACAGACTCACGGAAAACTGGGTTTACACATGTCACATTTACGCTACGCCGCCCACGCCTACGCATGGACAACGAGCTGGAGCAATGAGACGCACCATTTAATTGACCATACCCGGGACCTCGGGTTCGACCTGATCGAGATTCCGCTGATGGAAATCGAGAAGATCGATACGGGGCGTATCCGCGAAAGGCTGGAGGCAGCAGGCCTTGGAGTCTGTACCTCGACCGCCTGCGGCGAGACGCAGGATATCACGGACGAGAAAGAAGAAGTCAGACGGAATGGTGTGGAGTACTTGAAGCAATGCGTGCAGGCAACGACCGCCGTGGGCGGAACGACCTTCTCCGGCGTGATCTACTCGGCAATCGGGGCCCGCATCGATGGAATACCGGACGAGCGGTTCTGGGAACGATCCGCGAGAGGGCTGAAAGAAGTTGCCCGGTTCGCCCGGGACCACGGCATCACGATCGGTATCGAGCCGGTCAACAGGTATGAGACATTCCTCATCAATACCGCGGATCAGGCACTCCAGCTCCTGGAGAGGATCGATGAACCGAATGTTGGAATTCATCTCGACGCGTACCACATGAACATCGAAGAGGATGATTTCTACCTGCCGACCAGAAAGGCCGCGCCGCATCTCTGCCACTTCCACCTGAGCGAGAGTCATCGCGGCATCCCCGGACAGGGAACTGTGGACTGGGAGAGCATCTACCGGGCTCTCGGGGAAACAGGGTACAACGGTGTTGTGGGCCTCGAATCCTTCATCGAAGTGTCAAAGGCGATGCAGGCTGCAACCTGCATCTGGCGGAAGCTTGCGCCCTCGAGCGATGAGCTCCTCCGCGAAGGCCTCAAGTATCTGAAGGGGCTCGAGGCGAAATGGTACGGCACGTGACGCCAAGCCAGGCCCGGTCGCTGGCCGGGTCCGTCAAGAACGCACTGACAACCATACAAACAGCTCTTCTCCAGAGGAGGTGTAATACGATGCCGCGAGTATTTTTTACCGTGCTCCTTTTCATCCTGCTCACGTCGGGAGCAAGAACTCAAGACCCTGACCCATCCATTCAGGTAGTGCTCCGGATGATGAAGGCGTTCACGGCACAGGACGCAGAGACAATGTCTGCCACCCTCGCCGAAGACATCGGCTGGTACTCGATTCTTGGTGACACTCTCACTGTCCAGGCGGAGGGTAAAGATGAGCTCCTTACGGGCCTCCGCTCCTATTTCGAGTCTATCCCCTCCGCTCATTCGGAGATCGAGGACTCGTTTGTCTCCGGCAAATACGTCATAGTTCGGGAACGGGATTACTGGCATGAGGATGGCGTCCAACGAACACAATCCTCACTTGCCGTCTACGAAATGCAGGACGGGCTGATTGCGCGTGTCTGGTACTTCCCCGCGGAAGAGTAAAGTCCTCATGACCTTGCCTGGAACGCTGAATTTTCACACATTCTGTTGGGGCCAACCACAGAGGCCCGGGA
>JBATTW010000161.1:0-3219 GCA_049670805.1 Bacteroidota bacterium
CCGCACAACGACGGAAAGCCGGGCTCACAGGGGCGGCATTTCTGAAGGTCGGGGTGGGTGCCCGCGCCGCAGCCATGGGCACGGCGGTCACGGCGATGCCCAACGACATCAACCAGATCTTCTACAACCCTGCAGGCATAGGGTTGAAGGAAGAGAAGCTTCAGTTCGCTTTCAACTACAACAAGTGGATTGCGGATCTGAACCACAATTCCGCTGCCGTATCCTATAATTTTGAAGGAATCGGCACGTTCGGTCTGGGGTTCATACAGTTCGGGGTCACCGGCATCACGGCTGACAGAGACCAGCCGGCCGACCCCTTCCTGATTCCTAATCAGATCGACATGGCAACCGGCGCGACGTACGACTACTCGGACGTTGCGGTCATGCTGAGCTACTCCAGGTACGTCATTGACAGGCTGGCCCTCGGTGTTACGGTGAAGGGTATTTTCCAGTCGATCGACGACCAGAGTGTCAGCTCGTTTGCCTTCGACTTCGGTTCGGTCTATCATGTCGGGGTGCTGGACTGGACCATCGCGGCCCGGTTCAACAACCTGGGCAGGGACATGGAGTACTACGACATCTCGTTCGGGCTCCCGCTGGAGTTCAGCGTCGGAACCGCCCTGGCACCATGGGGGGACGAGGACGGGAACAGATTCCTCGTGGCGCTCGACTTCGTAAAGCCCCAGGACGGCCCGCAGTACTACTTCACGGGCGGCGAGTTCACGCTCATGAGGTTGGTTTCGCTTCGTGCCGGGTACAAGTTCAACTACTCCGGTACGAGCGAGACAACGGGGTCATTCTCGGACGACGTCAACACCACGATCGAAGGCTTCTCGGGCGGTCTTGGTGTCGCGGTGCCTATGGGCGACTGGTCCTTCAGGCTCGACTATGCCTACACCTCGATGGACCTCCTGGATGCGGCGCACCGGGTCTCCATCGCAGTCGGGATGAAGTAAGAGTCGCACCTGCGACAGGATAGCATCAACGTAGACAGGGGTAATCTCCGTCAGGAGATTACCCCTGTTTTGTGCGCGCCCCGCGCCCAAGGCGGCTTCCCCCTCCGCCAACTGAATTCGGATGACGAAACCCTCAGCTGGATAAGGAGCACTGCGTGAATCAGGATACGCCTCTCCCTCTTATCCCAACCACTGTTATCGGAAGTTACTCGTTCCCGGACTGGCTCGTCCACATCCGGGAAGCCGGCGAAAAGGGAGAGATATCTCCCGACGGACTGACAGAGGCGCATGACAACGCGGTCAAATCGGTGATCAAGGACCAGGAGTTGGCAGGCGTGGACGTCATCACCGACGGGGAGCTCCGACGCGAGACAATGGTGAACTTTTTCTCCGCGCGGATCCACGGCTTTGATATGGCGGGGAAGATGAAGGCGATAGGAAACCTGGATCCATCCATCCAGATGCCCGACCCCGTGGTGAGAGAGAAGGTGGGCCGGAGGGACGGTCTCGGGATGGACCGGCATTTTCGGTTTCTGAATGAGCATTCCACGCACAGGACGAAAGTCTGCGTGACAGGGCCACAGATGCTGGCAAAGCGGGCGACAAACGAGTACTATCCATCCGACAGGGAACTGGTCTTTGATCTGACGGACGCGCTGAACGTGGAGCTGAAGGAGCTGGTGGCGGCAGGGTGTGATTTCATACAGATCGACGAACCGGTATGGGTCGGGTATCCTCAGGATATGCCGTGGCTGGTGGAATCGTTCAACCGTCTGGTGAAGGGGGTGGACGCAAAGATTGCGCTCCATGTCTGCTACGGAAACTACCAGCTCAAGAAGCTCTTCAAGGGAGAGTACGACGAGCTGTTCCCCGCGATACTGGAGACCAGTGCTGACCAGCTCAGCCTGGAGTTCGCCGTCTCGGACGGCGTGGGTCTGGATCTCTTCAAGAAATACTCCACCGACAAGGAGATCGTCGTGGGCGTCACTGACGTCAAGGACGAGGTGGTGGAAACGGCGGTTGTTGTCGCAGCCCGCATCAGAAAGGCGATGGAGTATATTCCTGTCCAGAAGCTCTGGGTCAGTCCGGATTGCGGGATGAAGTTTATGCCCCGGGACCGGGCCTTCGGCAAGCTGAAGGCGATGGTGGAAGGGGCACGTCTGGTACGGCAGGAGCTTCAGAAGTAACACGAGGGAATCGAGAGCGGGCAATCGGCAATGCTCCTGGGTCTGGATACATACAGCCACCATCTTGCCTTCGGGCGCCATCCCGATTTCCATCCCCGGAGGCCGATGGACCTCTTCGCATTCATCGAAAAGGTCTCGGAGTACGGGCTGAATGGTTTTCAGATCGACCCGATGCATCTTGGTGCGACCGATGACGAGTACCTTACGACTGTCCGCGAGGAGGCCGAGTCGCGGGGCTTCTTTCTGGAGTACGGGATCATGAGCACGAGGGCTGGAGAGATCCGGAAGGGTATTCATCTCTGCGAGAAGCTCGGTTCCACGATCTTGCGAACCTTTATCGGTTTCAACAGGTACGATCCGAAAACTCGCGTGAGCGAAGAACTGGATTTCGCCCGGAAGGAGATCGCCTCCTGCCTGCCTGACCTGGAGCGGTCCGGCGTGCGTCTGGCCGTGGAGAACCACGGGGATGTGAGGAGCGACGAACTGGTCCGGCTCGTCGAGGAGATCGACAGCCCGCATGTTGGCATCTGCCTGGATGTGGGGAACAGCCTCTGTGTGCTGGAGGAACCACTGGCGGCAGCGGAGCGAATGATCCCATTTGCGTTCACGGTACACTTCAAGGACTACACGATCCAGTGTACCCCCTCCGGCTCCAAGATAACAGGCGTTCCACTCGGAGAAGGTGTTCTGCCGCTCTCCGGTCTCTACCGCCTCATCGATGAAGAGGGGATGCTGGACAGGTTGATTCTGGAGATTCCGCTCGAGCCGGGACACGGTGAGAAACACTCCCTCGAGCGGGAAGAAGAAGCCATCCGACGAAGCGTTGCATTCTGTAAGGAGAACCTCTTTGTTGGCAACCCCTGAGATCCCACCCTTCACTTCCCGACAAACCACCTGATGCTGCGAGATACACTCCAATCAATAAAGACTGTCACCTATCCGGCCGACGGGAAACCAGTGGAAAGAACCGTGGCGGAGTGCGTGGCGGCTGAGATTGCGGGTTCCGCGCCGGCAGCCCCGGCACCCTCCGATGCCGAGAACATCAACCGTTTTCACGTGCAGGTCCAGCACTCCAG
>JBATTW010000162.1:0-2483 GCA_049670805.1 Bacteroidota bacterium
GAGAAGAAGATCATGATGATAAAGATCAGGGGGAGGATGCCGATCGGGGATTTCTTCTTCTCGGCCCCCGGTTCGGCCGTGTACTCGCCGGCGGTCGCAATTATGATCGCTTCCACCGCCCCGGAGATTCCGCCGAAGTAATCATTCCGTCTGAATCGCGGGAGGATCTCGTTCCGGATGATGATGCCCGAAAGCGCATCTGTCAGAACACCCTCCAGCCCGTACCCCACCTCGATCCTGACATCCCTGTCATCCCTGGCAACAAGGAGAAGCGCTCCGTTGTCTTTTCCCTTTTTCCCGATCTGGTTCACCTCCGCCACACGCAGGGCAAACTCATCGATCGGGTCGCCGGCGAGCGTGGGAAGCATCAGGACCACGATCTGTGTCGAGGTGGAATCCTCGAAACCCCGGAGCCTTGCGTTTAGCACCCCCAGCTGGTCCGGGCTGAGTGTTCCCGTCTGGTCGGTTGCATATTGCGTCAGCCGCGGGACGGTCACCTCCTGTGCCGTCGCAGGCAGAAGTAGAAGAAGAGTCAGACCTGCAATAAGTGTGAGACCGAAGAACCTCATCAGAACTCCACCGCTGGAGCTGTGTCAGCACCTTCTGCAGCCTGGAAGTACTGCTTCTGCTCGAACCCTGTCATGCCGGCAACTATCGAAGCGGGAAAACGCCGGATGGTCGTGTTGTATCCCTGGACCGCCGTGTTGAAGCGCTGCCGCGCAACACTGATTCTGTTCTCTGTCCCTTCAAGCTGGTCCTGAAGCACAAGGAAGTTCTCGTTGGCCTTCAGCTGCGGGTAGTTCTCCACCACAGCCAGGAGTCGGGACAGCGCGGAGGAGAGTCCGTCCTGGGCGGCCTGGAAGCGCTGGAATGCCTGCGGGTTGTTCAGGACCTCGGGTGTTACGGTAATCTGACCTACCTTTGCTCGCGCTTCTGTCACGTCGGTGAGCACCTCTCTCTCGTGAGCGGCGTAACCTTTTACGGTAGAGACCAGGTTCGGGATGAGGTCGGCTCTTCTCTGGTACTGTGTCTGAACCTGGCCCCATGATGTGCGCACCCCCTCGTCCAGCGTCACCAGCGAATTGTAGACCCCCGTGCCCCAGAGGACCAGCCCGATGATACCAACGGCTATCGCCGCGACAATCACTCCGGCAATCATGCATCCTTTGGATTTCATAGGTCACCTCAGTTATTAGAAGATGCTCTCAGAAAACTGTTCCGAAAGTGTTCGGACCCTCATCAGGATCTCTTCACCCTCCCCCTCAGGCAGCACACTGGCCCTCCAGCGTCGAACCTGAACGGGTATCAATCTGTACCGCTCATCAGTCCTGTCCAGTGTGACTTCGAGTATGGCAGTTCTGTACGTGTGCCGGCTGTTCCCACCGAATATAAAGTTTCCCAGCGAGTAGGCAACAACACCTCCCCTGTAGCGTTCAATTCCCTGGAGGAGATGGGGATGATGGCCTATGATCAGATCCGCGCCGGCTCTGATCGCTCTGTGTGCAAACTGCCGTTGCCACTCTTCCACGGTATCGGCTTTCTCGACACCCCAGTGGAAGGTAAGGATTACGAAATCAGCTCCGTCCTGTTCCTTCATCCGGCGGACATCGGCACGGATGGCACTGATGGTTCTGGTCGCGACACCTGGCTCGCTTGCGGTGGCAGCCGGGGCCTCGCCCCCCTCGTAATAGCCCATGAAGCCGACCTTTCGGCCGGCCTTCTCGAAGTAGACGGGGGTGTGGGCCTCTTCTTGATTAATACCCGCCCCGACATGGCCTACTCCGGCTGAATCAAGATAAAAAATTGTGTCAAAAAGTCCTTCTTTTCCGTAGTCGAAAATATGATTGTTGGCCAGGTTCACAAGCGAAATACCGGCCCTTTCGAGGGCACCCAGATACGAGGGACGCATTCTGAAGTTGTAGGGCTTCGGAACAGGCTCGCCCCGCGTGGTCACACAGCACTCCAGGTTCACCATCGCGACATCAGACGCGTGGAATAGATCAAACCCCTGGAATGCCAGACCCGCGTTTGAGCCGGCAGCCTGCTCATAGTGCCCCGCCATCAGGAGGTCTCCCCCAAAGTGGAGCACAATCGCGCTGTCGGACTGGGAAAAAACCGATGACGGCAGATACAGGAAGAGATAGATGAGAAGAGAGAGCCGCATTGGCTGGCTTAGTCAATCCCGAAGAGAAGGCCTACCCGGAGGGCGATGTTGTTGGAGGAGACACCCTTTACCAGCATTGCGATTGTGGCAAGGGCGATCAGTTCTTTCACTGCATTCCTCCAGAGGCTTTCGCTATGGGAGACGTCTCAGAAACGGATCAATAATACCAAAAAAGGAGACAAATGGCAAAAAAAAGGAAGCCCGAAGGCTTCCATTTCAGTTCCGAAAAACGGTTCACAATGACCCCTTGCTACGGGAGCGTAATGCCGATCATGATGGGAATATGACTTGTGCTGTTGGTCTCCGTGAAGATCAGGAC
>JBATTW010000163.1:0-1814 GCA_049670805.1 Bacteroidota bacterium
CATTGCTGTTAATCGCCGATGCCCCCCAGTTGATCACCTCGATTTCACGGTTCGGGTGAAGGTGGCGCAGTTGCTTCCGCAGGATCCCGGGAATGTTGGCCGTCATCAGGTATGGAGTCCCGAACATGGTCGACCCGCCCAGGCACATCACCCTGAAGACACGGTCGGTCTTTTGCCTGCGGAAGAGGCTCGGCTTGAACTCCGGCACAACAGGCGTGCCGGCCGGAAAGTACTTGCCAAGGTAGCCTCGGTTCACCTGATACCACTCGATCCGGTCATAGACCGCCTGGGTGACGAGAGGTTCCGGCCGGGCCGGAAGAAAGATCCTCAGGAGAACCTCTGCCAGAACGAGAACGACGAGGAGGAGACTTACAGGGATGAGGCTGAATATGATCTTCTTCGTGGTCGACAAATTTCGAGACATGGTCGTGCGCTGTTTCACGGAACAATCGTCTCTTTCGAAGGATCCACATTCAACCACTCAATCTCTCTCTGCACAAACGGAACAACAAACATCCGACCACCGAACCCGAGGAATCTATAGGCAAGCATAGGAATGGTGGAGACTTTGAGTCGGGCCAACCTGTCGGTGTAGACCTCGAAACCCCTCTGTGAACCGGTCTGTGCCAGATAGAGTGTCAGTCTTCTCTTTCGGGTCATATCCACGAGTTCGTTGCGTGCCTGGGCAAATCGAGCCGAATCACCCAGTATCGTCAATGAATCCTTCGCCACGACCTCGAACAGGTAGACAGCCGCCGAATCCCTGAGCGGTCCGAAGCGCTCACCAATCTCCAGCTCCCACGCTATCTCCCCGACCGGAGGCCTTTCGGTAATCGGGAAAAAGGCTGTCAGTCCTCCGCGCCTCCGTCCGATTGGATCAATGCTATACATCTCTACCACCTCTTGGAAGGGGGCTCCCTCCTCCAGCGCGCCATACGCTTCGCCCACCTCCTTCAAAGACCCCGTCTTAAGCTCGCGTACCTGGACACGTGGCACTGTCCAGCCCGAATCAAGGGAATTCATGTACGCATACACTTCGGCATCGGAGACGTTGATACCGCTGTAGAGCCTTGCCCTCATCAATGCCGCGAGATAGGCATCACGCCAGGGCTCGATCCGCTTCTGAACGACAGGGAGTCCATCCAGGCCTCGCCGGAGAGCCTCCTGTGCGAGCATCTCCTGCTCGGTCCACTCCCGGAACGACTCATAGAGGCGCATCGGGGTCCTCTTCCGGACATCACCTCTGACCGCGAAGCCTTTCTTCTCCAGGTCTGCAATTGCTTCGCCGACGGTCCAGACTCTGTCGCCCGCAATGATGAGTGTATCCGCCACTGTACGCCCACAGAGGGTACGCAGTTCGTCTGCCATAGCGGGCGTCATACTCGTCAGGTCTCCCTGCCGGTTGTCTGCGTAGACAGAGGCAACTTCTCTTGCGAAACTCTCAAATCTTTCCGACGGGGAATATGCCACTTTCCCCGCCATGATCTGGCGTATGAATTCCTCCGCCCTTCTGTTTTCCTCGCGTGTCCGAAGTCTGGCCTCCACCCTCTCACGCAACACGCGTGAAGGAAGGCTGGTGTAGAACGAGCTTGGTTGTACCCGATCCAGACGCAACAGATAATACCCATCCCCTGCTTGCAGGGGCATCGAGATCTCTCCTTCCTCGAGCGAATAGGCGCCTGACTCGATCGCTTCTTCAGCGTCACCCCATATCACGGTGGCCGTGTCACGGAGGACATTCATGGAGGTGTCTATCCTGAGCCGGTCGAAGTCAGAAGCAGCAGTCATCTGGCTGCGTACAAACATGGCGTCCT
>JBATTW010000164.1:0-2451 GCA_049670805.1 Bacteroidota bacterium
CCCCACGTGCGGATATGGTTCCGCATAACATCGTCGGCGCGCGAAAGGATCAGATCGCTTTCCCCGGGATGCGACGCGACGTAGGCCTGGAAGCCATCATACTCGGTCAGCATCTCGGTATCGATCAACAACTCCTGAGTCTGCTGGACGTAGAGCGGTTTCTCCTTCGAACGCCAGTACTCCCCCCAGGCCCTGAACGCTCCGACAGTGTCGTCCGTGAGAAGAGCCGCTTCGACACCCCGGAGCCCGGGGTTTTCCAGGTCCAGCGCTTCAAGGAGATCAGCATCACTGATCTGCTTGATCTGGCTGTCGAGGTAACGGGAGTCTTCCAGCGCCGACGTGGCAGTCGAGTCGGGTTGCGAGGGTTGAGCCAGAATGAATTCAGGCAGGAGAAAGAGGCTGGCGATAGCGATAGTCAATCTCATGGGGACTCACATGTTGGTGTTCACAGAAAGAACAAGTTACCTGGGCAAACCACAAGATATCCAAGCGGGGCTATCTTCGCAAGTGCTTCAGCTCTTTTCTCTGGAACGTTTCCCCGGCCGACGGAGGTTGTGCGTTCGAACACCTCGGCCCTTTACTTGACATGACCTGGGGCAATGACTAGATTCCCTCTCACTATACTGAGGGGGGTAGGTAATGGACCAACGCCACACGGGTGGAGACCTGACGAATCGCACGGCACCGCTGGAGATGAGTCCCGAGGAGTTCCGCAAACTCGGACATGATGCCGTCGACAGGATTGCCGAGTTTCTCGCCTCTCTCCCCGGACGGCCTGTTACACCCGCCGAACCACCGGATCTGGTCCGGGAGCTGCTTGGGGGGGGCGGTCTGCCGATGACGGGGGCAGATCCTGGCCGCCTCCTCGAGGAAACCGCGAGTCTTCTCTTCAATCATTCACTCTTCAACGGACATCCCCGGTTCTGGGGGTATATCACCTCTTCGGCGGCACCCATCGGATGCCTGGCAGATCTCCTGGCTTCTGCCGTCAACCCCAATGTGGGTGGCTGGTGGATTGCTCCCATTGCCTCCGAAATCGAGGCCCAGACTATCCGGTGGCTGGCGGAACTGATCGGGTACCCGACCGCTGCCGGGGGGCTCCTCGTGAGCGGCGGGAATATGGCGAACCTCGTAGGGTTCTGGGCCGCACGCAAGGCAAAGACACCCTGGGATGTACATTCAGAAGGGATCTCGGCCCACCCCGAACGCCGGCTCAGAGTGTACACCTCCCAAGAGACTCATACCTGGATCCAGAAGGCGGCTGATCTCGCCGGTCTGGGGACGGATGCCGTGCGGTGGATAGCGACGGACCACAAGCTTCGGATGGATCCGGAACTTCTGCGGGCACAGATCGACGAAGATCGTCAGAACGGCGATCACCCCATGCTCGTGATAGGAACCGCCGGGTCGGTCAGCACCGGCGCAATTGATCCGCTCCCCGAGCTGGCTGCGCTCTGTCGTGAACAGGAGATCTGGTTTCATGTGGACGGAGCATACGGAGCTGCCGCGGCCGCGCTGCCGGACGCACCTCCGGATCTGAAAGGTCTCAGTGAGGCGGACTCCGTTGCAATGGATCCCCACAAGTGGCTCTATGCACCGCTCGAGGCGGGATGCGTGCTGGTGCGCGACCCTTCACTGCTCCGGGAGACGTTTAGCTACCATCCCCCCTACTATCCGGAAAAGGACAGGGAACGGGAGGAGCCGCCCATCATGTACTTCGAACATGGGCCCCAGAATTCCCGGGGTTTCCGTGCACTCAAGGTGTGGCTGGGTCTCCGGCAGGTGGGGAGAGAAGGATACGTCCGGATGATCTCGGACGATATCCTGCTCACCCGGGTGCTCTACCGGCTCGTGGAGTCCGATCCTGACCTGGAGGCATGGACCCAGAGTCTGAGCATCGCGACATTCCGGTACGTCCCCGGGGACCTGAGAACCCGAACGAAAGAAGCAGGAGAGTACCTGGACACACTCAACAGAGAAGTGCTGACCCGGCTCCAGAACGGTGGGCGGGCGTACGTCTCCCACGCTGTGATCGACGGGACGTTTGTCCTGCGATCATGCATCGTGAATTTCCGCACGACCCTGAAGGATGTCCAGGCCCTGCCCGGGATCGTGACGGTTCTTGGAAAGGAGATTGACGCCGCATCCCGGCCCGCGACGCTCCGGCCAGGACCCGCATCCCCACCCTGATGGACCGGGTCTTACCGAACAACCTGTTCGAATCCCTGGCG
The DNA here is from genome assembly GCA_049670805.1 of Bacteroidota bacterium. Lineage (GTDB taxonomy): Bacteria > Bacteroidota > Ignavibacteria > UBA10030 > UBA6906 > JBATTW01. Next base: position 2,232 of record JBATTW010000164.1, read on the forward strand.
GGAAAGGAGACGGTAGATAATGGCACCGGCCACGCATCCCAGCGCGACAAAGAAAACACCCAGACCGATCTCTCCAAAGATGAGCTTCCCGATCCCGAAGAGCATCGAGTAGACCAGAACCATACCGCTGAGCCAGCAGACGGTCAGGACGCCAAATCCCGAATCTCCCTTCACGTCGGGAACGAGTCGTTCGATCCTTTTCCACCCTGGACCGCCAGGA
>JBATTW010000165.1:0-3745 GCA_049670805.1 Bacteroidota bacterium
TCTCCAGGCAGCATCATTGTATCAGTGCAAATGAAAAGGCCTCTCGTCATGAGAGCCAGGTGTGCCCGGAACCCGAAGAGTCCTGCACTCATAACAGAGACCTGCAAAGTCTTCGAGGTGGCTCTCTGAATCTGTAACTGTAACAGGATCTGTAGCAGTAGAAGTTGGCATTCTGAGGTCTGGATGACCTGTCCTTGGTTGTTACAGTTCGACAACCTGCATCAAAGCAACGCTGGTGAAGTGCATTCCGAAGTCAGAGAGAGGGCCCGGTCAACAGCTGGGCTTTCTCTTCTTGCCTCCCAGTGAAAGATCCCTCCTTGCAGGACTCCAGTAAATGTGTTAGGATATCAGGCAACGGAGTGCACCCCGTCGGTGGTTCAGATCCGGAGTGACTTCTTTGGCTGATTTCATGCTACCATCACCAGGGGTTGTGCTGCTCTCGAGCCGGGATCCGATCTGATCGTTTTCAATCCATTTCCTTCTAATAACCTCAATATGTTGGCTATCGCTTTTCACCACATTGGTGCTGGGCAACGCGGGGGACATCCCCGAAAGGTCCCCACCATGGCAGTTCAGTCCGTCGTCTGGCTTCATGAGCAGCCTGAGTCCAGATCAATTCGTATGTTGCCGAACATCGATGGTCTGTCTGAAGCTGCCGGGAAGCTACGAGTGTCAAGGATATGAGAATGCTAACACAGGCGCAAACCTGTTCGCGCTCACAGATGATCAGCTATTCTGTCGGGGAGTGCGCAAATTCCTTGCTCATGAACTCGCTCCTTGGATTTGCGATGCTCTACTATACCGATGCCCTGGGACTGAAGCACTCCCTTGCCGGCATCGCCATGGCGGTGGCGGTCTTCTGGGATGCCGTTACCGATCCGGTGATGGGGCATATCACGGACAACACCAGAAGCAGATTCGGCCGAAGGCACCCCTATATCCTTCTCGGGGGCGTTGCAGCAATAATCACATTTGTCTTTCTATGGTATGTCCCCGATGTTGTCAAGAGTAATGCTCAAGCCCTCTTCTGGTACCTTGTGATTATCAACCTGTTGCAGAGAACAACGATCACCGTTTTCGTTATCCCGTATGTGGCCTTGGGTTTCGAGATGTGCACCGACTATGACGGCAGAGTGAAGCTCCAGGGAATCAGGTCCGCCATGAACATGGCGGCAAATTTGCTGGGCCCAGCGCTGGCCTGGTCACTCTTCTTCTCGAACAACGAACCGGTTAGAGCAACATCGCTCGAGGAGAATTACCTGCACATGGGGCTGAGTTTTGCGGTCATCTCGCTCATCTGCATTCTGTTTGTCCTTGTGGCGACGCGGAAGCGTATGAGGGACAGCAGACAGCTGATGATCGAACGGGACCGTCTCAGGGGCTTCTTGAGAGATATGAAAGGAATCGTTTCCGACTTCTATCCACGGTACGTGTTTGTGTTTATCGTTACCGTCACGGTGGGCGTTGCGCTGGTGAGTTCGCTGCAGATGTATCTCTATGAGCATTTCATGGGATTCGGCGGCGGCGAAAAATCGCTGGCTCACGGCGGGACCATGGTCGGGTTCGCTACGGGCGCGCTCGCGGGAGGGTTGTTGACAAGGAAACTGGAGAAGAAGGGGGCTGTCTATTTCGGGGGGATCGTGAGCATTGGCAGCAATTTTATCCTGGCGGGGCTCTTTCTGTCGGAGGTACTTGCCCCCGGTCAGTCGGTGACCGTGATGTCCTGGACGATTCCGTACGCATTCATCATTTTCGTGGTCTTTCAAGGACTCTACTGGCTAGGCAACGGCGTCATCTTCCCCACCGCAACGTCCATGATGGCGGACGTTTCCGAGATCCATGAGATCAAAACAGGGATCAACAGGGACGGCGCATACGCGGCTGTCTTCACCTTTTCGCAAAAGTGCGCTATGTCCATCGGATTGTTGATCAGCGGATACCTCCTCACCCTGGTGGGTTTCGAAGCGGGTTTGGGAGTTGTGCAGCGTCCGGAGGTAGTATGGAAGCTCTGCGGGGTGACGTTACTGGTCGGCCCACTGATCTCGCTGATCTCGCTGGGACTGATACGTCTCTATCCTGTCAACAAAGAGCTTCTCCATCGATTGAGGTCCGAACAACAGAAATATGTGCCAGGATCGTAAGATATCAATTCCCCCGCCACGAGCTGAAGACCGAAAAGAAGCCCTAGCCTTCCTCACCCGCATCCTGAAGTTGAATGGCATCGCCCGGAAAGATCAAAAAATGCGCGATGCCAGAGTGCATTTCACATCGCCCTTCATAGTTACCCGGCGCACGCCCCGGGGCCGCGTAATGCTCTCAATCGAAAACTATGGTCTTCCTTCCGTGGACGAGAACTCGATCTTCCAGGTGAACTCGCAATGCTCTAGCCAACACCAACCGTTCAAGATCCCTCCCCTTGCGGACAAGATCCTCCAGCGAATCTCGATGCGTTATGTGGCTGATGTCCTGTGAAATAATCGGTCCTTCGTCAAGATCCTCTGTCACGTAGTGGCTTGTAGCCCCAATGATCTTTACACCTCGCTCGTACGCTTGCTTATATGGATTGCTGCCTGCGAACGCAGGTAGGAACGAGTGGTGAATGTTGATAATCCCATTGGGGTACCTTTCAACAAACTCCGGAGAGAGAATCTGCATGTAACGTGCCAGCACGACTGTATCGATTTCCTCCCTCTGCAGTAATTCGAGCTCCAATTGCTCCTGATGCAACTTGTTCTCAGGCGTTATTCCGAAGACGCGAAAAGGTACGTTGTATCGTTCACTGAGTGGAGCTAGTACTTCGTGATTTGAAATCACAAGACAGATATCAGCGTTGAACTCGCCAAGACTGTGACGCCAGAGTAGTTCGAGTAGGCAATGGTCGGCTTTCGAGACAAAGATCGCAAGCCGATGTTTCTTGTGATTCAGCCTGATCTTCCAGCGCGCGTCAAATTCCTTTGCGAGCGGCGCGAACGCATCATTAAGGTTGTCCGGCGCAATCGAGAAGCCTGCCATGTCCCAGGCAACTCTCAAGAAGAACTGTCGTTCGTCGGAATCAACATGTTCGCTCAGATCAATGATGTTGCCGCCACGCTCGAAAATGAAGTGGGAAATTCGGGACACGAGCCCCCTCCTGTCGGCGCATGATAGCAGCAGCGTTGCACCCTGCTCAGTTTCTGACAAGTCTACCCTCCTGGTTAGTAGAGAAGAACAATCTACGGTTCGATATCATTGGTAAGAATTGAGCGTGTTCCTTTCCCCATCTGAAGGTCTACAAGACAGAGGAGCCCCTTGGTCCGGGAGATCCCGTGGCATCTTGAGCGGGTGAGAATATCAAGGTCCGCTTTACAAGAGCGTTACTGTTGAAATTTGCCAAAGAAGAACCCCTTTGTCAAGCACCCGAATCGTAACGAGGGAAGCAGACCCCTGCTCTGGATGCCTTCCCCTATCTCGGCATGTCCCACGAGAAGCCTTGTGTCTGGTCCTTGTACAGCAGTTTTCCGTACTCTGCCGAGAGTCCCTTCCCGAAGAACAGATGGTCTGCATACGCCAGTGGATCATCGATGTTTGAAACATGTCCAACAGCGCGATAGAGAATGCTCACTCTGGATGCACCTACTCAACCAGCGCCTTCACCACCCTCACGATTCTTTTCCTTGCTTCCTTCGTCAGGCGTTTCCTCCGACTCAGAATCCAACTTGTGGAGGGGTGCACATCAATGCTTCACGCGTGCAGAAAAGGGCTAGTA
>JBATTW010000166.1:0-2248 GCA_049670805.1 Bacteroidota bacterium
ATCATGGCCTCCAGCTTCGATTCGTCATGGAAGTATTCGATGAGGTTGAAAACAACGTCCGGGGGGTTTCGCTTGAGGAGAGATTCGAGTTTTTTGAGATTCTCCTGGATATTGACTGCGCGAGCGCGAAACCCTTCGGTCCGGAGCGCGTTCACGATAGCGTCGTACTCTTCCTGAATCGTGGAGACGTGAATGTTGTATTCAGGCTTGAAGTCGAGTGTTGACGGATCGACAGTCCGGATTCTTTCGTATTCGTCTTCGCCGACGTGATTGTACAAAACAGCGACAGACGTTTTCTTTTCTTTTGGCATGATTCAGAGTGTTCCGTTGCCGAAAGAATATCCGCAAGATTTTCCAGAGAGGCAAGGCAAGTTGCTATTTGGACAATCTTTGGCTAGCTTTGTGTGCCTTCAGTCAACCACACCCCGGAAATGGGCATTCACCCACAACCAAACCTCTGGCAGTGCGGACCCTTCGCGTTGAAACACGCGCTGATTGCTCTGGGGATACTTGCCGAAGAGAAAACACTCACCAGGGTCGCGGGCACACGATCTCTTCACGGGACCGATGACGTTCAACTGGCCCGGGCCGCAGGCGCCTTCGGCTGTGATTTGATGATGGTCCGGCGGCATGAGCCCGAAGCGGCGCGACGTGAACTTGTTCGGCATCTGCGACGCGGGATCCCGGCGTTGCTCTGTGTGTTCGAGTGGAGCCACTGGGTTGCGGTCGTCAAGGCTGAAGCGGGCAAGTTCATCCTCCTGGACAGTCACGACGATGCGGTGCTGACGATCCTCACGTGGAGTGAACTGAAGAACCGATGGGTCTATTCTGAGCAGGATGAATACGACAAGGAACACTGGGAGACCATCTACGATTTCCATCCTGTCGTTCCTCGTTCACGAGTAAGAACGAAAGCAAAATTCTCGGTTAACCGCGCGCGCTATCTGAGGCGTTCAGAAAACCGCAGCCTCTCACGTCTCTGGGATCAGTATTTGAGCGATCTCATGACGATCTGCAAGCCACGCACCTCGCTGAGCAGGAAGGTCATTTCGTTCGGCGAATTTTTCCGGCGGCACGAACATGTGATTCTGGATCAAGTTGACTACTGGCATGGCGACATCAACCGGCACAGCGCGTTCAAGGTTCTCCAGAGCATGCACTTCGTTGCTGACACGTATGGCCTGGTAATCCACGAGGAGGATGAGAAGAGGGCCATCGCCGGCATAACCACGATCCTGACGCTGTGGGCAGCTGGAAAATACGGTGCCTCGCCCGTGTACGAGTGATGTTTCCTCGCTGATTTCGCCTCCAAGCTGTTTTCCCTGTACTCCCCGCGCAATTGATTTTCCCTCTGTTTTTGGGCACATTTCATCGCGTTCGTACGGTACGCGCTCGGCTTTCTACCACCTATCTGAACGGGCTACAAAAGTGGACAAATTCGTCATCCGCGGAGGCAGGCCTCTTCGGGGGACCATTGCGATCGGCGGAGCGAAGAACGCGACGCTGGCGCTAATGCCAGCAGCGATGCTCGCCAGCGGTGTTTTTCGCTTCAAGAACACGCCGGGTCTGCGGGATGTTCACACGATGTCGATACTGCTCAGAACAATGGGCATGGAGATCGAGCTCGACGACCATGTTCTTTCGATTGACACGAGCAGGATCTCCGGGTTTGAAGCGCCGTATGAGCATGTGAAGAAGATGCGCGCCTCGATTTACGTGCTGGGCCCGCTCCTGGCCCGATTTGGCCAGGCAAAGGTGTCGCTTCCGGGCGGATGTGCCTGGGGACCCAGACCAGTTAACCTCCACATCGAAGGGATGCGGAAGCTGGGAGCGGAAATCGATCTGGAGGGTGGATACATTGTTGCCCGGGCCCACGGGCTCACCGGGGATCTGGTGCACTTTGATGTTTCCAGTGTCGGGGCTACGGGAAACGTTCTGATGGCAGCGGTTCTGGCAAAGGGAACAACCATTATTGAAAACGCGGCGATAGAACCCGAGATTACGTTCCTTGCGGAGTTTCTCGTGAACATGGGGGCGAAGATTGAAGGAGTCGGTACAAACCGGCTGGAGATAGATGGAGTCGATGCGCTCCATCCCTCTGACGCAGATACCATTCCTGACCGGATCGAGGCGGGCACGTTTCTTGTCGCTGGTGCCATTACGGGTGGGTCGCTCCAGCTCGAGGGTGTTAGGTCCGACCATCTCTCAGCGGTCCTTGAAAAGCTCGAAGACGTCGGGTGTCACATTG
>JBATTW010000167.1:0-2257 GCA_049670805.1 Bacteroidota bacterium
GACTGTTTCACCGACTTGGACTTCAAACGTTGGGCAAGACTTTTGTCGAGCATGAGACACCTCCGATATCGATGGTCAGAAAATACCCAAAAACACCGAAGATATCACCTGATACAAACTTAAAATAATGTGAACATTCCGACCCCTTTTTCCTATATTGTAGACACCACCGTTCTCTCCCAGAAAGCAGTGAACTTCTGAGGCTGGACCTTCCAAGGATCCGGTCATAGGTCTGGTATGTCAAAACTCTCTCATACCGGGGCTGTTGCATCTTTATGCTGTCTGCCCGCGATCTGGATCCTTTTTCTCGCAGGCTGCAACACAAACCCGCCCGTTACGCCGGAGAATCCTATCCCAGGCACAGGCAGGATTCTGGTCACGGCGAACGTCTCCGATGCCAGAATCTTTCTGGACGGTACGGAGACCGGGAGATTGACGCCCGATACGCTGACAGCCTCGGTCGGCGCACACCTGGTTGGCCTGCAAAAAGACGGTTTTCTCTCAGATGCCCAGACAGTGCGCGTAGGGAGCGACTCTCTCACCGAAGCGGCATTCACACTGGCACAGGCGGAACAGAGGGTGGTACTGATCGAAGACTTCTCAAACGTGAGCTGCAATCCCTGTGTCGCCTCGAACCTCATTCTGGAAGCGCTTGTCAGCGGGACATACGGACGTTCAAAAGTTGCAGTCGTCAAGTATGCCACGAACTTTCCTTCCCCCAGCGATCCGTTCTATGTGGCAAACCGCCCCGATTGTGATTCCAGGATGAGCTACTATCAGATTCTGGCTGCCCCAACCACCATCGTTGACGGGGTAGACCGTCCCACGAGCACCGATTCATCAGCCATCAAAGCCAGTATCGATGCTGCACTGCTGCAGCCTGCGAGATTCAAGATATCTGTCCGGGACAGCGTAGTCGGCGGTATCTACAACATTGCCGTCAGCGTGGAGACGATTGACACGACAGGGCTCGACTACCGGAATCTTGTTCTTCAGACAGTCATCACTGAGACAGAGATTACTTTTCCCAGCCCGCCCGGATCAAACGGAGAGACCCGCTTCACCGATGTCATGAGGGCAATGCTCCCCTCGAATACGGGTGAGCCCCTCCGACCGCAGAACGTGGGTGGGACGGAGCAATACTCACGCACCATCCCCGTCAATCAGGGATGGAACACCGATCATCTTCACACGGTGGCCTTTATTCAGCACGCACAGACCAGAGTTGTCTATCAATCAGGATCTACATTCGAGTAAGGAGGAGAGAGTATGGGACGAAAGGTACTGTATCTCGCAGCGCTTCTGATCGCCAGCGTGTCACTCCTGTTTGGCCAGGGGCGACGTGTCGTCTTGATGGAGGAGGCAACGAACGCCAGCTGTCCTCCGTGCGCCGCGAACAATCCCGCGCTGCAATCGTTCTTTGAGTCCAATTTCGGAGATGTAGTCTCGGTCCGGTACCACGCCTGGTGGCCGGGTTTTGACCCTATGTACACCGTCAACACACCGGACAACAGGAATCGGATCAACTACTACGGTATCAACGGAGTGCCCAACTACCTGCAGGATGGTGTAAACCATGGTGTTCCATCAGATCCGGGTTCGATGGTTGCCATTATGAAGGACCGGCTCCAATCGCCGCACCTGCTGGACATTACCGTTCAGGCTGTGGCAGATTCCGATTCGGTCAAGGTGGATGTTACCGTTATAGGAAGGGGAGCGGTGAAGCAGACGAGCCTGGTCCTCTTCACGGCGGTCATCGAGCGGATGGTGGTCTACAGCACCCCTCCCGGCAATAACGGTGAGACAGTGTTTCCGGATGTGATGAGGCAGATGCTACCGGCCGCCACCGGCATCCCCATAACATCTCTCACAACAGGGGACACTTTGAAATACTCCCTTTCATGCCCTGTCGCCGAATGGTGGCGCGTGGAGGACCTGGCTGCGGTTTCCTGGCTTCAGTCAAACACCACGAAGGAAGTTATCCAGGCTAACATCAACCTGCCCACACACTCTATTCAATTTGATGGCGTGCAGCGAGAACTGGTGGATCTGAATACGGTATACACAAAGAGTCATGTCATACACAACCGGAACAGTGTCCCCATTGATCTGCGAGTTGAAGCCGTGGGAGTTCAGGTTGCAGCTGGATGGTCATATCAACTTCTTCACCTGGGAACTCCGGTTGATTCCATTGTTACCACTTTTGATCCGGGTGACAGCCTTGTCGCGGACCTGAGAATCACCACCGGCTCAGAAG
>JBATTW010000168.1:0-3685 GCA_049670805.1 Bacteroidota bacterium
GTACACAATCAGCTCCTCGGGCTTCTCCGCAACTTCCCTGTCGAGATTGTTCATGAGCATCCGCATCGCCGCTTCCTGAATCCAGCCCCTGCAAACGATTTCCGTGCCACGAGGGGCCCTGATCTCCCTTGGATCCTTTCTTTCAGGCATCAGCGATTCACCTCCTGACCGGAACAGGCCTCCACGGCTGACCAGACACGCATCAGGTTCCCCGAACAGATCTTGGCGATCTCCTCCTCCGAGTAGCCACGCTTGAGGAGCTCCAGTACCAGGTTCGGATACTGTGACACATCCTTCAGACCGACCGGCAACGTGTCACTCACCCCTTCAAAGTCTGAGCCCAGCCCTACATGGTCAATCCCCACGAGCTCTACGACATGGTCAACATGGTCTACGAAGTCCGCCAGCGCTGCATACGGAAACGGGTGTTCCGTCCGGTATTGTCTCTCGTAGTCTTCAGATTCCTTCTCGCCTGGTCTCCAGCCCTGAACAAGGGCAACCTCTCTCACGTGCCGCTTGACAGAATCCGGATACCGCTGGGCCACCGCTGTGAGGAATTCGGATCCGAAATTGAGCTGTATGACGCCACCGTTGAGGGCAAGGGCACGGATCATCTCGTCGCTCATGTTCCGCTCCCAGCCCGGCGTAAAGCTTCTGCAGGAAGAGTGCGATGCCAGCACCGGCGCTCTGGAAAGCCGAACGACCTGGTAGAAGGCGCTGTCGGAAAGGTGTGACACATCGATCATTACCCCCAGCCTGTTCATCTCTTCCACAAGAGTGCGGCCGAAGGGGCTAAGACCGTTCCATGGCCGCGCGGGGTCGCCGGACGAATCGCAGATATGGTTCGCCTTCATATGGGTTAGTGTTACGTAGCGCACGCCCCGGCGATAGAAATGACGTAGGCTGGCCAGGTCCCCGTTCATCGGGGCGCCGTTTTCCATCCCCATTGCCAGAAGCACCTTCCCCCTCCCGGCGGCTTCGCGCACCTCCCCCACCGATCGCACGAGCTCACACTGTCCAGGCCAGTCAGCAGCCATCTGCTCCACGAGATCAATCATCGCATCGGCCCGCTTCCTCCCCTTCCTGGATTCCCCCAATCTTGCCGGGATATAGATGGCCATAAACACCACATCCAGCCCCCCCTCCCTCGCGCGCACGAGATCAAAGTCCCGATCTCTCACCCGGGCGGAGATATCCTTCCATTGCCCCAGCTGGTGCATAGGAACGTCGATGTGTGTATCCACAATCAGGACGCTCTGCGCTATTCTCTTCGCCTCTTCCTGCGTCCACGCGGGTGGTCCCGCTTCGGGTGATTCTGAACGGCACTGCATCATCCAGATGGAGAAGCAGACGAAAAGGGCGGTCCACACGGTCCGCCGAATGACAGGTGACGACCGGAAACTATTTGTACGCAATAGCGGATATCTCCACGCTGGCATTCGCGGGCAGCCTGGCCACCTCGACTGCAACACGGGCGGGATAGCTCCCGTCCGGGAAGAAATCGGCGTAGACCGCATTCACACGCTTGTAATCCCCGATGTCCGTCAGGTAGACAGTTGCTCTCACGACGTGAGACGCGTCATACCCGGCCGCATCCAGGACCCCCGAGAGGTTGGCCAGAGCCTGACGCGTTTCGGCCTCGATGCTCTCGTCTCTCAGTTCACCGGTCTCAGGATCCAGCGCGATCTGGCCGGAGACGAAGAGGAGTCTGCCGACGTTCACACCCGGGCTGTACGGCCCGATCACATCGGCGGTCTTTATGACGGTCTTTTCCTGCCCGGGGGCACTCTCACCTCCACCGTCGCCCGGGGCTTCACACCCGGAGAGCGCGAGCAGGACGAAACCGGTCACGGTGGATCGCAGGGTTGGAAGTGATATGATTCCACTCATGGTTCGACCTCCAGAGAAACTGTTCAGGGGGAGTCATAGATATGCGTCGAGATCCGGTTGCAGTTCACACCGTTTTCAGGGACGATCCGGGTTACAATCCCGCACTCCCGGCGCACGAGCTTGTACAGCCCGTCATATGGAATCGATGGCCGCCGGGCGACGTTCGCCATCCCGATGTGGTGGAGCGAGGCTCCGCCATCGCCATGTCAGAATTTCCTCTACTGTTTATAGCCGATTGTCCGCAGGAACTCCTTGCGGGCTGCGACATCTTTCTCTGTCTCCACGGCCTTCGTCTTGTATCCGTCAAAGACCCCCAGGATAGCGCGCCCCTGCTCCGTTTCGCCGACGACGACTTCTGTCGGGTTCGCCGTCGCGCAGAACACCCTGCACACCTCGGGTACCATCTTGATGGCGTTCAGGACGTTGACGGGGAACCCCTTCTCCATAAAGACGACAAAGGCGTGCCCGGCAGAGAGCGCCATGGCGTTCTTCTGCGCGAGCTTGATGAGAGGTTCGTCGTTTCCGGTGGAACGCACGAGCGTTGGCCCGGACGCTTCGCAAAAGGCAACACCGAATTTCATCGCGGGGTTCGTCTGGACAATCGCTTCGTAGATGTCCTCCACGGTCTTGATGAAATGCGCGTGCCCCAGAATGAAATTCATGTCGGCCGGTTTTTCGATCTTCACAACGGAAAGGTTCATACTCCCCTCCTGTAGGTCTACGGAACAAACGTCTGGACAATCTCGGGCGTCAGAAGCCATCGAAGCATCGCCTCACCGGATTGAAGCGGGGGAGCGATGCTCACGTGGGCCACCGCCGCCGGAGCCATCACGATAGATGCGGAAAAGTCGTCGGCGATCAGCCACGAAATGAGCTGTGTCAGGTCCGGCTGGTGCGCGACAACCACCACACTCCCCCCGACCGGGAGGCCGGCAAGCTCCTCCAGCAGCGCTTTGTGGCGGAACCCCGGGACGAGAAGCTCGGAGGGCTGAACGGTCGGGGCCGTCGCGAATGCGGTACCGACAAGCCGCCCGGTCTGGACAGCCCTCATGAGGGGGCTTGTCAGGACAAGACGCGCCGAACCGTCTATCCGTGCGAGCGCCTTCCCCACCCGGCGCGCGTCCTCCTCCCCTCCCGGTGTCAGGACCCTGTCGGCGTCACGGGTGATCGCACCCCCGATCCGAACGGCTTCCCCATGGCGTATGAGATAGAGATTCATTGCTCGCTACGCTGCTCGTTTCAAGCGCCGCCGCGCCTTCGCGTATCCGGGCTTGATGACATCGTAAATGAGCCCGATACGCCGGCTGTACGGAATAAACGCGCTCTTCATAGCGTTGATGGTGAGTTTCTCGAGGTCGTCCAGGTTCAAGTGGAACACCTTCGTGGCCGTCCCGAACTCTTTTGTCATGGAGGTGTTGCTCATCAGACGGTTGTCGGTATTCAGCGTAACCCGATAGCGGTACCTGTAGAGAAGGCCGAAAGGATGGTCGCGTACCGAACGGACGGCCCCCGTGTGCACGTTGCTCGTGAGGCAGATCTCCAGCGGTATGCGTTTGTCCAGCACATATTGCGCCAGGTACCCCATTGTGACGAGTTTTTTCCTGCCCCGCCTGCTGAAACCGAGATCCTCGACCAGCCGGGTTGCGTGCCCGATCCTGTGCGCCCCGCACCACTGTATCGCCTGCCAGATGCTCTCTTTCCCGAACGCCTCCCCCGCGTGGATCGTGATGTTGAAGTTCTCGCGCTGGATGTAGTGGAACGCATCCAGATGCTTCTTGGCTGGAAACCCACCCTC
>JBATTW010000169.1:0-1867 GCA_049670805.1 Bacteroidota bacterium
CGCATATACTGCAGCAGAAAATCGGCCGTTCCATCATAGACATCGTAGTCCACCCGGAACGGAGGTGACTGAATCTCTCCGAGACGGACAATGTAGGCGCCCGGATCTGTGAAGCCGGAAAAATCAAGACGATAGGTGGACCGAAACGGACCGTACGGGCCGGATGGAAGAAGAGAATCCGACCTCCACACCGAAAGGCCGGTGAGTCTGTCCCGGAGCTCAAAGGAGTGCGGTACAAGTGAGGTGTCGGTGCTGACCAGCACGGCGATCTTCTTCGAGTGCGGAAGATAGCCGAGCTGGTTCACACGGATCCAGCTCTGCCCCTGAGCAGCATGCGCCAGGGCGAGGAGTATTGCGATGAGCGGGATCTTCATAGTTGTGCTCCTCCGGGGGAAGATGTATATTTTCTCAGACGAGGTCACCCATGAAAACCGATTCGCCAAGCCCACACGCCCTCGAAAACGAGTACCCCATCACGGAAAAACAGACCGAGCTGTACCAGCGCAAAGGTCACATTCTTCTGCGGGGAGTCGCCACCCCGGATGAAATCAGCGCGCACCTTCCGTCCATCGAAGGTGCCCTCCAGGAGATTCTTTCCAGGCAGGACTCCCAAGGTCGCATCGAAGAGTACAGCGCGTTGTTCCAGCAAGTCACAAATGTCTGGAGAATGAGCGAAACGGCAAAACGGTTTGTGTTTGCAAGGCGTTTCGCAAAGATCGCAGCGGATCTCATGGGCGTGGATGGTGTGCGACTCTATCACGACCAGGCTCTCTACAAACCCCCCGGTGGAAGAGGGACACCCTGGCACCAGGATCAGTTCTACTGGCCGCTCGATACCAGGCACACGATCACCATGTGGATGCCGCTCCTGGATCAGACCAGGGAGATGGGGACCATGATGTTCGCCGGTAGTTCCCACAGGGAAGGTCAGCTGGTGAGCGGCTCGCTTTCCGAAGAATCTCACAGGAGGTTCGAAGAGATCATCTCCGAGCGTGGTTACCCTGTCGAGAGCCATGATCTGGCCGCCGGTGACGCTACGTTTCATGCGGGCTGGTCGGTTCATGCCACCCATCCCAACCGGAGTCGTCTCGTGCGCAAGGTGATCACCGTCATCTACTATGCGGATGGGACACGGCTCCTGGAGCCGGATACGGATTTCAGGAAGGTGGACATGGTTGTCTTCCATCCCGGGCAGAAACCCGGTGATGTCGCGGCCAGCCCGCTGAACCCCCTCCTGTACGAGAGGCCCTGACCGGAACGTCCCTACCGGGCCAGCACCATCTTCTTTGTGTGCGTGAACAGTTGCCCGCCCCCTCTCTCAACCGCCCTCAACCTGTAGAAGTAGACCCCCGAAGGATGTTCGCCGGAATCCCAGAGAACGCTGTGCAGACCGGGCCCCCGGCTACCTGTCACCAGCGTAGCGACGCGCTGCCCCAGCGCATTGTACACCTCCAGAGTCACCCTGGACTCCGAAGGCAGGGCGTAGCTGATCCTGGTCAAGGGGTTGAAGGGATTCGGGGAGTTCTGATGGAGAGCAAACGCTGAAGGCTGTTTCGCCCCTTCAGCCGGCTCGACAGCCACGGGAGCTTCCCTGCGGCTCCATCGAACCGCGTCGAAGATGATCTCCTGGCCGGCGTCGTTGCTTTTGTCACCGAGTCTGACGTAACCTCCGCCTCCCGCCTCGAACCAGAACGTCCCGAGCGAGACCCAGCTCTCCCTGAACTCTTTCTGGTTCACAAAAACGAGTTCCTCGCCCGCGGCGTGACGGACGCGGTATGCGGCAGAGGTTGCGTTGCTGAAAGGGATGTACACAAACACCTCGTAGTAATCCTCGGTGGGGAGATCAGGGGTCCATACCGCATAGCAC
>JBATTW010000170.1:0-8686 GCA_049670805.1 Bacteroidota bacterium
GTTTTACACTATCCATCTGGTCGTACCACTGATTGAAGAGATCATCGAATGCCCGGGCGATGCCGGGATCCCGCGTCAACAGGTAGTGATTGATCTGATCGTTGATGAACGAGAGATAGTGGACGCCCCATTTCGAGATGTGGGGATAGTGATGATTGAAATCGATCCGCCTCCCCCAGTTGACGCCATGCAGGGTAAAGCCTGTTTCCGGCGTGTAGGCCTGCCGAGCTGAACGTACGATCGCCTGATACCGACCGGTGTCGGGGAGGACTTCTTGCAGGAACTCGCCGATGGTAATGAAGTGCCTCTTGTTTTGTACATCGTATGATGACAACCGGTTATTGTCTTCGCGGGCCGAGAAATAGTCGTGCAGGATAATGGAAATCTGGTCGTAGTCCCTTGCGTCCAGCGCCTTTCGCAGGGCCGGTTCGATCTCCTGGATGTTGAGCGAGTTGACCAGTTCTTCGTCGGTGATGTATCTGATCTTCTTGTCAAAGTACGTCTTGTCGATCAGGACGTCGTGCCATTCGGAGAGACCGAGTCTCAGGTCCCATCCAGATCGATCGCCGTGGACGACCTCCTGCCTGCACAGCGGGCAGTACCATTTGTTGCCGACCTGATACACGTTCGACTGGAGCGCTATCGTAGGGCCGGAACTGTCTTTTTCCTGGGGCCGGGCAAGCGGAGAGATACATGACATCGACAGGAGGATGCAGAGAAGCAATCTGGCGTTCGCCATTGTCGGGCCTTCGGTGTGGGATGATGAATCAAGCGGTAAGATAGGGGAGGGGTGTGCAAGAGTCAAACCCTTCAATCTCGCCCTGAGGACTGGATGGAACGGTGTGATCCCAACCGACAAAAGAGCTATCCGCCGGGGAGAGCCGCTATTCGGAGCAGGAATGGCGACTGCAGACTAAGGTGAGAAGTCAGGGCCGGATAGTTGAGAACTGCTGGACCCGCGGCTACCCCAGCCGCGGGTGCCTATCCGTACGTTCCGTTTCGAACTGTTATGGTCCTGCCTGCAAACACGCACGCTCGAATTGCCAGCTGAGTCTTAGCGGGGTGGATGGGGGTCCCGCGAAACCCCGATGGTCATCAAAATCGCCCTGAAACGGCGAGGTGGGCACATCAAGTGTGCAGTCCCTCCTTACCTGCGCCATGTCCAAGCTGTTCTGCGAGATGTCAACGGTTTGCCGACACCGTGGGTGTTGGAAGGTGGTTCAAGGGGGAGACGGAAAACGGGCGGCGATGCCCAGGGAAGCATCGATAATGGGCTGGTCAGAACTTCTGAAACTTCCTTGTCAGCCTTCTTGGCTCAAAACGGCCGGTTATTTCTCAGGACCTTGCCCGCGTCAACATTTTAGTCGTTCGACCTTATCTCACTTTCATGGCAACGGCCAACCCGTTGAGCTTCAACGAGCCCTCCCAAGCCCACGCAAATGCACCATCCTTCTGATTGCGCTTGATTCCGGTTGAGGGGGAAGGTACATTTCGGTCACACACATGTTGATGCCTGACGGCCGTTAGGTGTCGATTTGATTCCGTTGGTGATTGCCTTCCGCTATCGGTCAATCGCTAACAAAGCAAAACGAAAAAGTGATGAAGGAGAGTAACTTGAGAAGGTTACCAGATAGATTTGAATCGGTAAGTCAGCTTGAAGAATTCATGTCCCGTCCCTCCGAGTCTCTGATGGAGTATTTCAAGGGCCTGGAAGGGGACATCATGATCATTGGTGCCGGCGGCAAAATAGGTCCGACCAAGGCGCTGATGGCCAGAAGGGCGGCAGATGAGGCTGGTGTGCAAAAGAAGATCTATGCCGTAGATGTTCATCCACTCAAAGTCCTTGAGGAGAAGGGGATTGGAACTTTGCAATGCGATTTGCTGGACCGCAAGGCGGTGGGCCAGCTTCCTCAAGTTGAAAATGTCGTGTTTATGGCAGGCAGGAAATTCGGTTCAAGCGGGAACGAATGGCTTACTTGGGCGACGAATGTGATGGTTCCTCACAATGTGGCAGAGGTGTACATACACTCCAAGATAGCAGTGTTTTCAACAGGCTGTGTGTATCCAGTGGTTGATGTATATACGGGAGGCTCCGTTGAAACGGATGCACCCTGTCCGACTGGTGAATATGCGATGAGTTGTCTTGGAAGAGAAAGAGTTTTTGACTACTATGCTGCCGAAAAGGGGACAAGAGTCGTACAGATTCGTTTAAATTACGCCCTTGAATTGAGATACGGAGTTCTGGTTGATATTGCGACCAAAGTGTATAATGATGAACCGGTTGATGTAACGACGGGGTTTATGAATGGGATTTGGCAGGGGGATTGTTGCGATCAAGTCCTGAGGAGTTTTGACTATGCAGCAAGTCCAAGTTCAATCCTGAACATAACCGGGCCGGAACTGGTGTCTGTAAGATGGATAGCAAACAGATTCGGTGAGCTATTCGGCAGAGAGGCCAGGATAGTCGGCCAGGAAAACGGCAAGGCGTATCTCAACAATGCCTCAAAAGCGAATTCACTATTTGGAAATCCATCAGCGCCTATTGGCAAAATCATCGAATGGATTGCCGACTGGATTCGAAGCGGCGGTGCAAATATCGGAAGGCCCACCCATTTTGAAGCTCAGGATGGAAAGTATTAAGAAGAAGGCCGCCGATTTCGCTCTGGCGATTGATACGACTCCTGCGACGTATGCCGTTGTGTTTCTGCGGAAGACAAAGGCAAGGAGTTGGGCGTACCACTTCTGTAGCACAGGAAGGAATTAGGTGGACACCAAAACACTCAAAGTAGCCATAATCGGTCTTGGTCATCTGCATCCAAGAGGTTACATGACTTTGTTTGCGGATTGTCCAAAGACCGAAGTCGTCGCAGCGTTTGACAAAGATGAGGTATTGCTTAATAGCTTCTGCAAAGATTTTGGCATTGAAGGCTATACAGATTTGGTTGAGCTTCTTGATAGTGAAGAGATAGATATTGGCGCTGTTTTCCTGCCTCATTGCGATTGTGCCGATGCGGCGATCAAATGTGCCGACAGAGGGATTCATTTGCTGGTAGAAAAGCCCATCGCACGAACCGTTGACGAAGTCAGGGTTATTGCTGAAGCAGTCAAGAGAAACAAGATCAAGATTACAACCGGCTATTGCTGGCGGTATCATCCGGTTGTTAAGGCCATGAAAGACTGTATAGAGCAAGGATTGATTGGCAGTATTGTTACTGCTGATGCAAGATTGGCTGCAGGCAAAGTGGACAGGTATATCAAGGGCAATTCAAAATGGATGCTCGAAAAGGCCAAATCCGGCGGCGGGCCGATGTACAATTTGGGTGTCCACTGGATTGACTTGCTTTGCTATCTACTCAAGGACAATGTTGAAGAGGTCTGCGCGGTAAATACCAAGACATCAGACACCTATGACATTGAAGATACCTCAATTGCATTGCTCAAGTTTGGCAAAGGCGCTGTCGCGGTTCTGTCAACCAGCTATATAGTGCCGGATTGTTTTCCAAACGGCCGAGACCTTCATATTGGAATCAAGGGGACAAAGGGAGTGTTAAGCTATTCCCCAAGATATGAAGGCGAACAAGGTTCTAGCAGTGCGGGTCAGACGGATATTCTGGAATTATACAGCGACAGCGAAGAATTATCCGGCTCATCTGCAAGAAAGTTCGTGTTCGATCTGGATAAGGTTTCCGGCTATTCCGGTTACATGGGAAAGGCTTATCTGGACGACTTTGTAGACTCCATTATCGAAGACAGACAACCTTTTATCACTATAAACCAGGCCATCGATGTGTTGAGAGTTGTTGAGGCGATCTACAGATCAGACCAAAGGGGAAGTTGGGTAAAGGTATTGTAACAGGGGTTTTGAACGGCAAAGACTTCTAAAGTCGTTGACCCGATTACCTTGAAGATGATTTGGCTTGGGAGACCGTGTGGTGCTGATACCGTAAACAAGGGAAATACTGATGAGTGATATTAAGAGAAAGACACAGATACCAGGCCCGAAGAGCAAAGAGCTTTTCAATGAATGGCATAGTTATGAAGCAAACGTTGTCGGCTATCAGGCTCAGATTGTCTGGAGGTCCGCAAGCGGTTGTGTGGTCAATGACGTTGACGGCAACAGCTACCTCGACTGGACATCGGGAGTATTAGTAACCAATGTCGGGCATTGCCACCCTCATCTTGTAAGTGCGATTAACAAGGCATCCCAGGATTTGCTAAACAACTATGAATGCGCCAACACCTACCGTATAGAAGCTGCTAAGAAACTTGTATTAGCCTTACCAAAGCATCTGGACAGGTGCTTCTTTCTAAGTACTGGTTCAGAAGCAATAGAGGGTTCATTGCGGTTAATGAAGAGGAAGACCGGCAAATTTGAGATTATCAGCTTTGAAGGCGGTTTCCACGGCAGAACGCCTGGAGCTGCCTCGGTTGGCGGAATGGCAGGGCCGAAACGTAAGTACGGCCCCACAATTCCGGGGAACATCCGTGCGATATACCCGAATCCTTATAGAGATGAATTGGGTTTGTGTGACGCAACCTCAGGATTCAAGAAATACTTCAACTATCTTGAACAGCTCATATCGGCGAATTCAACGGGTTCTCTGGCGGGAGTTATTGTGGAGCCATACCAGGGAGCTTGCGGGTTTGTGTTTCCGCCCAAAGGCTGGCTGAAAAGACTCTTTGAATGGACAAAAGGGAACGATCTGCTTTTCACACTCGATGAAATCCAGTCTTCTTATGGCAGGACAGGTAAAATGTGGGCAATGGAGCATGAAGACATACAGCCTGATATTGTTGTCCTTGGGAAAGGTATTGGAAGCGGTGTAGCCGTTTCTGCGATTTGTTCAAACACAGATATTTTTTCGTGCCTGAAAGAGGGCGAAATGAGCAGCACGTATGCTGGCAACCCGATTGCTGGTGCTGCGGTGATAGCGGTTCTTGAGATTTTTGAAAAAGAAAACCTTGTAGAACATTCAGCTCAAATGGGTGAATACATCAAGAAAGGCCTTAGACAAATTGCCGATAACAGCAAGCATGTAGGCGATGTCCGGGGCCGCGGACTTGTTATGGGAATTGAACTCGTAAAGGATAAACTGACAAAAGATCCCGCCCCTGAAGTAATGAGACCCCTGATTGACGAATGTGCAGAAAGCGGTCTTCTCGTTGGTGCGGTGGGAATGTATGGAAATGTAATAAGAGTCGCTCCGCCTTTGGTGATCACAAAACAGCAGGCCGATGAGAGCTTAGCTGTTATGGAAAGAGTGCTTCCAAGTCTTTGACAGGAACTCTGGCTGCTCCCAACATTTTGAGTGGAAGATATCTTATGGGTACAAATATTGGCTTTGGCATCGTTGGTGGTGGGCTGGTAGCTCCATTTCACCTAAATGCAATCAGAGATTCTCGGGGCGGTAATGCAATAGGGGTTTTCGATATCAGCCGGGAAAGAGCCACGCAGGTCGCGGAGAGGTTTGCCATCAAGGTATTTTCTTCACTTCAAGAGATGCTCGAAGATAAGAATGTCAATGTTGTCTGTGTGGCAACACCGAATCATCTTCATACGGATGCTGTTATTCAAGCTGCAAAAGCAGGCAAGCATGTTCTCACAGAAAAACCGCCTGCCATGAGCCTGAAAGAAACGGATGAAATGATAGATGTCTGCAAGAATGAAGCCGTGAAATTGGGTTGTTTCGTCCAGTGCAGAGTCAGGAAGGCGATACAGGCCATGAAGTCTGCGGTTGATTCCGGCAGATTTGGGAAACTCCTGCACGCGGATGCTTATATGAAATGGTTCAGACCGCAGGAGTATTATACATCTGACGGATGGCGTGGCCAGAAGAAGAGCGGTAGCGGCGTAACCGTTGCGCAGGGGTTTCACTACATTGACTTATTGCAGTATCTCGTGGGTCCGGCAAGCAACGTTGATGCCAGGATGACAAACATTGGCCATCCGGGAATCAGCGTTGAAGATGAGGTAGTGGCACATATACAGTACAGGTGCGGGGCGAAGGGAGTTGTTCAGCTTTCAACAGCTCTTTGGCCGGGAACGGATATTAGGATTGAAATAAATGGTACCCATGGGACTGCCGTAATGATCGGGGAGAAGATCCAGACCTGGAAATTCACAGATGAACGACCTGAAGATGAGCAGATAAGGACATTGGGTGATTCGTCACAGGCCACAGGTGCTGGCGGAGCCGCGGACTTTGGCCACAGAGATCATACGGTTGTTGTGCAGGATATGATAGATTGTATCAAGTCAGACCGGGACGTCATCATTCCGGTGACATCCGTCAGACCCACTCTGGAAATGGTTCTTGCGATGTACCATTCTGCAAAGCATAACAGACCTATCACTTTGCCCATTGCCGATGATGATAGTGTATGGAACTGATGCATACACTGGTGCAAAGTCAATTGTTGCCGTGAACCCCTCTTCGAGTACCGCTATCGTTTCTGTTCACCGAAAAGGAACATTCCTTTGAGTGCCTTCCGAGCTAGAAGAGCATCGAAGAAGTCCTGCCACTGATCAATCGAACCCCTGTGACTTATGAGTCTGTCGTGAGGAATCAGACCGGTGGTCAGGATGCGGATCGCCCGGTCCCACGACTCGTATTTTGTTGAGACATTGAACAGATAGCGCACGGACTTCATTAAGAATGCGTCATAGGGGAATTCGACACTCGGTTTCCCCGTCAGTCCGATTGCCGTAACCGTTCCAAGTTTCCTGATGATTTGTGCTCCGGTCTGCATTGCGGCGTGTGCGCCCGAGGCCTCGATGAACAAATCGATCCCGCGCCCTGACGTCACATCCTGCACGAGCGCCACAAGGTCCTCCTTCTGAACATTGACGACGTGGTCGATTGCGGGGAGGGACCGGCAGAGGCTCAACCGACTTTCCTCATCCTCATTGACTCCGAAAATGATAACGGTAGATGCGCCCGCATATTTGGCCACGAGCGTCGCCATGATGCCGATGGGGCCGGGTCCTGCGACAGCCACGACATCGCCGGCCATGACTGACTGAGAAAGAACAACGTCGGTCACAACGTTTGCGAGAGGTTCAGTCAAGGCGGCTGCCGGAAAATCGAGATTGTCGGGTATGCGGTGAAGAAGGCCCGGTTCCGGCCATCGCATGAGCGATGCAAAAGCACCATCAATACCCCAGCCGGGGGAGCGTTTGTGAGGGCAAATCTGCCGGTTGCCCGTCCTGCACAGGGCACAAACTCCGCAAGCCATCGTGTGGGGCTCACCGACTACCCTGTCACCCACTGCCCAACCCTGGACATTCCTGCCGACCGCGGCAATCGTCCCGCTGAACTCATGTCCGAGTATCACCGGTGGGTAATAGGGGAACTCGTCATGATAAATGTGCAAATCGGTGCCACAGATCCCGCAGGCCTTCACGTCAATCAGGACTTCAGAGTCTCCAATTGACGGGGCCGGAACATCCTTGAGCTGGATTAGCCCCTTCCCCTTCATAGTCTTGACAAGTGCTCGCATCGATCCTCCGTTACGTCGTTGAGAACCCGCACCACCGTTCCAGGAACCTCAGCAAGATTCTTGCAGTCTCTTTGATCTCCGCCACCGCGATCTGTTCTTCGTTCGAGTGGGCGTACTTGAGACTGCCCGCGCCCATGACCACCGTCGGAATGTTCATGAGTGAATAACGCCATGCGTCGCATGCCGCGGTCATTGCCGAGATCTCCATCGGCACACCGGTATCGCTTGCAGCAGCCATCAACTCTCGCACAAGGGGATGGTCCACCGGAAGCTCGTTCCCCTCGTTGTTCAGCATGTTGAACAGGATCTCGAAATGCTCACGAAGATACTGATGGGGAGAATGCCTGATAACATCGACCATCCCCTGCTGTACCGCTTCTACATTGGTATTCGGAAGGAAACCAAAGACCCCTTTTATCGAGGCGGTCCCTGGAGCAGTGGCGGGCCAGTCGCCGGCATGCAGCATGCCGAACGTCACGGGCATCGGATTTTCGTACGCGTCGAACAACGGGTTGAACCCTCTGGATCCGGCAAGAAGACTGTCATGGTACTCTTCGAGAACACTCATTGCCTTCACCGCCTCTTTCAGGGCGCTGACCACATCGGATGCGCGGCCGC
Source organism: Bacteroidota bacterium (assembly GCA_049670805.1). Taxonomy (GTDB): domain Bacteria; phylum Bacteroidota; class Ignavibacteria; order UBA10030; family UBA6906; genus JBATTW01. Next base: position 8,119 of record JBATTW010000170.1, read on the forward strand.
TGTGCCCGGGCTTCCCGCGGCAAATCACCTCAAACCATACGGCGCCACGAACAGCCGCAAAAATCTTCCTTTCCGAAGCTTCCAGGACGATCGCGCCGTCGGTGTGAACCGCTCGGCGCGTCATGAACAGGGTACCGTTTCCGCCGTTTTCCTCTTCCACGACGATATCAGCTGTAACAGTTCCTCGTGGCTGCAGATGCAGCTTCTTCAATGTCGAAAGGAGAAGATGGATGACGGCGATCTGCCCCTTGTCGTCGCACGCTCCGCGCCCGTAGATCACCCCTTCACGGACGGTCGGCTGGAATGCGTTTTCCTGGTTCTTCGAAGGTGGGACCACATCGCTGTGGGCATTGAGGATCAAGCTGCGAGATGTCTCCGGGGAAGTGCCGGTGAGCGTGAGCCGTAGGTTCTGCGTGTCCTCGTATGTGAGGCCGGGAAGGGGCCAACTGTACAGGAGGTCATCCTGGAATGAGTCGGGTATCTGCATCAGCTCGGCGACCGTGCAGAGTCCCTTCATTCGCTCCGCCACGAGCCTGTTTACCGGGCCTTCATTCCCGCGGGTTGAAGG
>JBATTW010000171.1:0-9522 GCA_049670805.1 Bacteroidota bacterium
GAGGTGGGTATTGTTCTTCGATGGAGGAGTCAGGTGCCGACCGAAGCTGGCAATGGTGGTGGGATGGACGGCACCCTCCTCCGTCGTTCATTCATTGACTTTGTGATGAGGATACAGTACTTTCTTCACAGCATGGGTCGCACGCATTGGCTCATAGCAGCGGGCGTCGTCTTCTTTGCCGCCCAGCAGCCCCGGGAGGCACACGCTCAGGTACACGACCAGGGCCCCCCACGTAGTACTCTGGCGTTTCCCCACTCCCCACAGTCCCTCGACCAGATTCAGAACCAGAGCAAGAGTTCCCTGACACCCGGGACCAGCAGGGACCGGACAGTCGACTGCAACCCGGTCTTCACGTCTGTTGAGCAGGGTCTGGTATCGGGCAGCCCTGAGGTGTTCGCCCAGCATCTGGCGACACGGCTCTACGTGAGTCTCCCGGAGGAGCAGGGCGGTTCCTTCAGTGCTGACCAGGTCTACTACCTTCTTGACGGCTTTTTGAGGAACAATGCCCTGAGCGGTTTTCGGTTTACCACTGTGGACAGCTCCGGGACAACCCCCTACGCCACAGGAGGCACTTCCCTCAGTGTGAAGGGAGCGGAGAGGCAGGCACAGGTGTATGTGTCGCTTTCTTACGTAGCAGAGAGATGGGTGATCACCAAGATCAACATCTACTGACTCCCCCCTCGGCATGAAACCCCGCAAGATACCCCGGTCGGTGTGGAAGAAGAAAAGGTCGCGGTCAATCGCGGCTGTTCTGTTTCTTCTCCTCCTGTTTCTGCTCAGCTTCGGAGTTGAGCAGATCGTCGTTCTCAGCGATGGTGCTCGCTGGGACAGCATCAGCGACCAGCAGGCGAACAGCTTCATCGAGGCCGGCAAAAGAGCATTTGTCGGCCTCCAACGGTCCGTGCGCAGACTGGCGGTCGAGCTGGCACATCATCCGACCGTCCGCGGGTATCTCTCCGGAAGGACGGAAGACCGTGCTGAGGTTTTTCGTCTCGCCTCGAGATTGAGTGCCGATCAGGATGCGGGGATCGAGATCTACGACAAGGCGGGAGAGCTTGTTGCGTGGGAAGGTCCGAGCGGCCCAGATCTGCAGCGTGAGGTCGCCCTCGCGATCGATGGTCGTCTCGCGGCGAACGTCACACACTCGCCGATTTCTTCGCAGCTATTTGTTTGCACCCCTGTCAGGGAGAACGGGCTCATTGCCGGGGCCGTTCTTGTGCGACGCACAATCGAGCTGAACTACCCGCTGAGTACTCGCTTCATGCAGCGGGAGGGTCTTACCGCTCAGCTCTCCAGGGATATCGGCGTCGGTATTCAGTTTGAATTTGGCGAGGAGGTCGAGCCCACGGGGGTGGAGGGACGCAACTCCGCCCCGCTCCATGGAATTGACAGCGCGCTCGTGGGAATGGTATCGGTGGATACTCCTCTCCGGAAGGCACATCTGGATGATGTGCGGCGATCGTATTCCGAGGTACGTTCCGGACTTCTTGCTCTAGCGATCGGGATCGTTGTTCTTCTGGCTGCGGGGAGAGCGAATTCCATTCCCGCGCCTCTGTATCGGTTTGCCACACTGACGATCGTCCTCTGGGTCTGTCGGTATGCTTTACTCATGCTTGGTATGCCCTCGTCCCATGTGGACACGGGGGTTTTTGACCCTGCGGTCTATGCATCCACGTTTGGTGGTGGTCTCTCGAAATCCATCGGTGAGATGAGTCTCACAACGGTAGCGGTGGCGTTGAACACCTTGCTGCTGGTGCCGGCGATCTCCGCATACCGTTCACGATTCGGTTTTCGAAGAGGGGGGACGAGTCATGCGTTCTCGGTTGTTCTGGCGGCCGGCATGACGTTTTTTCTCTTCTGGGGGATGAGAGGCTACGCGGCGATCATACGAAGCGCAGTCTTTGATTCCGTGTTGTTGTTTCGTGATCCCAGAGCCCTGTTTCCCACTTTCGAGCTCGGGGTGCTGGGGGTAAATCTTGTCGTCCTGAGTATCTGCATGGCTGCCATTTCTGTTCTCTGGACGGTTCTGGCGCACGGCCTCCTCTCCAGATACTTCGACAGGGGGACGGGCTGGCTTATCCTGACTCTCCTCTACGTGACCGGATCGGTGTTGTTCGGCCTCTCTCAGCCGAATCCACTTCTGACCGTCCCCTACAGGCTGGTCTTTACGGTCGTGACATTGCTCTTCGCTTCATACCTCTCCGGGCAGCTGGCCGGCACACGATCTCTCATGGCTCCCGTTCCGGTGGTTATTGTGGTTCTCTTCTCGGCCCTTCTGCTCTACCCCGTTCTCCAGGCCAATGCTCTCGAGAGGGGCCGCCAGCGGGTGGAGACATTTGCGGCGGAGGTGCTCCGGCCGGTCGATAACTGGCTGAGTTTCGTGGTCAGCGAGGCGCTGGACCTGTTCACATCGCCAGAGACCGTTCTAGTATTGCGCGGCGGGGACGAAGACGAGTTGCGAAGGCTTGCATTCACCCGGTGGGCGAAGAGTGTCGCGAGCAAGGAAGGGTATGCCGCCGTTTTTGTAATTACTGACACCCTTCGTGAAGAGGTGAGCCGATTCACCATCGGCGGACGAGTGGATCTGACAGCGGAGCTTGATGCGGATCTGAGGCTGGCCGGGGCAAGAACGATTCTGATTCGTGACGCGGGAGGAGGAGCGACTGTCCTGAAGGCATACGGGGGTTCCACTCCTATTGCAGGTGTGGATGGTACCCTGTTGGGCTACGGCCGGGTGATCATTACCGCCGGTGAGCAATCGCTCTTCCGGGGGGAGAACCGGTCGATTCTCCGCCCCGGGATACCGGCTGACGGGGCAGCTCCTGAGCCGCGGGTGGGCATCTCCGAGCACGACCGTGGAAGCCTTTTGGTGTCACGGCCCGGTCCATTTCCCATCGGGCACGAATTAACGCCCGGGGTCAGGGCGGCGCTGCACGATCCGGATCTGAATGCCCTCTGGCATGAGGAGGAGATCAACGGGAAAACGTATGCAACATACTACGTGAAGAAGGACCTGGCCGGAGATCAGGTGGTGGGGCTCAGCCTGCTAGGTATCGGACCTGTCCAGGAGATTGTGGACCTTGTCAAGCTCATGGTTCACTACTCCCTTGCTGCTATTGTTTTCTGTCTGCTCTATCTTGGCGTTCGCGCTGTGAGGAGGAAGCCGTTGGTTTTGACGTTTCGCGCAAAACTCCTGACGGCGCTCATCGTGACCGCGATTATCCCGCTCGTGTTGTTCGCATTCTACGGCAGGTACCATGCCAGGGAAAGACTCCGGGAGATAACGGAGTATCGACTTGAAGACCAGACAACGGCAGTTGCCACGAACATCATGATGGGGATCGGGCGTGATGAAGACGATGTTGTCGTGCAGGTATCTCCTCCGGTTGCGGAGGCCGTTGCGGATGAAGTCGGCACGGATTTCAGCCTGTACATCGGGCGGCAGCTCGTGGTGACGAGTAGGCCGGATTTGTATGAGGCCGGAATCCTGAACCGCAGGATGAACGGGAACGCCTACGCCAGTGTCCTGTTGATGGGACGGCGTTTTCATGTGCAGACGGAGCGTATCGGACGGTTTGAGTACGCTGTGGGGTATCGTCCGGTGGTGGATGGGGACGGCATCGTGGTTGGCGTCGTATCGGTACCCACGCTCCAGAGGAGTGACGGAGTTGAGGAGGAAATGAACACTCGGAACGCCCTTCTCCTGGGGGCGTTCGCTCTGGTTGTGCTTTCAGTCATACTGATAGCGATCGTCTTTGCGAACAGGATCGCCGCACCGATACAGAGGTTGACCGGGGCGATGCGGCAGATCGCCCGAGGAAATCTGGACGTCAGTGTCAGCGACGGGCAGGGCGGGGCCGCAGATGAGATAGGAGAACTCATGCAGTCGTTTGATGCGATGGCCCGTGATCTGAAGCGGAACAGGGAAGAACTGATCCGATACGAGCGCGAAGTTGCGTGGAATGAGATGGCAAGACAGGTCGTTCATGAGATAAAGAACCCGCTCACTCCCATGAAGTTATCGGTCCAGCACCTCAGGCAGACGTACAGAGACGGGATAGACGGTTTCGGGGAAGTGCTCGAAGCTGTCACGCAATCTGTCATGGAACAGATTGACGCGCTCAGCCGTATTGCATCGGAATTCGCGACGTTTGCCCGGATGCCGAGGAGGAAGGTTGCACTCTGTCACATCAACGATGTTTTGCAGGAGGTCGTTCAGCTCTTCGCTCAGCACGAGGAAGTGCGGTTTGATGTCCGGTTTTCGTATGACGTGCCGCAGGTTCTGGCGGATCGGGGTGAGCTGCGTCGCGCGTTTATCAACATAGTCCGAAACGCGATCCAGGCGATGGGTGGGAAGGGTCATATCATTGTCACCACCGAACTTCGGGAGAGTCGCCTCCTGGTGACGGTGCAGGATGACGGGCCGGGGATTCCTGAAGAGGTGAGGACACGACTGTTTCAGCCGAATTTCTCGACGAAGACTGAGGGAATGGGACTCGGGCTTGCGATTGTGAAGAAGACCATTGACGATCTGAGGGGAACGATCGCGATCGAAAGCGAACCCGGGAAGGGGACAACCGTCCTTGTCACTCTTCCCGTGACCGAGTCTTCATTGGAGTGAATAACAGAACAGTACCGCACACCATGAGACCGGCCATCTTTCATTCCCGGCGGGAAATCGCAGCAGCCCTCAGCACAAGAACTGGCGGTGTCAGTCCGATGCCCCTGGGGATGAATACTTCGTACAGCGTCGGTGACGAAAAAGAGAATGTCGAGAAGAACAGGGAGCTGCTCGTCGGGGGGCATGGTATCGGGCTTGCGGAGTTGGCCTCCCCGCAGCAGGTACACAGCAGCACCGTCCGCCGGGTGACAGAGCCGGGCGTCTACCCGGAATGCGACGCTCTGATAACAGATACCCCACGTGTTTTTCTCACGGTCTCTCACGCAGATTGCGTTCCGATTCTTCTCTATAGCCCCGCTGCACGGGCGGTTGCAGGAATTCATGCCGGATGGAAGGGGACAGCTTCAGAGATTGCACTGGTGGCCCTACGCGCGATGGAAGAGGAATTTGGATCTTCACCCGGTGATACTCTGGCGTTTCTGGGACCCGCTGCAGGCGTATGCTGTTATCAGGTGGGAGAAGATGTTGCTTCCCGTTTTGACAAGCGGTTTGTCCGCGGGGCGAAGGGGACACTCTACGTAGACCTGAAGCGTTCCAACCTTGACCAACTTTGTGGCGCCGGCGTTTCTGTCCAAAAGATCGAAGTAAGCCCCTACTGCACCATCTGCCGACCTGACCTCTTTCATTCGTACCGGCGTGACAGGGACAAATCCGGGCGAATGATGGCGGTTATCGGGCTGAAATCCCGCCTGAGCTGACTCACTGATACCGATCTCTGTGATCCAGTTCGTTGACCTTGTGACCCATTTTCTGTAAATTCGTGTTATTTACCACAGTTGCCCGGGGAACACATGTGCGGAATTGTCGGGTACATTGGCAAGCGGAATTGCGTGCCGATCCTACTTGAAGGGCTCCGACGGCTTGAGTACAGGGGGTACGATTCGGCCGGTATTGCGCTGCAGAAAGAGGGGGAGCTCATCGTCTGGAAGAAGGCGGGGAAGGTTGCCGATCTGGCGGCGGAACTCGGGGCGTTTGACGGGAATCTGAGTTCGACCGCCGGAATGGGGCATACACGCTGGGCGACCCACGGTGAACCGAACGATACAAACGCACATCCCCACTGGGATGCCGACAAGAAGGTCGCCGTCATCCATAACGGCATCGTTGAGAATTATAATGCCATAAAGACCAAACTCCTTCGCGAGGGACACACATTCCTGAGTGCGACGGACACGGAGGTTCTGGCACATCTCATCGGCGTGATGTACAGGAAGACAGGCGAGCTCTGCTCCGCCGTTCGCCTTGCGCTCTCAGAGGTCGAAGGCACATACGGGCTTGTGGTAATGTCCGCTGACCAGGCCGACCGGATCGTTGTTGCCCGAAGGGGGAGTCCTCTTATCATCGGTGTCGGTGACGGGGAAAACCTGGTGGCATCTGATGCCTCCGCGATCGTGGAGCACACGCGAAGCGTTGTCTATCTGGAGGACGGGGAGCTCGCGGAGATCACCCGTGAGAAGATCCGGACCCTGACGATTGATGACGTGGAAGTGGAGAAGATGGTGCAGGAGGTTTCCCTGGAGTTGACCCAGATCGAACGGGGTGGGTATGATCACTTCATGATGAAGGAGATCAGTGAGCAACCGGAGACCATCCGGAACGCAATGCGTGGGCGCCTGCTGGTGGATGAGGGTAACGTCAAGCTCGGCGGGCTGCAAAACGTTATGGGAAAACTGCTGAGCGCGCGGCGTATTCTCATCACCGCATGCGGCACCTCATGGCATGCGGGCCTTGTGGGTGAGTACATGCTCGAGCAGATCGCCCAGATTCCTGTGGAGGTGGAGTACGCATCGGAGTTTCGTTACCGGAATCCGGTCGTGAACATCGACGACGTCGTGCTCCTGATCAGCCAGAGCGGGGAGACAGCCGATACGCTGGCCGCGCTTAAGGAGGCAAAATCAAAAGGCGCCACCGTTCTCGGGATCGTCAACGTCGTGGGGAGCAGCATAGCCCGCGAATCGCACGGGGGGGTCTACATTCACGCCGGTCCGGAGATCGGTGTGGCATCCACTAAGGCCTTCACCTCCCAGCTCACCGTACTTGCTCTTGTCACGCTTCTCCTCGCACGGTCGAGGGGGATGTCTCATGAGAGTGGAAAAGTTCTGGCGGCGGAGATCGGTGCCTTGCCTGAGAAGGTGGAGCGGATACTCCAGACGGTGGAAGAGCTCAAAGCGATTGCCAACGAGTTCAAAGACGCGAAAAACTTCCTCTATCTGGGTCGCGGCGCGAACTTTCCGGTCGCGCTGGAGGGTGCGTTGAAGTTGAAGGAGATCTCCTATATCCATGCGGAGGGGTATCCCGCGGCGGAGATGAAGCACGGACCGATCGCGCTTATTGACGAGAATATGCCGGTGGTGGTCATTGTGCCCAAGGACGCTATCTACGAGAAGGTGGTGAGCAACATTCAGGAAGTCAAGGCACGGAAGGGGAGGGTCATCGCTGTGGCCAACGAAGACGACACGGAAATCGGCCAGATTGTCGACTACGTGATCCGCGTGCCGCGAACATACGGCTTCTTTGGACCCATCCTGAACATCATCCCGCTCCAGCTTCTGGCCTACTATATTGCCGTCGGCCGCGGGACCGACGTGGATCAGCCCAGGAACCTGGCAAAGAGTGTAACGGTTGAGTGATTCACATGGTGAGGGTAATTGAATGAAACAGGAATCCCGTTTCAAGCCTAACGAATGGGCACTCGTTCTGGGAGCATCCAGCGGTTTCGGAGGTGCGGCCGCGGTGGAGTTTGCGAAGGCCGGATTGAACATTCTGGGCGTTCATCTGGATCGGCAGGCGACGATGCCGGTTGTTCAGCACGTCATGCGGGACATCAAGCATGCCGGCAGAGAGGCCGTGTTCTTCAATATCAACGCCGCTGACGCGATCAAGCGGAACGAGACGCTCGACGATATCAAGGAACGGTTCGAGGGCAAACAAGGGCAGACGATCAAGGTGCTGCTTCATTCGCTGGCCTTCGGTACGTTGAAGCCCTTTGTCCCCAGAAAGGCGGGGGACGCCATCAGCCAGGCGCAGATGGAGATGACGATCGACGTGATGGCAAATAGCCTTGTCTACTGGGTCCAGGGGATGATCACCAGGCACCTGATGAAGAGGGGGGGAAGGGTCTTCGGAATGACAAGTTCCGGCGGCCACACCGTAATTCCGAGCTACGGGGCTGTTTCGGCTGCAAAGGCATCACTGGAGTCGCATATTCGTCAGCTCGCGATGGAGCTGGGTCACCTGGGAATAACGGCGAACGCCATCATGGCGGGAGTGACCGATACGCCAGCCCTGCGCAAGATCCCCGGAAGCAAGCAGATGCTTGATGTCGCGCGCTCCAAGAACCCGACCGGACATCTCACCACTCCGGAGGACGTTGCAAAGGTCCTTGTCCTGCTGGCCGATGAGAATGCATACTGGATATCCGGCAGCGTCATCGGTGTCGACGGAGGTGAAGACGTCGTCAGTTTCACCGGTTATCACAAACACCACGACTGAGGTGCTGACCCCTAACAGAGGTTTGGCCTCCTGTCCTTGTCCTCACGCACCAAGTACCACCGTCTGAAGGAGCGACTACCGTGCCCGCATTCCAGTTCACCGAGGAGCAGAAGATGCTTCGTGCTATGGTTCGCGATTTCGTGAACTCGGAGATCAAACCGATTGCGTCCAAGATTGACGAGGATGAGAAGATACCCCCTGAACTCATAAAGAAGATGGGCGAGCTCGGCCTACTGGGGGCCGCGTTTCCCCCGGAATATGGGGGGGGAGGCTTTGGCGAAACGGGTTATTGCCTGATGCAGGAGGAGATCGGCCGGGGGTGTTTGTCGACAGCGACATTTGTGGGTGCGCATCAATCGATAGGTGCAAACGCCATCTACATCGGCGGAAGTGAGGAGTTGAAGCAGAGGTATCTGGTTCCCCTTGCGGAAGGTAGGATGATCGGAGCGTTCGCGTTGACCGAGGTGATGGCCGGGTCGGATTCGTTCAACCTTCGCACCCGGGCGCACCAGGACGGTGACGAGTGGGTGATCAACGGCGAGAAGATCTGGATTACAAACGGCAGCACCGCTGATGTGATTTCGGTCTTCGCAAGGACAGAGCGTGGCATCACCGGGTTTGTCGTGGAAACGACCCTTCCCGGTTTCAATGCGGGTCCGCCTGAGAAGAAGATGGGTATACGCGGAAGTACCACGAACGCCATCTCGTTCGACAATGTTCGTGTCCCGAAAGAAAACATGATCGGTCAGGACGGGCGCGGGTTTCTTGTGGCGATGAAGACGCTGGATGCCGGCCGTCTGGGTCTGGGCGCGGCATGCATCGGGGGCGCGAAGGAGGCGCTCGAATTGTCCACGCGGTACTCGAAAGAAAGAAAGCAGTTCGATGTGCCGATTTCGCATTTTGAAGGGATTCAATTCATGCTGGCAGAGATGGCGATCACGATCTTCGCGATGGAATCGATGGTCTACAGGACCGCGTTCGCCTATGACGAGGGAAAAGCGACGTCACGGGAGTCGGCTATTGTGAAGCACTTCTGCTCGGAGGCGCTTGACAAGGTTTCCGACCTCGCAGTTCAGGTCCATGGTGGCATGGGGTATTCCCGTGAGCTGCCGATCGAGCGGATCTATCGAGATTCACGAATCAACAGGATTTTCGAGGGGACGAACGAGATCCAGAAGATCGTAATCGCGCGGGATGTGTTGAAAAAGAACGGGAGGATGTGAGCGGGAGCGGGCGTTGATTTTTTTCCATCTTTGCGGTACATTCAGCGTTGAGAGAAAGCCTGGACAGGTAGCTCAGTTGGTAGAGCAATGGACTGAAAATCCATGTGTCGGCGGTTCAATTCCGTC
>JBATTW010000172.1:0-2637 GCA_049670805.1 Bacteroidota bacterium
AGGCGGCACCGGCCAGGGCGCCACCCTGCGTACCGTAGTGAAACCCGGCCTCCGAACCGTTGACCTGGTTGAAGTAATCAGGCCAGTCTTCTTCGTACGGCGAACCCTCCGCCGTGACCCCGTACCGGAGCGAGAAGGGCTGGAACCAGGAGCCGGTTGCTCCTTCAACCGCGTAGATCTCAGAATCGTCTCCCGCAAAGGAGACCTTCAAGTAATCGTGGAGAAATGCCCGGTCAGCCGCCGTGGGTCCGCTCACCCGGTCCAGATCAAAGGCGATCTCCGAGCCGGTGACAAACAAGTTTCCGCCCTGCTCCAGATAGGTCCGGACGAGCCCCTGTTCAGCGGAAGAGAAGGTCTCGTCGTTTGCCGACTCATCCCCCAGAACCCATACAACGATGTCATATCCGGTGAGATCCACGGAGCCGTCGATCACCGCATCATTCGCGCATGTGTTGAAATCCAGAGGAAGGGGGAAACCGTGCGTCATGGCAAACGGGTGGGACTCAAGATGGTAGCTTCCGGAGGCCTCCGTCCGGTCAAAACCGTCCACCAGGAGTGCGCCTGTCGAGGAGGTATTCAGCCGCATCCCGTATATATCGCTTGCAACGCTCTCGTTTGGAGGAGAGGCCGAATCAATAGCTGTCAGGCGGAAGAAGACCGTCCCTGACATGATGTTCTCATAGGAGATGGACGTGACCCCGGGTTCCAGAACATTCTCATCCTCTCGCTGGACCCAGTTCTTCGCGTCCAGAGTAAAATAGAGGCGGTACCCGAGGAGATCCGGCTCCGTGCTGGCATACCAAGAAACGGTCACCCTGTTTGTGCTGTCGTTCTCCACTGCCTTCAGCACCGGCGCCGCTGGCGGAACCGGGTCTCCTTCCTGAACCTGGACAGAAACATAGGCGGTGTCGCCCAGGCCGCGCGTGTCTTCCGCCCAGATCATGACCACGTACGGCCCGGGCGGAAGCGCCCCAGCATTCCAGTATCCTGGCGCAACATAGCCGGTGGAGTTGATCTCATCCGCCCCCCCACCGTTTGTCATCGTATAGATGTGCGTGGAGAGATCGGAGCCGGGGGAGAATACCCTGTGGACATAGCTGTTGCCGGGCTTGTTATCGAAGCGGAAACGGATCCCGGCCGCGGGTGGCTCATACACGACTGTTGAGGTGTCTGCGCTCAATATACGGCAGCCGGCGATGTATGTCCCGTTGTTCGAGGTGGAAGACCGGACCTGGGAGGGATAGGCGGCGTTGGTCTCCCTGATATGGACGCGGATGTCGACGGGCCCGCTCAGGCGCCCGTAGGGAAATTCCACCGAGGATTCGTCGATGAAAAACCGGACCGAGGCGATTTGCGGAGGATAGTTGTCCAGGTAGGGAGTGCAGCCACCAACAGGGCGAATCGCGTTCAGCTCGGACCCCGAATACCCATGAGTGAAATGGACATGTCCCATCCCATCCAGGATGTTCCCCAGCACCGTCTGTTGCGCGTAGACCGAATCACCCACCTGGAGGAGCGGGTTGGGCGCCATGTGAACATAGGCATCGCTCTTGTCCAGCCCCGCGACGCGGTACCTGACGCGGACATAGGCGTTGTTCCCCTGTGAGGCGACCGTCCCGATGCTGTAAACGACACCGTCCAGCACCGAGTAGACAGGAGATCGATCAGGCTCGGGGATGTCAATCCCGTTGTGGAAATGATCACTGGAGAGGGTGTTTCTGAACTCGGAGAACGTCCCGGTGATCTCGTGGGTGGAAAAGGCGGGCGTGACCGGCCAGCCGTGTGTCGTGGTGTCGATCTGCGCGCCCGCGGGCCGGGGAGACAGAAGCGCGAAGCCCATCAGGGCGGCACCGGCAAACCGGCTCGCCCGAATTACCGCGAGTCTGGATCTGTCCGGTCCCATATTATTTCACCAGCATCATCTTCTTGACGAGGCTGAAACGTCCAGACGTCAAACGGTAGAGATACGCACCGCTCGCCATAACCGATGAACCGGACCGCGTGTCGAATCGAACAGTGTAGCTCCCGGATTCCAGTTCCTCGTCCACGAGCGTGGCCACCTCACGTCCCAGCATGTCCATCACCGTCAGACGGACGGGGGCCTTGGCCGGAACCGAAAACCGGATTGTGGTGGAGGGATTGAAGGGATTCGGAAAGTTCTGAGAGAGTGCAAAGACCTCCGGCACACCCTCCGGTGTCCCCACCGATGTGGTACCCTCAAAAAACTGCAGGATCCTTCCCATCATATCCGTGCGTGTCACGGTGGATGCTATCGTCTCCACGGCGAACGCCACGTAGATGAGATGACCCGGGAGGAACCCGTTCCCGAATGTCCCGGCGTATTCCACACCGGCAATACGTGAGGCGTTGTAGTTGAGGGATGAGGATGAGCCCCCGACCGGCGTCACGTAGTCGGGCCAGTCTTCAGGATAGGTCTGACCGAACTGTCCGTTCATACCCTCGAATATGGAGCCGGCAGTTCCATAGAACGTGGTCGTACCCGCGTCGTCCCCGGCGTAGTTGGCCTTCAGGTAGCTGTTGAACCAGGCAAGACTGTAGTTTGGAGAATCGCTTCGCCCCAGGTCAAACCCGATCTCGGAACCGGTAACAAAGAAGGCGCCCCCCTGCCCCAGATAC
>JBATTW010000173.1:0-20730 GCA_049670805.1 Bacteroidota bacterium
CTCTGGACCTGACTGGCCCCGATCCTTCCCCGAAAAACGGGCAATTCCTGCGTGCATCACCGTGTTCCCTGCAAGACGGCAGCATCAATAAGGTCCCACAGGGTCTCTCCCCCGGCAACCGGACCCACCGACACACGTGTGTGGTAGACGGGGAGCCTTTCCAGGAATTTCCCGCCCAGCTCCTCATCCACAGCAATGCGTGCAATATCCTTCTCCGTTGTCATGAGAGCCGAGCAACCGGCAGCTCCAACCTCCCGTTCAATGCTTTCGATGTCAGCTCCCGTGTACACGTGATGGTCAGGGAATGCTCGTCCGGCCCTGACATCCAGCCCCGATCGGGACAGATCCTCCACAAACGTACCGTGCTGTGCGATCCCGCTGAAAGCATATATCCGTTCCCTCTTCAATCGATCAATCGCGACCTCCGTACCGTCGGTAGCACTGAAGAACCCGTCGATCCTTGTGGAGACCCGGACAATCGGACCATTGTACCACTGAGCAAGTGCCCCGGCCCACTCGATCTTCGCGCCATGCGGGGGAACCCGGGAGAGCACCAGGATGTCGGCTCTTCCCAGCCCTGGAAGAAGTTCCCGGCGTAGGCCCGAAGGCAGGAGCCGTTCCCTGGTAATATCGATCCTCGAATCGAGCACGACGATATTGACGTCGCGGTGAAGGTATCGATGTTGAAACGCATCATCCAGGACGAGAACCTCAGCCCCCAGGGCGACGGCACGTCTGGCTGCCTCCACCCTGCGTTCCCCCACGACAACAGCCGCGGAAGGATGCTTCCACGCCATCTGCATGGGTTCGTCCCCCGCTTCACGTCCCGCTGCCCGGACACTGTTGCCATCCGAGACAACCACGACACCTCGCGAAGCGCGTCCATACCCGCGACTGACTATCCCGACCTTCTTCCCCCCTGAGAGCAGATGTCCGGCTATGGCCTCGACCAGAGGCGTCTTTCCCGTCCCCCCGGCGGTGAGATTCCCCACAGAAATTACAGGGACGCTCACCCGGGAAGTCCTCAGGATACCCAGGTCAAACATTCTGTTCCGCAGCCAGACAACCAGACCGTAGAACCAGGAGAGTGGCAGCAGCAGGTGCTTCATGCGTGCTCACGGCCAGTCAATTCCCTTTATCGACCTCCTTCAACCGACGTTCGACCTCTTGAAGCTTCTGCTCTTTCTTGTAGAGTCTGTAGAGGTATCTCAAGGAACGCAACATACTTGTCTGATCATCCTCCAGCTTGACTTCATCGGCTGAGTCTCGTCGATACCCTTCTGCATCCCGAAGATCGGAGAGGCGCGCATCGACAGCACCCACACCTGCCGCAAAGACGCGCTGGGCCGTCTGGTACCGGTCCACCTTCATATACGCCTGACCAAGCAGCCTGTAGAACCCCCCCACGTAATTGGATCCCGGAAACATCTCCACCGCCTTCTTCTGAAGGGCTATTGCCTCCCGGTAATCACTGGCATCGAAGTAGGCGCGCCCCAGATTGTAGTACTGGCGATCATAGGGGTAAGCCTCGGCATACTTCTCCGCGTAACGGACAAAGGCATCTGTGTCTCCAAGATGGACCGCGATCTCACAAAGCCGGTCGTACACCTCACCTTCCCTCTTTCCGAGGGATTCCATATTCGCAAAATACCCGAACGATCTCTCCAGGTACACTCGCCGGAGCGACCCCCCTTCCCCGGACTCCTCCACCCCACGGTCGTAGTAGAGTGAAGCAAGATCCGAAATCGCGGGGACGAAGGTCGAATCCTCCTCGAGTGACCCCTCCAGCAGCACCACGGCGCTGTCGTAGTCCCGGACTGCATACAGGAGGTGTCCGGCATGGTAGAGCGATTCTGCCGTCTCTTTCGGAACCGGAGTGACCGTATCACGCGCTGCTGAACACCCACCCACCCATATGACCGCCGCAAAGACTCCCGGCAGGAGCGCAAGCTTCCTCACGCCGCCCTCCCCAGACCCACTACACCTTCAGCAACACGCGCGGAGGCACCGGGCTCCCCCAGCCTTTGTCTGATGACACGAAGCTCACTTCGCATCTTCCGTTCATACTCCGCGTCGAGCAAAACCCTCGAGGCAGCACGCACCACGTTCTCCGCGGTGAGGTGGTGCTGAACGAGTTCTGGTACGATCTGTTTCCCCGCTACGATATTGACCAACCCGATGTGGGGAATGTCCACCAGCATCCTCCCGATCCAGAACGTGACCGGTGAAGCCCTGTACACGACAATCATCGGCGTGGCGAACCAACCGGCTTCGAGCGTCGCAGTACCCGACGCGACCAGGGCCAGATCGGCGTGCTTCATCAGATCATAGGTCGCGTTCTCAACAAGGACAACACCCCCGTTGTCAGGAATCTTACGCTCCACAATGAGCCGGTCCAGGTTGGGAGCTACACTCACCGCCACCTGCACCCCGTGTGCTTCCTGGAGCCGTCGTGCTGCCTCGAGTGTGATCGGGAGTATACGCTCTACCTCCTGTACTCTGCTGCCCGGAAAGATCGCGAGAACCTTTTTCTCCTTCGAGAGTCCCGCTGTGCTGAAGAAATCTTCCCGGGAGATCGAGGACCCGATCTGTTCTGCGACGGGGTGTCCCACGAACTCGACGTCGATCCCTTCACGTTTGTAGATCTCCACTTCGAAGGGAAAAACAACCTTCATGGTGTCGACAAGGCGCTTTATTTTCCGCACGCGACCCGAATTCCAGGCCCATACTTGAGGGCTGATGTAGTACAACACGGGTATTCCGTACCGCTTCACTGTCCTTGCGAAACGGAGGTTGAAACCCGGATAGTCGATGAGAACCACAACGTCAGGCCTGCGATTTTGCAGGAGGACCTCCAGGGCCCTCTGCACCCGGCGAATCTTGGCCAGATGACGAACAACCTCAATGAGGCCCATAAACGAAAGCCCGGCGATATGATGCGAGAGCTCCATCCCCTCCTGTTGCATCTTGTCACCCCCGACACCATAGATGTCCACCGATGGAACTCTTCTCTTCAGCTCTCGGACCACACCCCCCCCGTGCAGGTCCCCTGAAGCCTCCCCCGCAATCATCATCACCCGGCGAACCATCGGTTTTCCCTCTCAGCTGCGCATGAAAAACAGAACTACAAGAATCAGCGTTACAAGCAAGATCGCCTGCATCGTTCGGCTCTCCGAGACAATGCCCTCCGAGAAATCAACTGTCTTCGGCGGCGACCCCGGTGCCCTGAACGGGGTGAGTCGGGGAACAAACCGATGGACCATGCCGCAGTACACACGGTACTCCTCTCCGAACCGTTCCCGAAGGTATTCCTCCTCCTTCGTGACAATCAGGTAGTACTGCAGATAGAACCAGAGCAAGGCGGAAATGAGCAACCACGGGAAGAGCGCCATCGACATAATCCCGACACCGGCATACATCAGCATGTTGCCCACGTACAAAGGGTTTCGAACGTGTCCAAAGGGGCCGTTGGTGATCAGGTATGTTCCGCCGACAGTTCCAGTCGTTCTCGTTTCCGCCCCTGCGATGGACACCCCCCAGAATCGAATCATTTCCCCCACGACAACCACTGAGAAGCCTGCGAGCAGGGTCAGGATCGTCGGACGTGCGAACCAGACCATTGCAGCAAGAAACGGTATAGGCGTGTAGCTCCTGTACTTGAACATCCACGCCCGGATATCAGCGCCACCTTTCATGGCTCACTCATAAAGAGGTCCTGCCGCCGCAATTCCGCCCTCTTGCGTTTCCTCAGAAACTTTCGGGAGAGGAGCTCCTGGAGCTTGCACGTCACGTCGTGAAACGACGAGTAATGATAGTAGGAGATGTTCTGTTCCTGACAGAACGTCTGCAGCTCACCGTGCGCAAAGACAACATCGGCGTACTGGGCGGCACACCTGTCCGAGAATCCGTCCCCGACATAACAGATGACATCATCTTCTCCGGCGTGACCCACCATGATGTTCCGCTTACAGCAGGCACACCTGTCGCACTCCGCATCATCGTGGGGAAACGCAATGGCAAACGAGACGGAACCATCAGGACCCGGCGCCTCCATAAGGAGTGTGTTCGAAAACCTCGACACCTGCGAGAGATCATGGCGGGCAAGGATGGCACCCATATAGAGATCCAGACCGTCGCTCAGGATATGGTACTCCACCCCTGTTCGCTCGCAGAACTGCACGAACTCCGCAAATCCCGCCCGAAGCTCCTGCTGAGACAGGAAGCGATCTACCTCCTCGGGGAAAGCAGTCCCGACTGCAGCGAGCTCCCTCCGGAAGCATTCTTTCGCGGAGATGAGCCCGGAGTGGTAGTCCCGAACGAAGTCGTCACAGATGGGACCACCGAAGTGCCGGAAAAAGACGTTTCCCACATCCTGCGTCGTCACTGTTCCGTCAAAATCCACAAACACCTTCAGCGTCATCCTCACCCCGTCGCAACGGCAGCTGAAGTCACCTGGGCAGCCTGGTTGAATCGAACGGTGACGATCTTGGATACACCCTCCTCTTCCATCGTCACCCCGTAAAGAGCATTCGCCGATTCCATCGTCCTCTTGTTATGGGTCACCACGATAAACTGGGTATTGTTGGAGAACTTGTTTAGGATGCGAGTGAAGCGGTCGATATTCGCATCGTCCAGGGGTGCATCGACCTCGTCCAGAATGCAGAACGGACTCGGCTTGACGAGGTAGATGGCGAAGAGTAACGCGGTAGCTGTAAGTGTTTTCTCCCCCCCCGAGAGGAGATCGATGGATGTGGGCCGCTTTCCACGGGGCTTCGCGATGATCTCGATCCCGCCCTCGAGCGGGTCCACTTCTTCCTCCAGAAGGAGGTCGCATTCATCACCGGGGTCGAAGAGGCTCTTGAAGGTCTCGATGAAATTCGTTCTGATGAGATCAAACGTCTCCAGGAACTTCTGCTGGGCGGTCGTGTTGATCTCCTCGATCGTTGCAAGAAGCGTCTTTTCGGCTTCCAGGAGATCCTTCCGTTGCCCCGTCAGGAAATCCAGCCGCTCCTTCTCTGTGGAGTACTCCTCGAATGCAGCGAAATTGATGTTGCCCAGCGCTCTTCCCTTATCCCGGAGCGCCTGGATCTCGTCCCGGAGGGATGCGAAATCAACAAATTCATCATCGGGATACGACTTCAGTTCCACCGTGTACTCGAACTCTTCCACCGCACGCGCCCGGATATGGTCAGCCTTGGCCTTGAGATCTGCAATGCGCATTTCATGATCATGGGTCGACTTCAAGCACTCCTCCGCAGATTTCCGCAGCTCTTTCGCGTGGAGTTCGATCTGGTGCATCTCTTCCCGGACCTGGTCCGCATCTCTCCGCGCGACAGCGGACTTTTCTTCCAGTTCATGCCTTCGATCCAGGTACTGATCGAGAACGCGGGCGTTGTCGCCTACTTCAACTTCGGAGGTGGAGATCTCCCCGGTGGACATCAAGAGGTCCTCCGCCAGTTTTTCGAGCGATGAGTCCACGCTGCTGATTGCCTCGTCAGCCCTCGCAACATCGCTGAGGGCGTTCTGACCATCCCCCCGGACCTTGACTAGGTCGATCCCGAGCTCCTGGACGCGCGCCGACCGCTCGTTCCACTCTCGCTCCTCCAGCTCCAGCTCGTGTGTCTTCGCGCCGGTCTGCCGTTCTACGTCACCCTTCTCGTCCCTCAGCGCTTCGAGCGCCGGGTATTCCTGCTCCAGCCCTGCCTCGAGGGCAACAAGCTCCCGGGAGAGCTGCTCGATTTCCTCGCTGTTCCTTGCAACGATGTCCACGGCGCGCTTCTTCTCGAATTCCAGCTGCGCGATCCGCATTTCCACACCGGTCATCTCCTTTTCGATCGCTTTCACCGTTTCCGCAAAAGGCCGGAGATCCAGTTTGTCATGATTCTCCAGTACTTCATGACGCTCGCGCGCCTGTCTGTTCACCTCTTCGTGCAGCACGCCGAGCTGATGTTCCAGCTCTTCGATCTGCTGTTCGCGACCAATCATCCCCCCTTCGTCTTCCCTCCGGCTACCGCCCCGGACTATTCCGAGTCCCGTGACGATCTCTCCCTCCAGGGTAACGCAGCGTACACCAGAGAGATCTCGCGCCACAGAGGCAGCCGTTTCGAGCGTATCGACGATCAGCGTCCTGTCGAGAATCAAGGCGAACAACGAATCATAGACCGGGTCGTGCTGGGCGATTTCAGATGCCCACCCTATTACTCCCGGGTAGTGTGGGATCGCGTCGTGCGTGTGAATCACGGGCAGCCTATCGAGGGAGACAAAAGTCGCCTTCCCGCGTTGATCGGTTTTCAGGAGAGTGATCCCATGCGCGGCATCCGCGGCCGTGTCCACAACAATGTAGGCGGCATACTCGCCCAGGGCGGCTTCGACCGCCGTCCGGAACTCACGTTCCGCACGCACGGCATCCGCAACGGTGATCTTTCGCGGGGGTCTCCACCTGCCAACGGCAGAGAGATACCGCACGCCTTCGGAAAGCCCCTCGCGGGACTCCATCAACCCTTTCAAGAAATCCGTCCGGGCCCTCACCCGCTGCAGCTCGCTCTTTTTCTCCAGCTCACGGCGGTGCAGCTCCTCGCCCCGCTCCTTCAACGCCTTCTTCTTTTCCTCCTCCTCGTAGAATCTCATCTCAGCCTCGGCAAACGCCCTGCGAAGTCTTCTGTCCTCTGCCGTAAGCTCCTCCACCGTCCCGCTGATCCGGGCTATCTCCTCTCCGTATGCTGTGTTTTCCTCCCGCGCACGCTGAATCCTGCCGTTGAGATTCTCGATCCGACCCCGGCCTCTCTCCAGTGTCGTCTGCCGTTCGGCGATCTCCTGGACGAGCGTGATCGTCTTTTCACTCAACGATTGGAGCTCCGCCTTCTTCTCGTCCAGCCGCGCCTCGGATTCACTCAGGTCAGCCTGCCGACTTTCCAGCTCTGACTGAGTTTCGGTTTCGACCCTCTGGAGATCCTCGATCTTCTGCCGCAGCTCCTGCTTTCGGCGCTCCTGGGATTGCAGATTTACCTGGAGCTCTCCTTTCTCTCGTTCCAGCCGGGCGACGTTCGACCGGAGCGCACGGATCCGTTCTGCAGTCACGAGGTTCTTTTCCTCGACACGATGAACGCTCTCCATGTGATCCGAGAGCTCTTCCCGAGCATTCGCCAACCTGCGATCTGCATCGGAGAGGCGGTCGCGATGCCGATCCAGCTCTTCTTCCTCCCGGCCGAGATCGGTATCCATCCCCCCCTTTGCCCGGACGAGCCCTGAGAGCTTCTCCTCCAGCGGGGTGACCCGCCCGATCAACTGAGCGTATTCCCTCTCCATGAGGTCGATTTCCACAGCCCGGAGGCGCTCCTGCACCTGATTGTACTGCCTCGCCTTCCGTGCCTGACGTTCCAGCGAGCCGACCGCTTTTTGAACCTCTGCCACGATGTCGTTGACGCGGAGGAGATCTGCCTGCACGTTCTCGAGTTTCCGATAGGCTGCTTTTCGCTGATGCTTGTATCGTGTGACGCCCGCAGCCTCTTCAAACAGGCGGCGCCGTTCGTCGGTCTTGTCGCTTAGAATCGTCTCGACCATCTTCAATTCGATCACCGAGTACGCGTCCGCGCCCATGCCGGTGTCCATAAAGAGCTCGAGGATATCCTTCAGGCGGCAGGGGGCCTTGTTGAGCAGGTACTCGCTCTCACCAGACCGGTACACGCGACGGCCGACCGTAACCTGGGAATACTCCGAGGGGAGCACCCCTTTCGTGTTCTCGATAACCAGCGAGACTTCTGCCATCCCCAGCGGTTTGCGGCCCTTTGTTCCGCTGAAGATCACATCCTCCATCCGCTCGCTCCGGAGCGCGCTGTAACGCTGTTCGCCAAGGACCCAGCGGATGGCGTCCACGATGTTGGTCTTGCCGCAACCATTCGGCCCAACAATAGCCGAAATGCCCGCGTCAAAGGCCATTGTGACCTTCTGGGCAAATGATTTAAATCCGAGTATTTCCAGCTTTGACAGATACACGAAAAGGGTCCTTCCCCTGCTACCAGGAATCAGTCAGCAGATCATACATGAACGACACGTAGGAGGGCGCCATCTGGGTCGCATCGTAGTAAATGTACAACCCTGACACAGCGAATACCAGCGTCACAAATCCAAGCACGTACATCTTCAGCGCGCGAACATCGTAGATAATCGACACAGCCTTGAGAAATCGAACGGCCACCCAGAAGAGCAGGAGCCCGACGATGAGTAGAGCCGGCAACACATATATGCTGCTCTCCATCACGCGATAGAGAATCATGCCCATGGGTATCAACACAAGGAGCGGAGGGGTTGACCACATCGTGACCGTGTATGCGTGATAGGCAAGAACACGCGTCTTCAGGATGACCCTGAGGAACAGGACTGCAGCGATCAGAAGAAAGAGAACGAGCATACCGAGAACCGAAAGGAGAACGATCGAGCGCAGGGGGTCCCGGATGAGATTAATGGCTTCTGTCTTCAACCCGTCAGACACGGTCAGATACGATAGAAGAGTATCCAGGAACCAGCTCCCCCGGAAATGATAGAGAATACTCGATACCACGAGGGCCATCGCAACCGTAACAGCGAGGCCAAGGAGCGAGCTGTGGATAATCGACACGAGATGCTGATCACGGATGTCAGCAAAGAAGTTGTATGAGTTCACCATGGATCGGATAAGGCTCTCCCTGAATCTCCGGTTCGAGTTGTACAGGTAGACCACACCGATCAGGACAACAAAACCGACCAGCACATAGACAATAGGCGCGTCGGAGGTGTGACTCCCCATCGGCAACGCCGCAAATTTCCTCCCCCGGAAGACCGACCTGACCGCATCGTATGCAATTCTCTTCTCTCGATGCCCGCTTACCACACCCAGAGAGTACACCCAGGGATCACCCGAATTGATCGCCAGTGCCGGCCTGTCGCCCTTCCAGTCGTTGAACGCCCAGACAAAGCCACCATCAAAATCCGTCCTTCGCAGCCTGGCAAACCCCTGAAGGAAAAAACGGGCCTGCGCATGCTGGGAAAGCGGATCCGCGTAGCCGTTGAGGTTGTCGTGCTGCACCTCAGTACCGAACCGCGAGACGATCACCGGTTGTTCACGATGCCGGTCGCGCCATCGTATCAGTTGCTCCTCGAGCTCTTTCTGCTCCGTGGTGTAGAGGTTCAGGGCTGCGATATCGACAAGCTCTGTGCATTCGTTGGCAACCCCCCCGCGTGCGCCGAAATACGTGGGCCGCGTGTCAAGAGAATCCGCGATGCGCACCAGAGAGCCCACAATATCTCTGGCCGCGCTCCCCGCTGTCTCGAATTCGTTCCCGAGGCCCCACGCCATAACGGAGGGATGATTCCGATCCCGCAGGATTGTCTCCGTGAACATCCTCTCAGCACCGTCCCGGAATAA
This sequence comes from Bacteroidota bacterium, assembly GCA_049670805.1. GTDB lineage: Bacteria > Bacteroidota > Ignavibacteria > UBA10030 > UBA6906 > JBATTW01. The sequence continues at coordinate 9,401 of JBATTW010000173.1, forward strand.
CTCACCGGCGAGAATGGAACCCGGCACGTACGAAATCGGGATCTCCACGAGGGCAAGCAATCCGTAACGATCACAGAGATTGAGCATGTAGGGATGTGGCGGATGATTGGCGAAGCGGATTGCGTTCGCCCCCATATTCTTAACGAGGACGATGTCCCTCTCGCGCTCTTCGTAGCTCAGCGCGTTCCCCCATGTCGGATGATCCTCATACCAGACTGTACCGTTCAAGACGACACGTTCGCGGTTCAGCAGAATGTCACCGTCCGCTATCTCGAGGGTCCGGATACCCGTGTTGACATCGTACCGGTCCAATACACTCGCTGCTCGCCCCACACCGTCCAGAAGAGAACAGCGGACGAGGTAGAGGTCTGGATTGGACGGACTCCAGAGTGACGGCGCTGAAATTCTCACATCCCCCTCGACAATTGACTCCAAGCCCTCGCCCGGGGGGACCGGAATAACCCGGCTTTCAACCTGGACGGCACCGGTGAGCCTCTCCACAACCTCGATGACGAACCCGAGCTTTGGCGGTTCTGTAGACCGGTCCTCTGTCGAGCTCCAGGGTCTCTCGATGCTCGCCCGTACATGAATTCGAGCAGACCTTCCGGAGCCCGAAACCTCCGACGTCACCCTGGCGTCCGATATGAAGAGGGGGGGAGTCCCGAGAAGATAGATGTCGCGCGTGATCCCAATGTAGTTTCTCCAGCCCCAGGCATGCTGCCTGGTTGGAATAGAGGTTCTCGGGTCCAGGCGATTGTCAACACCCACCTGAATAACATTCTCGGGGCCCGTCTGGAGAAGGTTGTCCGGCAGCGGATGTGCGTGACTGGTGTATCCACCGGCATGGTTCCCGACGAATTCACCGTTTACGAAAACGTCAACATTATAATTTGCGCCGAGCACAACAACATGAAACTGATAGGTATCAAGTAGTTCTGAAGGAATGTCAAAGTTCCTCTTGAACGCCACCGACCCGATAAAGTCCCCCGCTGCCGGGATCTGCACTGTACCAGCGCGACCTCCCTCGACGGAAAACTCCCATTCACCAGAGAGGTCTATCTTCACTCTTGTCGGCGTGTCAGGCAGGTATCCCACATCTAGGCCGGTGGCGATGGGATACCCGTTCTCAAGGAAAGTATGCTTCTCTCCCCCCACGGCTGTCACCGATTGGATTAGAAGAGACAGTGAGAGGTAAAGGAAGCAGTGGAAAGAGGTACCGCAGCCCTGAAGGAGCTGCAATTTCAGATTCTTCGTCGGCAACTAGGAGTAACCGCCTAGTAAGGTGGGAGATAGTAGATATGCTTCGAATATAACCATAAAATGAGGCGAAAGCAACGAAAAACAGCGTTTTTGGCTATCTTTCCTGCCCTATCGAGGAATTGATAATGGAAAGAAACGACTCACTCTTCAAACAGGCTCCGCCCACGAGCGATCCGTCAATGTCGCCTTGACTGATTAAATCAGCCACATTGTCAGGCTTGACGCTCCCCCCATAGAGGACTGAGAGATTCTCTGCCAGAGCTTCGCCATAGTCCTGCCGTATCAGCCCCCTGATATGGCTGTGCACCTCCTGAGCCTGCTCCGGCGTGGCGTTTTTGCCAGTCCCTATGGCCCACACAGGCTCGTAGGCAATCACGACGCGGTTCATATCCGTAGCTGAAAGCCCCTGGAGGACCCCTCCGACCTGACCGGATACGATGTCCATCGTGAGGCCGTCTTCCCGCTGCTGAAGGGTCTCACCCACGCAGATAATCGGAGCAAGTTCCGCCGCCAGCGCTTTCTTTGCCTTTTCATTTATCAGGGCGTCCGTCTCCTGGAAATACTGCCGGCGCTCCGAGTGACCCAGGATGACATACTCGCACGCCACCGACCGGAGCATCCGCCACGATATCTCACCTGTGTACGCCCCATCGTCCTTTTCAGACATATTCTGCGCCCCGAGACTCAAGGCGGAACCCTGGATGAGGTCGGCGGCGAGATCAAGCGATGTGAACGGCGGACAGATGATCACGCGTTCGTTCGCCGACAGCGCCGGCATCCCGGCGAGCAGCCCGGTGATGAGTGTTTTTGTCTCGCTCAGGTCATTCTTCATCTTCCAGTTGCCGGCAACTATTGTTCTACGCATTCGGGGATCCCTTTATCAAAGTGGCACTCGACGATCCGTTGTTACAGGTGTCGCAAAGATTTTCTTGTGAAACGGGTGGGCGACCGTGAGAACGGGTCGGGTCGACTGTCGGACGACCTCCGCCGTATTGTTCCCGATATAGACGCGCCGGAGCCCTCGACGACCATGCGTGGACATTACGATGAGTCCGACGTCGCGGTCTTCAGCAAAACGAATGATCGAATTGCTTGGCTCGACGTCCCGGTCGAAGATATACTCGATACGAACCTCCTCGGCCCGCGGATGGTGCTCCTGCAGCTGCGGGGCTTTCTGAAGAATCTCTGACCGGGATTCCGGGTGCTCCAGTTCGCTGATGTAGTGGATATAGAGCGGAGCGTTGTTCTGCCGGGCAATCGAGAGTGCATAGGAAAGCGCAACGTTCCCCGCGGGGGAAAAATCGGAGGGACACAGGATCGAGGATATGTGACCTTTACGCTTTGGTACACTCCGGACGCTGAGAACAGGCTGCCGGGACAGGCGTACCACCCGCTCAACTGTGCTTCCAATAAGGTACGAGGAGAGGTGGGTCAGGCCTCGGGTTGCCATCACAACCATATCGTACGCGCCTTCCTCAGCCTCCTCGACGATTACCTTATAGGCCCTGCCGGGAACGACGCGGGTCCTCACCTGGATCCGCCGCCCTTCCATCCCCTTCCTCAAGCGCTCGAAGTTGTTCTCCCAACACTGCCGGACTCTATCACGAAAGACCGTGACGGTTTCGTCCTCGATCTCCTCTGAACCCATCGGAGATACCGCGAACTCGTCCACATGAAGCAACGTGATTTCCGCTTTATAACGTTCACCCAGATTCACGGCGTGTTCTAGTGCGTCGTCCGCGTGCCGCGAGAAATCGGTTGGGAGCAGTATCCGCTTCAGTTCATACATCGCGCGATTTCAACCTCTCCAGCTTGCGCCGCAACACCTGGTTGATGACACGTGGATTCCCCTTCCCCTTCATGATCTTCATGGTCTCACCCACGAAATACCCGAACACCTTTTCATTTCCTTTCAAAAACGTCTCCACCTGTGGAGCGTTCTTCGCGAGGACCTGGTCCACAACCTCTTCGATGGAACCTTCGTCTGAGACCTGTACGAGACGTTTCTCCCGAACAATGGATTCCGGACTTTCCACCGAACTGAGCATTTCGTCGAACACCTCTTTTGCAATCTTGCCGCTGATAGTCCCGTTCTGGATCAGAAGAATCAGGCCGGCGAGTCGATCAGGCGCTATCGGAAACTCCCGGACGGAGACCTTCTTCTCCCCTACGACACGCAGAACCTCCGTCATGACCCAGTTGCTGATCGTCTTGGAGTTCTCGTTCCTTTCCGCCGGTGATCTCCTGGAGAGCACCTGCAGCGTTTCTTCGAAGTAATCCGCCGTCCCCTGTTCCGCGGTCAGCACATCGGCGTCATATCGTGGAAGACTCATCTCCTCGATAAACCGGTCCCGGCGCGGGGTGGGAAGTTCCGGCAGGTGTGCCCGCACCTCCGCGATCCACGCTGCATCGACCACAACTGGCACGAGATCCGGCTCGGGAAAGTAGCGATAGTCATGCGCCTCTTCCTTGCTTCGCATCGGAGCAGCAATGTTCAACGCGGCATCCCAGAGAAGCGTCTCCTGCACCACCTCTTCGCCGTCGTCCAGCATCTGGATCTGGCGGTTGATCTCGAAATCAAGCGCCCGCTCCACGTTCCTGAACGAATTCATATTCTTCACCTCGGTCTTCGTCCCGAACGCGGAATCGCCTTTCCGACGCACGGAGACGTTTGCATCACACCGCAGGCTCCCCTCCTCCATATTGCCGTCGCATATACCGAGATAGGTCACCAGCTGTCGTGTCTTCCACAGGAACAGGTATGCCTCGTGTGGAGAACGTATGTCGGGCTCACTGACGATCTCAATGAGTGGAACTCCACAGCGGTTTACGTCCACCAGGGTGCTTGCATCAACATCGTGAATCGATTTCCCCGCGTCTTCCTCCATGTGAATACGGGTCAGACCGATGCGTTTTCGTCCGCCCTCATCCAGATCGACCTCGACGGAGCCGTCGCTGCAGATGGGGTCTTCATACTGTGAGATCTGGTATCCTTTCGGAAGGTCGGGGTAGAAGTAGTTTTTGCGAGCAAAGTACGATCGGGGGGCTATCCTGCAGCCGGTCGCTACCCCAACGCGCAACACAAATTCCACAAGATTCCTGTTCAACACCGGCAGTGTCCCCGGCATGCCAAGACAAACCGGACACACGTTTGTATTCGGGTCGCTTCCGAAACGAGCCGAGCAGCCACAGAACGCCTTTGTCGCCGTCAGCAGCTGCGCGTGGACTTCGAGACCGATAACGGGTTCATACCTCTCGTTCTGTCCCACACCAGGCCTATCCATTCCTCTCCCGATCCCCCGGGTAAAAAAGATCTCTCACAGCCTATGCCCGTAATGCCTGCGTCACCTTCTCCGCGGCGTCTTTGAGACTATCTGCCACGAGAAAATTCAATCCGGAATCCTGCAGAATTTCCGCGGCCAGCTCAGCGTTCGTCCCGGCAAGACGAACGACAACAGGCACAGCGACACGGACCACCTTTGCAGCCTCCACAACACCCGCCGCAACCCGGTCACACCGGACGATCCCTCCGAAGATGTTGATGAGAACGGCCCGGACGTTCGGATCAGCCAGTATGATCCGGAATCCGGACGCCACCGCTTCCGCACTTGCTCCTCCCCCGACATCCAGGAAATTCGCGGGCCGTCCCCCCGCAAGCTTGATAATGTCCATCGTTGCCATCGCCAGACCCGCACCGTTCACCATGCAACCGACATCGCCGTCCAGCTTTATGTAGTTGAGGTTCGATTTGGACGCCTCCACTTCGAGGGGATCCTCCTCATCCATATCCCTGAGGGACGTCACGGAGGGGTGTCGGTAGAGTGCATTATCATCAAAGTTCATCTTGGCATCAAGTGCGAGCACATCTCCCCCGGCCGTGATGACAAGAGGGTTTATTTCTGCCAGCGAACAATCCATCCCTTCAAAGGCGCGATACAATCGTGTGAGGAACTTCACTGCGTTTTTGAAGGCGTCACCTGTCAAACCCAGACCGAATGCAAGATTGCGGGCCTGAAACGCCTGGAACCCGATTGCCCGGTCCACGAACTCCTTGAGAATCTTCTCCGGGGTCTCGGCCGCCACCTTCTCAATCTCGACCCCCCCCTCCGTGGATGCCATCACAACAGCCCGGGACGTGGCGCGATCCAGCGTGACACCCACGTACAGCTCGCGCGCGATATCAATGCCCTGCTCCACGAGCAACCGTTTCACAATCCGTCCCTCCGGCCCCGTCTGGTGTGTCACCAGACGCATGCCGAGGATCTCCGAGGCCAGCGAACGAACCTCGTCATTGTTCCTTGCAACCTTCACTCCCCCTCCTTTGCCACGTCCGCCTGCGTGGATCTGCGCTTTCACGACCCACACACCGCCTCCTATTTCCAGAGCAGCCTGTACCGCCTCGTCAACGGAGAATGCGACTTTTCCCCTCGGAACAGGAACACTGTATTGCTTCAGGATTTCCTTGGCCTGATACTCGTGGACTTTCATAGCATCTTCCGGATCTTGTTGTTCGTGAGAGACTCCGATCCCGACTCATCCCACAACAGAGCCTGACCGTTCCACGGGCCTGTGTGCGACCCTCTACTTCACGATTCTTTCAGCGATAGACTTTGCCTGGAGGAAGAGGAGGAGATAGTCTTGCCCCCCTGCCTTGGAATCAGTCCCGCTCATGTTGAAACCACCGAAAGGATGGACACCCACCAACGCCCCCGTACACTTTCTGTTCAGATAGAGGTTTCCGACAAAGAAATCCCTCTCGGCCCACCGGAGATTTGTTTTGCTCGTGGAGTAGACCGCGCCCGTGAGACCGTATTCTGTATTGTTGGCAATCGCCATTGCCTCCTCCATATCCTTCGCCTTGATCACCGCGAGCACGGGACCAAAAATCTCTTCCTGCGCAATCGTCGCCTCGGGATGGACATCAGCGATGACTGTCGGGCGAACAAACCATCCCCCATCGTCCGGCTTGTACCCGCCGGCGACGAGCCGCCCGCCTTCACTGATCCCTTTCTGAATGTAGGACATGATGCTCTCCAGTGACGCCCCGTTGATCACCGGCCCCATATAGGTCTCCGGGACCGTCACCTCGCCTACGGACAATGCGTCCGCCTTCTGGGCCAGCATGTCGACGAACCTGTCATAGAGCTTCTCATGGACTATCACCCGCGAGCACGCCGAGCATTTTTGCCCCTGGAAGCCAAACGCCGAAGCGATAACCCCACGGGCTGCTTCCTCGGAGTCCACGTTTGCATCGACGATAATCGAGTCCTTCCCTCCCATCTCGGCAACAACCCGCTTCAGCCAGATCTGGCCTGGTTGGACCCTCGCCGCCGCTTCGTTGATGTGAATTCCCACCTCTTTGGAGCCCGTAAAGGTGATGAACCGGGCCTTGGGGTGCACCACCAATGTGTTACCAACCGATCCACCCGGCCCGCTCACGAAATTCAGGACCCCGGGTGGGAGGCCCGCCTCCTCCATAATTTCGACAAACTGCCAGCCTGTAAGAGGGGAATCACTCGACGGCTTGAGAACAACGGTGTTCCCGGTAACGATCGCCGCTGAGGTCATGCCCGTAAGAATGGCGAGGGGGAAGTTCCAGGGCGGGATGATGACGCCCACGCCGAGAGGAATGTAGATCAGCTTCCCTTTCTCACCCGGGATCTTGACAACTCGGTGGTCGCTCCCGTAGCGGAGCATCTCGCGGGCATAGTACTCCAGAAAGTCAATCGCTTCTGCCACATCCGCATCAGCTTCAGCCCAGCTCTTCCCCACTTCCAGCATCTCCACCGCGTTCAGCTCGAACCTTCTCTTGCGCATGATACGAGCAGCCTTCAAGAGGTACTGCGCCCTTTTCTTTGGCGGAACATGTTTCCACTCCTCAAACGCCTCGGCAGCAACCTCCATCGCCCTCTCTGCCAACGCACGATCGCCTTTCTGAAAAAGACCGACCGCTTCGCTTGAACGGGACGGATTGAGGGATGCGAATTTCTCTCTGGCGGTGATGCGCTCGCCCCCGATCACGATCGGATACTCTCTGCCGAGCCGAATGCGCAACTCGGCAACCGCGGCTTCCTGCTTCTTACGATTGGCGGGCTTTGACCAGTCTAGGGTAGGCTCGTTCTTGAACTTCGGGAGTGCCATGGGTACCTCGACGGATAATTGGATCTGATGTCACAACAGCTGTGATGTGATACTAAACTCCGCAGCCCGCAATGTGTTCTTCATGAGCATCGCAATCGTCATCGGACCCACGCCGCCGGGAACCGGTGTGATAGCCGAGGCGACACCTGATGCACTCGCGAAATGCACATCACCGACAATGCGGTAGCCGGTCTGTCTCGTCCCATCTTCGACTCTGTTGATCCCCACGTCGACCACAACACATCCGGGTTTGAGCATCTCTCCTCGGAGGATCTCCGGCTTTCCCAGCGCCGCAATGACGATGTCCCCTTCCCTCGTGTACGAGGCAATATCCCGGGCACCCGTGTGGACAACGGTGACCACAGCGTTGGCCCCCTTCTGCTTCTGGAGGAGAATATTCAGCACGGGTTTGCCGACGATGTTGCTCCGCCCGAGTACCACAACGTGTTTCCCCGACGGGTCGTGGCCGGATCTGACGAGAAGCTCCTGGATACCTGCGGGCGTACACGGTCGAAGAGCTTTGAGACCCACGACGAGACGGCCGACATTCACGGGATGGAATCCGTCAACGTCCTTTCTGTAGTCGATTGCTTCGATGACGGTCTGCTCATCGATGTGGGCCGGAAGCGGAAGCTGAACAAGGACCCCGTGAATGGACTCGTCCCCGTTGCACCTCTGAATCAGATCTAACAACTCCGCCTGCGTTACTCCTGCCCTGAGGCGATGGGTAACCGAATGAAAACCCATCTCCGCGCACGCTTTTCCCTTCGACCGGACGTACACCTGGGAAGCAGGGTCTTCCCCCACAAGGATGAACGCCAGTCCCGGCGTCAGCCCTCGTTCGCTCTTTAGTCGACCCGCTTCCGCTCTGACTTCGGATCGAATCTGCGCAGCGATCGCTTTGCCGTCAATAATCGTTGCCGCCATCGTGTCGCTATCCAAAAGTGGGATAGATGATATGCTCCATCGACCGGGCACGCCCTGTCTCGATGTCTGCCTGGACGTACACGGCGCACAGCCTCACATCGTGACTTGCAAGCTCGTACTTGTGCGGCGTACCGGTGAGGAGACGCTTCATCGCTTGTTCCTTCCTCATTCCCAGGACCGAGTCGTAGGGGCCCGTCATTCCCACGTCCGTCATATAGGCCGATCCGCGTGGCAGAATCCGGCCGTCGGCAGTCGGTGTGTGCGTGTGGGTCCCGATCATCGCGGTGACTTTGCCGTCCAGATGCCAGCCCATGGCCATCTTTTCAGCGGTGGCATCCGCGTGGAAGTCGACGAAAACCACGTTTGTCTCACCGTGGATTTCCGACAGGACCCCGTTTGCAGACCGGAATGGATCATCGATGGGCTGCATAAAGACACGGCCCTGCAGATTGACCACAGCAGCCTTTCCCTTGTTTCCCAGATCGAGTATGATGAACCCGTTCCCGGCGTTCTCGCGGGGGTAGTTGAGCGGGCGAAGAATTCTCCTGTCACCGGAAAGCACCTTTTTGCTGTCCCACCGGTCCCACACGTGGTTCCCCGTCGTGATGACGTTTGCACCGAGCGCGAAGATCGCCTTCGCATGTTCTTCGGAGATCCCCTTTCCCCCCGTGGTGTTTTCTCCATTCACGATGAGGAGGTCAACGCCGTACTTCTTGAGAAGACCCGGGAGCAGGGCGGACGCGAGCTCGAGTCCTGGGGACCCGACTATGTCGCCGACAAAAAGGATGTTTAAGGATTCAGCCACGAAGAGTACGGAGGAGGACACATTTTGGAATCAATCCTAAGTATACGAAAAACCAGCTGCAAATAACAGAAAAAAACCCGCAACGGTGTACCGACGCGGGTTCTCTTTCTCTCCGGTACTCTCCGGCGTCAGCCCACGGCCTCCTCCGGCTGGAACTTCTTAACTTCCTCGACGATAACATCAACGATTTCCGACTCCTTTACCTTGCGCACGACCTCCCCCTTCCGATAGAGTATCCCCACTCCCTGTCCCGCAGCAATCCCGATGTCGGCTTCGCTTGCCTCACCTGGACCGTTCACGACGCAACCCAGAATAGCGACCTTCACCGGCTTTTTCACACCTTCCAGCCGCTTCTCGAGTTCCGCCATGATGGCGAAAAGGTCTACCTCCAGACGTCCGCACGTCGGGCACGCTATCAGCTCGACATTGCGGCTTGCCAGAGCCAGGGACCGGAGGATCTCCTTCCCCACCTCGACCTCCTTCTCTGGCTCATCGGTGAGAGAAACTCTGATGGTGTCTCCAATCCCCTCAGCCAGGAGTGTGCCAATGCCAACGGCGGACTTGATCGTTCCAACTCTTGCTGTCCCCGCTTCGGTCACGCCGAGATGAAGCGGAATGTCTGTGCGATCCGCAACAAGCCTGTATGCCTCGATCATCAGCCTGACATCTGTAGACTTCACCGACACCACGATGTCACCGAATCCGAACTCCTCGCAGAGAGCGACGTGTCTCATTGCGCTCTCGAACAGGGCCTCGGCCGTCGGGTACCCGTGTTTTTCCAGGATGTCCTCCTCGAGAGATCCTGAGTTTACGCCGATACGGATGGGGATTCCGTTTTTCCCCGAGGCGTCCAGAACCTGCCGGATCCGTTCCCGATTCCCGATATTCCCCGGATTGATCCGGACCTTCGCAACATTCGCTTCGATCGCTTTCAGGGCAAAGATATGGTTGAAGTGAATATCTGCCACAACTGGAATGGGAGACTGGAGGACAATCTCCTTCATAGCCTCCGCCGCGGCCTTGTCGTTCACCGTTACACGGACTATGTCGCACCCGGCACCGGCAGCCTGCCGAATCTGTGCAATGGTACCCTGAACGTCCGACGTCTTTGTCTTCGTCATGGTCTGCACAGAAATGGGGGCACCCCCGCCTATCTTCACGCCGCCAACCACCACCTGTCGGGTCCTGCGGCGGATACCGACCTTGATGGTCCGGTGGTTTGGGAAGGAGAGGTTCTCCGTCAGATTTGTCGCCGGGATTTCCATGGCTAGAAAAGGTTTAGTGAAATCTCTTGCTTGCCTCGTTGAGAATGTGCTTCTCCTCTTCAGTCAGACTCTGGTAGCCGGCCCTGTTGATCTTGTCCAGTATCTCATCAATCTGCTCCTGACTGATCTCCCCCTGCTCAGGGCGTGACTCGCCGGAGGTGATGTCATAGAACTTCGCCTCACGAACACCACCGCCTCGTCGTCCAAATCGGGAGTCTGGCATGGAGCTCGCCGGGAACAACCCCCGCACACGCGCCCACCACGCCCTCACGGGAATGATGTTTCTCTCTGAGAGGATGAACAGAAAGCCCGCAGCGGCACCGCCCAGATGCGCGAAATGTGCAACCCCATCTGCGCTGCTGGTAACCCCGAAGAACAACTCCAGACCGATGTACGCGGCAATGAAGTACTTCGCTCGAATCGGGAGGAGAAAATAGAGATAGATGGGCCTGTCGGGATACATCATCCCAAAGGCGAGCAAAACGCCGAAGACGGCACCGGACGCCCCGACAGTAGGCGCGGCCTGTCCCACCATCGGCGCGACAATGAGGTTGGCAATGCCACCTGCGACACCGCACAGGAGATAGAACAGAAGGAACTTCTTGGACCCCCATGCATGCTCCAACTCCATCCCGAACATCCAGAGCGCGAACATGTTGAAGAAGAGGTGCCAGAAGCCCCCGTGCAAGAAGAGATAGGTCACCAGCTGCCAGGGCCAGAAATTCGTCCCCAGAGGCCAGAGGGCTAGATACTCCGAAAGAACGTAGAAGATCGGAACCCCGCCGACCCTGAACGGTGTAAGGAACACCCCGAGCAGGAGCCAGATCACAGTGTTGCTGATTAGGAGATACTTGATGACGGGGGGAAAGAAGCTAAACCGGCCAAAGAACCTTGGCCGGTTAAACGATCCAGATCCGCGATTTCCGTAGTTC
>JBATTW010000174.1:0-3772 GCA_049670805.1 Bacteroidota bacterium
CCAGCGAACACAGGCTTTCAATGAAGTTCGGCGAGATAAAGCTCTTCTCAGGGCTCGTATCGTAGGCAGGAGGAGACGGAATGGGAGATTTTGGATTGCTTGTGCCTCTCACACTGGCCGTGGTAGAAGCATCGCGGGTCCGTCCAGGAGATTCTGTAGCCGGGTGTGGCCCGAACAGTACCGGTGGAACGCTGATCCGTCCCGGGGGCCGGGACGCCTACGCCGCATTCTGGATTCGGGACTTCGCCATCTCCCTGGAGAGCGGGGTAATAGCGCTGGAGGAGCTGGAGCACGCGCTGCGGCTGACCGCCAGGCTGCAGGCGTCGAACCACTGGGAAACACCCACCGGGAGCATTATTCCGCGCGGTTCGATCGCAGACCACATAACCCTCGATGGCACACCCGTCTTCTTTCCCGGGACAAACTCCCTGGAGACCCAGGGCCAGCCGTGGGGCTACTATCCCAGTCTTGATGACAACTTCTACTTTGTGGAGATGGCCTGGCAACTTGTCCGGATCCCTGGACGCTCAGAAATGTTGGACGAAAAAATCGACGGCGTGAGCCTGCTGGAACGGTTGGATCTGGCATTTCATGCTACGCCTACCAGGGAGGACTCCGGCCTGGTCTGGTGCGATGAAGAAAAGCGAGGGGTCTCGTTTGGATTTACGGACGTCGTCGTTCAGACGGGTGATCTGCTGTTCTGTTCGATCCTTCGCTACAGGGCGGCCAGTCAGCTGGCGGACCTGCAAGAGATGGTGGGGAATACCGAGATAGCCAACCGGTACCGGTCAATCGCAAAGAGGATATCCCGAAACGTCCCACGAGTCTTTGCCCACGAGAGCGGTTTGTTGCGCGCGGCCACCGGTAAGAGCGGACAGCCCGACGTCTGGGGCTCTGCCTTTGCGGTCTATTCCGGGTTGCTTGGAAAGCAGAAATCCGCCGAGGTCTCATCAGCGCTCCACAAGGCCCTCGCGGCAGGAACAATCTCCTGGAGGGGAAACATCAGGCACCTCCCGACCAACTTGGACTTCAATGAACACACTGCCTGGGAGAAGACGGTGAACGACTACCCGAAGAACCGGTATCAGAACGGTGCCTACTGGAGCACGCCAACGGGTTGGGTCTGTTTTGCAGTCGCTCAGGTCGATGAAAGTGCTGCCCGCCATCTCGCCATGGAATACCTCCAGGATTTGCGGAACGGTGATTTCCGGCAGGGTAACCGGTTTGGCTCCCCCTATGAGTGTATTCATCCGGACGGCGACTATCGAAATAATCCGGTCTACATGACGAGCGTGACGTGCCCGTTAGGTGCGTTCCGGCGACTGGGCTGGATAACCAACTAACCGTGGGAATCCGACATGAATAAAATAATAGCTACCCTTCTGTTCCTTTCCCTCCTCATTCCCTCCTGCGGCAAGAGGGATACCCGCATCCAAATCCAGTTCTGGAGCTTTGGGGGGACCCCCCATCAAATTGCGTGGATTGAGGCCAGGGTTGATTCCTTCAACGCGACTCATCCGGAGATCAGAGTGGTGCGTAGCCAGAAGAGCTGGAATATGATCAGGGAGCTCCTCTACACAAACCTCAGCACGGGCTCCGGGCCCGATGTCATGAACGTGCATGCAAACTACGCGGCTGAGTTCGGCGAGGCGGGCTACTTCTACCCGATCAACAAGTACCCGGACTTCGAGGAGGTCAAGAACTGGTACGAGCCCAACCTCTTTGAAACAGTTCGATACAAGGGAGATTACTACGGCCTCCCCGGCCCGGGGCTGGTTTTCATTCTCGCGTGCAACAAAGAGATGTTCGACGCGGAAGGTGTTACTCCCCCCCGAACCTGGTCTGAGTTCAGAGAAGTGGCTAAACGACTCACCAAAGACACTGACGGGGATGGTTCGAATGATCAATGGGGTCTTGTTCTCTACGGCGGGGATCGAGGAGGGTTCTCCTACCGTTTCATTCCGTTTCTCTACAAGGCCGGTGTCAGCGTTCTTTCCGATGATCTGACAAGCGCCGAGTTCAACACCCCCATGGCCGTTGCAGCCCTTAAGCTCTTTGCCGACATGCATCAGGTGGATCACTCGATCACACCAGGTTTTCTTGCCTATCAACACTCCGAGGTCAATGATCTCTTCTGCAGCAACAAGGTGGCAATGTGCATCGAAGGCCCATGGTACAGAGGCATGATCCAGACGAAATGCCCGGGGAAGGATCTCTACGTTGTTCCCGTTCCTGTCCCGGATCATATGCTCGATCGGTACGACACACTGCCGACACTCCAGGATATGGTGATGTATTCCATCAATACCCATTCAAAGCATCCCAACGAAGCATGGGAGGCGGCAAAGTATTTTCGGAATGAAGAAGCCGATATGGCCTCACTTATCTACGATATGGGAGGTCTCCCCACCACAAAGAAGGCCCTGCACAGCCGTGAGGCGGAGGAAGTGAAGGACATGCCGCTGTTCAGGAACGAGCTGAAGCATGCCCGGCCCTGGCCATCCCACCCTGGTATCATCAACATTGCCAGGAACGTCACAACTCCCTGGTGCCAGAAGGCCATCGTCGGCGAAATCACACCAGAGGAAGCGATGGAGGGCGCATCAAGAGAAGCACAGATGATCGTCGATGGGAAGAAATAGTGGGTGAACTTCTGCGTCACAGCCCCATAACGCACGCACACCTCAGACCGGTTACTCACCCGCGACTGCAGGCTGAGATCAACAGTCGCACAGTTGTCAGATACCTCAGGTTTCTACAACCGGTTCGGGTAGACCGACTCGAGTTGCCCAGGCATGTATACGGGCGCTGGACGCCAGGAGTTCCCACACACCCGGACCATGTGACTGTCTCCACACTTGACCACAAAGCGCATAGATGGAGCGTCATTCAGGAATGTCACCTGGAGTCTGATCCGCGGATCTGGGGTGAGGGGTTGTCGCAGGAGATGTCCGAGGCTCAAATGAACGCGCACTTCCAGAGGGTGCTTGACACGCAGATGGTTCCAGTCATTGACCTGGGGGGTGTGGAAACCGATCTGCTGAGAGTGGAATGCAATACGGAGCACCCTGTCTGGCCGAACCACGGTGAGACGAACGGAAATGTGTTTCACGTTCCCTTCGGTATCCTCGACACACTGAGGGTTTTTGGAGAACCGCCTCATACTACAATCCCCTATCCCCGTCACATACCGATCCTTGATCAAGGCCCAATCGAGCCACGCGCACCGGGAGGGATGACTTGGCGTCGATTCGGCGAGACCGTCATCTTCGAGGGAAAGTATCTCAGCGTCGGGTTTTCCTTGCGGCGACCCGTATTGACGCACCTTGGATGGGATGCTCTGGGAGAAGGGCTTGCCGATCAGAATCGACTCGCGACACGACGTACTCGATTCGGTGAAGCGAATCACGGTATGAGTGGGCCGCTGGTCGTGACACCCAGGGGCGATCACGGTGCCCACCATTGGACGGGCGAGATAGAGGTTTCGGGTAACTGTGTGCGCTACAAGAATCTCCGTTCCGTTCCGGGAATTGTCGTTCATGCAACGTTCACTGTAGAGCCCCGACGCATACTGCTTGACCTTGCGCAACATGCTGCGTCTGATGTTCCGGTGCTGGAAGCCGACGCCTGGCGACTGGTCTGGGCACTGGCTCGGGGGATGACCGGTGTCGCTGCAAATCCAACCCTTCGGCCGGGGCGGAGTGGAGAAGTTTTCCTGCCCGCGATGTTTGCATCCGACGGCGTGGGTTGCCTCGGCTGTCGAATCCTGGAG
>JBATTW010000175.1:0-2354 GCA_049670805.1 Bacteroidota bacterium
TGCGTGTACCGTCAAAGGGCGACGTGATCCCGCTGTCGATGTCGGGCCTGGAGCGATGGGAGACATTCATCAGGAGGGAAGGTCACACTCTTCGGCTCTCCGGGAACGGTCAGATTCTCATTGACGGCGAGCCCGCAACGTCCTACACAGTCGAAGAGAACTACATCTTCGGTCTGGGGGACAATCGTGACAACAGTCTGGACTGCAGGTTCTGGGGGTTCGTTCCTCAGGAGAACGTCGTGGGGACGCCGATGATCGTCTACTGGTCATGGGACCCCGACATACCGCTGTTCGATCTCTTCGCCAAGCTCGGCTCGATCCGCTTCGGGAGGATAGGGAAGATCATCAAGTGACAGCCGGGTCGGCTCGATTCGATGGTTGCCGGTCGAAGCTCCCCCTACGCTAGCCGGATTTCTCCGATGGCTTCGATATACATGCACGTCCCCTTCTGTGAGCGCAAGTGCCTCTACTGCGATTTCTACTCGGTGGAAGGCACGTCCCTCATGGACCGTTTTGTCGATTCTCTCCTCCTGGAGATCGGCATGTACGCCTCATTTACGCCCGGGGTCTCCTTTGACACGGTCTATCTCGGAGGCGGAACGCCTTCCCTGCTGCCCCTCCGGTCGCTCGATGAAATCTTCGCCCACCTTCGACGGACGTTTTCGATCGCCGACGGATCGGAGATCACCATGGAAGTCAACCCGGGGTCGGTGTCAGAAGAGAAACTCGCCGCGTACAGGTCTCTGGGGGTGAACCGGCTCAGCATCGGTGTACAGTCGTTTCAGGACGACGAGCTGCAGTTTCTGAGCCGCATCCACTCGGCGCGGGAGGCTCAAGAGGTTGTCGGCATGGCGCGATCCGCGGGATTCACCAACCTGAGCCTGGACCTCATCTTTGCCCTCCCCGGACAGACCGTTGAGGTCTGGGAGCGGAACCTCGTGCACGCTCTCCGCTTCGAACCCGAGCACCTTTCGGCCTACAGCCTTGTCGTGGAGGATGACACGCCTCTTGCACGGCTCGTACGCTCGGGCCAGGTGACACCCAGCCCGCTGGAGAGCGAGGCCAGGATGCTCGAGTTCACCATGGACTTCCTGGGCGCCCGGGGGTATGAGCACTACGAAGTGTCCAACTATGCCCGTCCCGGTTTTCGCAGCAGGCACAACAGCAGCTACTGGACCCACAGCAACTATCTCGGGTTCGGGCCCTCCGCCCATTCATTCTGGAGACGCGATCTCGACGGTTCGGCTTTGCGCTGGCAGAACACTCCTGACCTCGTTCAGTACATTGACCAGGCCGGGAGCGGCAGTCTTCCTGTCTCCTCGGAGGAAGTGGTGTCGCAGAGGAGCCTGATCAACGAGCGTATCTTTCTGGGGTTGCGGGCTGACGGCGTTGATCTCGAGAGACTGGAGAAGGATTTTCGATTTGATTTCGACGAACGTCATCGTGAGGTCATCGAACTCCTCATCAGGGAGGATCTGATGGTGACTGAGAACGGCCGTCTCAGACTTACCCCGAAGGGATTTCTCGTTTGCGACGAGATCGCTGTGAAACTGCTCATTCCTTGAAACTCACTCGATTATACTCTATATTAACCAAGTTTGGTCGTTCCGACCCAAGTACCGCCATCCCGATCAGATGAGGTTCCCATGACGCACCGCAAACTGAATCGCATCATAGCGGCGAGCGTGTTCTGCCTGACGCTGCTCGTATACATGCTCTCGCTCCCGCCAACGGTTGTGTTCTGGGATGTGGGGGAGTTCATCGCGGCAGCCAAGATGCTGCAGGTACCGCACCCTCCCGGAGCCCCGCTGTTTCTGCTCCTGACAAGGGTTGCCATGATGGTTCCCTTTGTTGCGGATCAGGCCGTCCGTGCTCATGCGCTTGCAGCCCTGCTCAGCGCGGGTGCGGTCATGTTTCTCTACCTGGTCGTTGTCAAGGTCCTGATCAACTATCGGGGCATGCCGGGGGGGGCGGCGGACAAGGTGGTCGTCTACGGCTCAGCGGCTGTCGGCGCGTTCACGCTGGCACTTTCCACCTCGTTCTGGGGGAATGCGATCGAGGCGGAGGTGTACGGAGCCAGCAGTTTCTTTCTGGCCGCGATAATGTGGCTCGTCTTGAGATGGAGGGAGAGGGCGGACATCGAAGGAAACGAAAAGTACTTGATCATCATCGCCTATCTGATCGGCCTCTCTCTCGGCGTGCATCTCCTGGCGCTTCTGGCGATCTTCCCGGTGCTCTTGATCGTCTATTTCAGGAAGTATGAATTCAGCCGATCGGGGTTACTCAAGCTGGTGCTCGTATCGGTCGGCGTTTTTGTTGTCGTGTACCCAGGCATCGTGAAGTACATGCCTGAC
>JBATTW010000176.1:0-17124 GCA_049670805.1 Bacteroidota bacterium
GAGTGGAGGCTGTTCCTGTGATACGGGAGAGACGGATGAGAAACGTTGTATCCGAGCCATCATAGTACGAGGGGTTGTCCACGAGATAGAGGACATCGGTGGTGTTGTAGCAGACGCAGGGCTGCAACGTGGAGCCCTGAATCCCTCCTCCAAGAGATGCGTCAAAGCCAGCCGAGAAGATCGTGAGCGTAATCGCCCCGCCGGCGAGCGCAGTGGATTTGTCGATAGCCCACATCTTTGGACCGACGAAGGATCCGCCAGGCGTGAACATGTTGGCCGTGATTGCGATCCACTTCTCATTGAAGCCGACCGTGGGATAGTCAGCCCATGGACCACCGGCACCCGTGTCGGCATCTATCGCATAGAAGGACCAGGCACCGGTCGGGTCGGAAACATCACTGATGGCAAAGTAGATCTCCGAGCTATCCGTTCCGGAGTTCGCCGCGCAGATCGTGATCCACCGGCCGGCGAGGGGATCATAGTGAACGCGGGGATCAAACGGATCACCGGTGAGAGCAGACCAGAACCCGTCCAGAGAGGTTGTGCTGATGATGCCGCCGCTCTTGTTCTGAATCCTGACTTGGCTGTTCAGCGTCGTCATGAGATGAGTGGGGCCTGCGGCGCCGTGCGTATCGGGCGGGATCACGGCGTTGTTGTCCGGCAGAGCTTCAAAGCTTGCCGTGGGAGGCGCGGCCACAGCGGTGAGGTCTGGACTTACCTGTCTGACCGGCGGTAAACCGGGTCTCTTCGGCGCCCGATAATCGTCTCCCCGCGTGGAAAGCCGCACCTCTTCCAGCCCTATCGGCGCCTGCTCAATCCGGAGAAAAGGGAGAGCGCGCTGACGTGCTGCCCCGGGTCGGGCCACCTCGGACACCATCACCAGTTCATCCCATGTCCGCACGGCAGCAGGCTCGATCGTCAAACGCTCTGTCCCTTCCTGACCGGCCATGGTCAGAAGAGACGGAAACAGGAGAAATGCGAAGAGAAGAAACAAGCCTCTCCACTTCGCAGGAATGTGTGTGAGCGAACTGTTCATGTCAAAACCCCCCTATGATGTAGGCGAAGCACCCCCCTCATCCAGCCATGCCATAAAGAGCCTGTACCCGAGAGCCAGAATCACCGCCCCCACAAAGAGACCGATGATGCCAGATGTAATGAACCCACCCAGAGCGCCAATAAGAATGACCAGCATCGGCACATCCACGCCGCGCCCCAGGAGGATCGGTTTCAATATGTTGTCACTGGCCACTACCACAAGGGCCCATACCGTGAAGAGAACAGCGGGCAGCGTATCAGCCGTCGCGAACATGTAGATCGCGGCAAGAAGCATTACGGGCATGGGTCCGATCTGCATCAGCGCCAGAATCAGGCAGAGGAGGGCCCAGAGTCCGGCACCCGGTATGCCGGCCACCAGAAGACCGATCCCTGCCAGCATCGCCTGGATGGCCGCGGTGCCAAGAATACCACGGGCGACACTGCGGACCGTCGCCTCCGCCATGCGAACATGCTCCACGCCCCGCTCTCCCACAAGTCGGATGGCAAAGTTCTCTGCCATACGGCCACCGGCCTGGGCGTTCGCAAGCAACACGCCGGCAATAATGATCGAGACGATAAAAAGGAGGAGCGCAAGCCCGGTCTGCCCGGCCGCAGCAAGCAACGCGATCCCGATCTCCTGGAGCTGAGGGCCAATTTGCTGGAGGGCTTTCTCCATGTTCACCGAGGCAAGGCTCCAGAGGTCGGCCAGAGGCTGGCCGATGACCGGCCACGTACTTACGCCCTCCGGAGGGGGTGGAACCTGGAGGGACCCATCCTGCAGACCATCAGCCAGATTCTTTAATCCCGTAACAAGGGTCTCAGCCAGGAGTATGGAAGGAATCACCAGAACAAGAATCATCAGGAGAGTGACCAGGGTTGCGGCCAGCTTCCGTCTTCCACCTACCAGCTTCTCTGCTTTCTGGAATGTGGGGTAGAGTGCCACGGCAATGATAATGCCCCAGACGATGGGGACGACAAACGGACCGATGATGAGAAAACACCAGAAGACCAGAAGTCCGAGAACACCGATCCGAATGCTTGTCTCGACGGCTCTGGTAAGGAAGAGTTCGTTTTCGGAAGAGGTCGTTGGGACGGCCATGGCAAGTCACCCTCACTTGGTGGATACTTGCCCAAATTGATAGCACAATAATCTGACAGTCGCAACAGACGTGTCTGTCTGGCCTTACCTGTGGGGCCAGTGGCGCTGGAAGGCGGCCTGGACGTCCGCTTTCCTGGCTCCGGGTGAGATATGGTTGTAGAAGAGATGAATCAACTGCATATCCCGCTGACACAGCCACTGTGCGGTGCCGCCGTCACTGTAGTAAGAGTAGAAGATGCTCTCGTGAAAACGGGGAGAATCGTTGGAGAGACCCAGCACCTGCGTGATCTCCTCCAGGACGTAGTGACGCAACCGGGCCCTGTCCAGCACATCCGAAGAGATAAGAACCACCCCCCGGTAGATTTCATTCCGACCATTCCACCAGGTCCAGAAATACCCCAGGTTCCCCTTTGTGTATTGAAAGTTGTGCCGTGACGCTATCGCGGGGAATTCCCTCACGGGCGCAAAGTAGACGAGAATGTCTGCTCGACTGTTCTCGGGGTAGAGAAGCATTATCTGCCGGATGGGTGTTCGGGCGAGCGTCTGGTTCAGATGCTGGACGGCCTCACTGACGACCTTCTCCTGTTCATCATTCGCGCCAAAGACCGAGAGCGTGGGGGTATTCACCCACCGGGAGCAGACTTCGCCAGATCCGCCATACTCAGGGCCCAGAATAACCTCTTCGATCCAGCGAAGCTCATACGCAGCCGCATCCTCCGTTTGCGCCTCAGCAGTCGGAGTCGCCAGCAATCCGGCCAGAATCAGAACAAATAGAGGCAGAACCGTGCAAAAAGTGCGGATCATGGGCCATCCCGCTTGTCTGAGGATTCTCATTATCCCCATTATAGGTACAACTGGCGTGCCACCGAGGCCCCCCTGTGCGGCTCTTCTTCGTTGACTTTAACACCACATCCCGATAGATTTCTCTCTCGTTCCAGAGGGAGGACCCACAGATGACCCAGAGGAAGCAACTCTCACAAGAGCAGATAGCCTTCTTCCAGAAAGAGGGGTACCTGCACAGCCTGGCACCCGTCTACTCCCCGAACGAGGTGCAGGAGCTGAAGAGAGGTCTGGATGATCTGATGAGCCTCCTCCGCCCCGGGGAGACCTCAAAGGAGATCCGGGAATGGCACGAGAGCGGCCGGTTTCTCTTTGACATCTGCATGAACAACACCCTGCTCGACTACGTGGAAGACCTGCTCGGGCCTGACTTCTTCCTCTGGGGGTCCAACTTCTTTATAAAAGAGCCAAAGACAAAATCCACGGTTGGCTGGCACCAGGACGCCTACTACTGGCCGCTGGATCCACATGAATCCGTTACGGTCTGGCTTGGCTTTGATGACAGCACCGTGGAGAACGGCGCCATGGAGGTGATCCCCCGTTCACACAAGGCTGGACTCCTGAAGCATGTCCGCGCAAGCGAAACCGATTCGGTCCTGACGCTGGAGTGCGAACGGGGACAGTTCCAGGAAGATACGGCAGTTCCTGTCACGCTCCACGCCGGTGAAATTTCCATCCATGACGACAAGCTGGTCCACGGCTCACCGCCAAACCGTTCCGCCAGCCGCCGGGCCGGACTGACGATCCGATACTCCAGAACAAACGTGAAGTGCGACCTTTCGGTGAACCCGCATTTCAAGTCGTACCTCTGCCGGGGTGTGGATGAGTACAAACACAACCCGGTTGGAACGGTCCCCACGCAGAAGTTCGCCAGGCTGGAGCGGAAACACATCAGCGTGGAGGAGGCAGGAAAAGATGCCGAGAAAAACCTGGGGCTCTCGTAACCATATCGCAATAAACCGGAATCACCAATGAGCGTACTCCCTCTGCTCCTACCCCTTTTGATGAGTCTTGCTGCAGGTGCAGGATCCGGCCGGACAGAAATCTATGATTCCGGCGGGCCCCTCATGCCAGAACAGGCCGCCTATGACGTTCGCTTCTACGATCTCACACTCTCCGTCCATCCGTCAGACAGCAGCATCAACGGTTCCGTTATCATAAGAGCCGATGTCGTTCAGCCGATCGATATGTTTGTCGTGGATCTGGACACGCTGCTCACAATCTCCGGGGTGGCGGAGATCGGCGGGAAACGCGAACGGGAGCGGTCTTTCAGACGGGACGTAGGCAAGATCTGGATAACCCTGCAACGGACGCGTCAGGCGGGAGAGTCCATTACCCTGCTCATCCGGTACGGCGGCAGACCACGCATCGCACCAAGGCCTCCCCGGAACGGCGGCTTCACCTGGTCGCAAACGAAGGACAGCTCTGCCTGGATTGCGACAACCTGCCAGGGAGAAGGGCCGGATATCTGGTGGCCCGCCAAGGACCACGTCTCCGATGAACCCGACTCGATGGGGATTCACATACGCGTCCCCGATCCCCTGATATGCGCTTCAAACGGCCGGCTCATATCGGTCGAAAAGCACAACGACAAGACGAGCACGTATCACTGGTTTGTCTCCAACCCCATAAACAACTACAACGTCGCGCTCAACATCGCTCCATACAAACTGATCGAGGATACATACAAAAGCGTTGCGGGCGATTTGATCCCGGTCCAGTTCTACGTTCTGCCTGAAGACTACGAGAAGGGACAAAAACTCTTTCCCCAGCTGATCGAGCACCTCAATTTCTTTGAACGAACGCTGGGGCCGTATCCATTCAGGGCAGACAAGTACGGCGTGGCTCACACACCCCACCTGGGGATGGAACACCAGACCATCATCGCCTACGGCGCGGGATTCAAAAACGAGACATACAAACGGAAGGACTGGGGATTTGACGCGCTCCACCACCACGAGCTCTCGCACGAGTGGTGGGGAAACCTGGTCACCAACTCAGACTGGCGCGATATGTGGCTGCACGAGGGGTTCGGGACATACATGCAGGCCCTCTATGTGGAGGAGATTGACGGCATCGAGGCGTACCATGAATACATAGCGTCAGAGCGGTCGTTCACCAACCGACTGGCCATCGCCCCCAGGGAATCGCAAACAGCGAGCCAGATCACCAAGGCCCCGATCTACCCGAAGGGTGCCTCCGTTCTCCACACTCTCCGCTACCTTGTCGGCGAAGAGGCCTTTCGAAAGATTCTGCGCCGAATGGCCTACCCGTATCCCTGGATGGAGAAGATCACAGACGGCCGTCAGGTAAGGTTTGCGTCAACAGATGATTTTGTCCGGATCGCGGAAAAAGTCTCCGGGCGTGAGCTGGGCTGGTTCTTTGAGCTCTACGTTCGACAGCCAGAACTGCCGGAGTTGAAGGCGGATCTCAGCGAGGGGAAGCTGTCGCTTGCCTGGGGGGTACCCGACGGGCTCCCCTTCCCCATGCCGATCGATCTGAAGCTGGGGGAGGAGACCAGGCGTGTGGTGATCCCCGCGGAGGGCCTCGTTCTGGACATCAAGCCCGGGATCATACCCGAAATAGATCCGGACCGGTGGGTTCTACTGGACCCCTACGGCAAAGCGGAAGCGATCGAGCTGACGGAGAAGGGAGAATACAAGGAAGCCCGCCGTCTCTTCGAGAAGGTCCTCTTTGTGGATCCGGACAACAAAATCATGAAGAACCTGGTCAGGCATCTGGACTACGCTCTGGAGAATCCCGACAAACTCGAGTCCAATTTCTTTGATGTCTATGTGGGGAAGTACAAGTCAAACCGGGGAACCATACTGGAGGTTTACAGAGAGGCGGGGGACCTTCACTTTCAGTATGGAACCTATATGGAATTCAAGCTCTACCCAATGTCCGACAGTGAGTTCACCATCCTGGACGCGGAGCGGGTCTACACGTTTGTGAAGGACGAGGATGGAAATGTGACCGAGCTCGTCGGCCGGAGGGGGAGCTATGAGAAGATCGAGTGACCCGGGGTCAGAGAAACCCCGCGAGCCCTACCTCAGTGCGCCTCTCGTTTGTAGATGCCGACCGCTTTCCTGCGTGTCTGGATGACCTTCCACAACGAGTACTCCTTCTGGAACCAATCTAGCCCAACAAGAGCTTCGTTCTCATACCGGGGTGGGTGGCTGTACATGAGGTAATCCGGATGGTGCCGGTCTATGTACCAGTAGAGATCGCCCTCTCGCATGAGGTCAATCCCTTCCGGGTTCACCAGCCCCACGGCACAGATGACCCGCCCCCTCTCATAGTAGAACCTGAGGACACCGATGTCGCTCGCCGCTACGCTCGAGCCCTCCTCGACATTTTTGTTCAGCCATTCAGCCGCCAGCTTGTAGGTCTCGTACTTGGCCTCCATCGGCATGAAAGCCGTCATAACCGGCAGGAAGAGCCCGGCGGAGATGACCAGAATGTAGATCGCCGGAATCAGCACCCGGCTCCTGACCGTACTAATGTTGCTGAGGTACCGATATATTGCTTCCACGACCACGGCAATCAATAGACCGGTCCCCAGGGCAAGCGGCGTGTAGTACCAGGAGTAGGCCGGGGTGTTCAGGACCAGGCCATAGAAGACGAGATAGAGTACCGACCAGAGGATTATCACGTGGAAGACAGGATTGCGAAAGAGACTCCAATCTTTGTACATGGCCCGCCAGACAATGATTCCCAGAAACACAGCAGCGGCAACCGCAGCCCCAAGCACGGGACCTCCGTACCACATATAGCCCGTCATGAGCCCCTTGAAGAAGACCAGCCCTGTTCCCCAGAACCCCACATCAACCTGTGCGAGCTTGGCTGAAAGCGTGGATGGAAGCGGTGTGCCGAAATAGCTGAGACTGAATGCCATCCAGGCCAGAATCGGCAGGAGGAATGCCACCGCCATACTGATCCTGGGGAGACGACGGTTTCGGATGATATCGTATATGAGCAGCACACCCGCCATCAGGAGCATGTCGGGTCTGGCAAGGACCGCAAAGGAGCAGGCCAGTGAGGCGGCCAGGAGCCTGCCGCGCATATAATAGTAGAGACACATCACGGCCAGCATCATCGTGAGGAACGCCTCCATACCCGTGCCACGAGGGAGTAGCGGACTTGTGAGAAAGACGAGCGGCAGGACAAACGGAAAGAGTGTCGGTTTCTCAGAAGAGAAGGACTGCATCAGAAAGAAAGAGAGAAGAAAAAGGCTGATCGCACCAATGGTATGCCCGATCAGAGGTATGGTCACAAAGGGGATAAACCTGAAGACCGTGTAGAGAAGAGCAAGAAGAACCGTATAGAGTGGAGATGTTGTCGCGTTGACCCTCTCCCCCGGGTTGAAGATATATCCTTCGCCGTTTGCGAGGTTCTGCGCGTAGGAAAAGAAGATATAACTGTCGTCCTGCTGTATGTTCCAGTATCCGTACAGCATGAAGAGGACGACAATCAACACGCCTGTTAGTGAAGTGATAGTGAATCGTCGTTGCTGCTCGGGGAGAAATCTCTTCATCTGAGTTGCTCTCCTTGACCCCTGTGGTCGAATGTCGGGACGACTCCCCCTGGTGAACACTACAACTCAGGCGGCCGACCGCCTGTGCCTGCGCAGAATGTACCAGAGAAGACCGGCGACAAAAAGGAGCAGGCCAAGTCCCAACAGAACGATTCTTACAATATCCTGTTCCTGCGCGGCCTCTTCGCGTGCCGTGATGGCATTGTTATCCGGGAAGAGGACGTGTAGCTCGGCGGATACAAGCGTGTTGTAGGTCTCCACAAACGACACCGGGCCCCGCAACAACGTCCCTACCAGGGCATCTCTCCCGAGCTGAGCGTCGATTACCTGTGCCATATGCGCACCGGCAATATAGTAGGCTCGACCCTCAACCCCCTTCTCCCACGAGTAGCGCTGCAGGCTCTCCTGGCTTCTTCTACCGACCTCCCGGAATATCGCGTTCACCTCTCCCAGCTGACGCCTCACCTCCTCAGGCGAATCAAGCATGCGGAAATCCACCTCATCCGGGGCGGGGAACTGGTCCCGCGCCCCGTATGCTACATACGTCGCGTACCCTTCATTGTGCAGCACGTCCAGCATCTGGTAGAGCTGTTTGTGTGCAAGTGGCGTCTCACTCCGCGCGCTTCGCAGCTGTGAATACCCCACGTGGAAAACCTCGTGCACGAGGCTATTCAGGATGTTGTCGGGGTTTCCCTTCCAGTACGAAGCGGAGACGTTTAAGACAAGACCACCCATGGCAAATGCCCTTGGCGGCACGAACGCCGTAAAATAGATCGGCACGCTGATGTCCACGCTGTCAGGCAGGTAGGAACAGATGTGCGGAATCGCCCGTACGAGGAAGTCATCCTTGTTGCGGATGATCGTCTCAGCCATGCGCAACAGGGGGTGACTCAGCCTCTCTTCCCGGGTCAGATCTGCAAGCTCCTGGATCCCTTCGCGCCAGCGGGGTCGGGAGATCGAGAACCCCACATTGTCCGCCCACATCTGTGTATAGACCTGCGCTTTCTCCTCCTTCCAGAAGTTCTCTTCGTCCTCCAGAACCGCCCTGGGATCTCGAAGGATCCTCTCCAGCGCGGATGTCACGAACGGGAGATCCGGCTGCAGGCAGTCCTGCTTCTCTTGTCCGAACGTCAATCCGGTTGGAAAGACGATCATGAAGACTAAAACCACTACTGAGACTTCAGGTCTGTGCAAGGCGTTAGCGTCTCCTCATTTATCGATGCGCCAGTACTTTCCTCCACCACCTTCTCTCGTCATATAACGGTGGTCCACAAGAGCCCGGCGGAGGCGGGCGGTGTCCTCGTTAAAGTTAGCCAGTATCTGGTTCACGCGTTTCTCGGTGTAACGGACCCCGGGTTCAAACGCCTTCAGGACATGTCGCACCAGCACCAGAAACTTCTTCTGCTGGACGGGGAACGCCTTGATCGTCCCATCAGGGGTTGTGAATGTTGCCAGCACCTTTTGGTCATATCCACCCAGATCTTCTTCACTGCTCTGCCTTGGCTCCTCAGCCTGCCGCAGGAGAGCCCTTGCCATCGAGGTCAGAACTTCTGTCTTGAGCGAGTAGACGTTGTAGTAGCTCTCCGCACGGGCGGTCACCAGCCCGGCATCAGCCAGCCGGGAAAGATGATGTGAGGTCGTGGAGGCGCTTACGCCAAGAAGCTCAGCAATCTGCTCGACTGTGTAGGGCTGCTTCGCAAGCAGGCCAACGATCTTCAGACGGTTCGGCTCTCCCAGAACCTTGAAGAAGCGTAAAAGGTGGTCAAATTGGGTATCAGCGGTCATTTTGATCTCGTTTCGATGGTCATTTTGACTTCGCAGAACTATTTCGACAAATATAGAAATAATTCCACACCAAGTCAAGCCGGATGTGTAAGAGAACCGGCGACCACCACCGGATTGAAGAACCGATCTTCCCCTTTCTCCCCATTCTGGCCATTATTAGCCACTCACCTGATTCTCTGACGCCAATGATCCCACCATCTCCCCCCTACGCCCGCATTTGAGCCCCGTCACCGCTCGCGCCTCATGGCACATCCTTTGCATCCTAACAGGCAAACGAGTCCAATGTCCCGCCGGGACATTGAGAAGATAATCGTCTATTTCGATAGCTCTTTGAGGCCTGTGTATCATGTCCACAAACAACATGCTCCTCACCATCGGGGCCTTCGTCATCTTGACGAGTATCCTGCACAACATCTACGGGATTCTCGCGGTAACAGGAGACGATATAGCCGAGGCTCAGGATATGATCCTGGCAAACACCATCGCCACCTCCTACCTCGAAATCGCCCAGGGGCTTGCCTTTGACCATATTACCGACACATCCGACATAGCCATTGGCAAGGCTGCACTCCTGACGGATCCGTATGCTCTGGGACCCGACGATTCCGCCGAGGACAGTGTCGGGAACTTTACGGATTTTGATGACTTCAACGGCCTCGTGCTGGAGAAGCGGGCCACGGGAAGCGATAAACGATTCAAGACGTTCTTCAGGGTCTCCTATGTAGACCCTAACAACGTGGACGCGGTCTCGACGATCCGAACCTTTGTCAAACGCATCGACCTGAAGGTATGGCGGTCTTTCCCACCACCGGACGGAGCTATAACCGACACACTGAATATGTCGCTTGCCATGGGGTACTTCCACTTTGATTGAGGTGATCAACTCAACCATTCACATCGCACGAGAACGATTATACTATGCAGCTACTGCTTGACTATATCGGCTCCATCATTATTGGCGCTGCCCTCATGATGATCATCCTGAACGCCAACGAGATGGTCAGCGAGAACCAGTCCGTCTACAACGGTGATATGCTCGTCCAGGAAATGCTCATCGGAACCGCCCATCTGCTCGAAGGTGAGTTTCGTAACATGGGCCTGGGAGTCCCCGAAGCTACGAGGAGCATCCTCCACGCGGACACTTCCGCCATCCGTTTCCTCTACGACATTGACCGGAACGGGACCCCCGATACAATCACGTACTTCGCGGGCAAGCCAGAACAGATGTCGGGAACACAGAACGAACTGGATAGGCCCCTCTACCGATCTGTCAACTCCGGTTCCCCCCACACGATCGGCGTGGTCACTGTGTTCCACATGAGATACCTCACACGCCTCACTGAGAACATTCCGACACCGGTGGCCGCGGCAAATCTGGGTGAGATCCATTCCGTGGAAATTACCATGGAGGTCCAGAATCCGTACGCGGTGATACGGAGCGATGGGACGGTAGACAAGGGCCAGCGCAATGTGCTCTATTCCAGCTCACTCTGGCAGCAGACGCGGCTGGCTTCACAGAATTCACGGCGGTAGGGAAAGAAGGAGACGACTATGGGTGGCAAAGCTGCAATTATCTACGTTCTGGGGTTTGGATTCATCCTGGGATACGTCATCATGAATCTGACCTCCACGGCGAACCGGGCCCAGACCAACATGAGCGACTACGCTGCGGCGACGGAATCCCACAATCTTGCCCTGGCAGGTGCAAACGTCGGGCTGGCCCGTTTCTACGAGGACACCTCGTGGCGTGGAACGGTAACACAGAACTTATCAGATGCCTTCCACGGCGCCTTTACGTACACCATTATGAACGGAATGGACGGACGGCCCATGCTTCGCAGCATCTCCTATGTCCGTGGACCCAATGGTACCATACGGGATTCAATAGAGGTGACATTCGGCGCAAATGCCAAGCAGAGCTTCTCGCTTTTTGCCTGGCTGAGCAACTTCGAGGGGAACGTCTTCTGGATTACCGGAGACACTGTCTGGGGCCGTGTGCACTCCAATAGTATGATGCATATGTCCGGATCGCCCGTTTTCATGGAAAAAATGACAACGTCCAAAAACATGGACCCTAAATGGGGGAAAGGTGGTAACAAGGCGATTTTCAAGAACGGGTTTGAAACCGGGGTCGCAAAAATCGACTTTCCCACCGATCTTACCGAGCTATTCGCTGCCTCGACCGCCGGCGGCCGCAACTATGCCGGGGATGTGGAGGTGAAGCTTAGCGGGGGCACGCTGGGAAACGGTGATGGCTATGCCCTCGTCTACCAGGGAGGGATCCAGATTGACAGCATCGCAATGAATGACGTTTCTTTTAACGGTGTAATCGGAGGGAACGGCCGAATCAGCGTCAGCGGAACGCTGGACGGGAAACTTTCGATTGCAAGCTCGAAGGATGTCTATATCGTGGACGACATCTTCTACGAAAACCGCGATATGAAGTCAAGCGACGATGTGCTGGGGCTGATTGCGGAAACCAACGTCATGGTTGCCGACAACGCCGCAAACAGTTCAAGCTGTTATATCGATGCAAGCGTGTTCGCACGCGACGGTTCGTTCATCGTCGAAAACTGGAGCAAGGGTTCGCCCCGTGGAGAGCTTCATCTTCTTGGGTCTATCGTGCATGAGGAACGCGGGCCGGTCGGCACGTTCAAGGGTGGAGGGATATTGAAGACAGGTTACTCAAAGCGGTATCACTATGACACGCGCCTGTCCGATCCAATGTTCAGACCACCCTCATACCCCGGCTTTAATACCAGGACACATGCGATAGCCGGCTGGTGGGAGAGCGTTCACATTCCTGAGTTCAACTAGGGAGGAACGGCCGCAGACCCGAGGTTCAGAACGTGAACTGGAAGGCAACCTGGTTTGGGGCCGGTCCTTCCGGATAGATCAGGCCCTGGCCGTTGCCGGAGGTCTCATGGATCTTCGGGATCAGATAGCCGATCGCGCCTCCGACCAGTGCCCCCACCAGGACATCTGTCAGAAAGTGCTTCCCCGCAGCAATCCTGAGATATCCGACCGCTGCCGCAATACCAAGAGAAACGCCCCAGATGTAGGGCTTCCATTTCGAATCCGGGAAGTAGTCACCGTAGACCTTGGAGAGAAACACCGCCGATGAGAACGAGATGGTGGTGTGTCCTGAGAAGAATGACCTTTTTGCGTCGGGGTGCAGCTTCTCCTCGATCGGGACATTCTCGTTGTAGACATACGGGCGGGGTCTGGTCACAACCCCCTTGGTAACGCCGAAGGTCCCGACCGAGAAGAGCGCCGTCTGCAGGTACATCAGACCGACCGTACTGAAATCACTCCTGATATCCGGTGATGTGAAGAGCGCCAGGGGTGCCAGAATGGCTGTCCACTCCAGGATGTCACTTGCCGTGGCGGCGGACTCAGAGTAGTTGTATGTGACAAACCTATCCAGCGCAAAGACATCATCCCTGGATAGCCCCTTGATCTCCTCGAGGGTGAGGGGATCTGTGTTGCCGGCCAGCACCCGATCGGTCGCAAGGAGAACGATTCCGACTCCCGTCAACGCTACGTCTGACCGATCCAGCTCATACGGCGACTGGGCGCCGACATCTGTTCCGCCTACACAGAAGAGGAGAAGGAGTGTCAGAATGCGAGTTGGTATCTTCATCGAGTTCGGTGTGTGAAGAGGGAGACTGGAGATCCGGTGTACAATCTGTCTATCAGAACTCAGAAAGACAAGGGAGAAATGGGGAAGGAATATCCTAGTAGCGGAACACAAGCCCTCCGCCGCTTGCGCCGGCCCCGTGGGCCATAAACATCACCGTCATGCCCCGCTTGAGCCTTCCCGTCTGGATCATCTCATGGAGATTGATCATGCTCATCGCGGCGACCGTGTTCCCGTACTGGCAGAACATGCTCGTGCTCTTCTCTTTGGGAACGCCCAGCCGGGCGAGCTGGGCATCCCAGGTCATCGTCGTCTGATCGCACGTGATGAAGACATCGATGTCATCCAGCGACAAACCTGTCTGCTGGAGAAGCCTCCCGGAGACCACCTCACACGAGTCAATGACAGACTGATGAACGACCATCCCGTCCGGCATCTGCATGTTGAACATCTCGTTGTCAAACGTCTTGCTGTTGTTCAGAAGCTCGGTCCCAAACGGAATATAGGAGTAATCAAAGTAAGTGTTGTCGGTGTAGAGATAGGACGCAAAGAAGTGCTGGACATCGGACGCCCCCAGAAGCATCCCGACAACGGCATCCCCCTGGAGGAATATCGTCCGCGTGTCCTTCTTGCTCTTTGTGCTTGCCAGACGCGTGGAGATATCTCCCCCCAGTATCAGAACGTAGTCATCCCCCGCGTCAATGTAGCGAATCGCCATGTCCAGCAGATGCACAAAACCGCTGCATGCCGCCAGGATGTCAAAGGCCGGAACGCCCCGGTTGATCCCCAGCTTCTTGAGCACCTGGATGCTGGTCGCCGGAACGATGTGGTCCCCCATAAGCTTCGTGTAGATCACCCGGTCGATCTTCTCCGGCTCCACCTCTGCATCGTCAAGGCACTTCTTCGCGGTTGTGTAGAGAAGATCGGAAACCATCGTGTCTTCGTCGGCAAAGCGCCGCTCCTTGATTCCGATCGCATGCTGGACGGCCCTGTCGGTTGCAATCAGGTCGAACCGCTTTATGATGTCCTCGTTTGTGACGACCGTCTCGGGGACCGTATAGCTCGTCGAGAGAACCTTCGCAAACCTCTCGATCTGCAGCGGTTTGGCATCCAGGTATTCAAGCGTGGAAAGCATACTCCTCCTCCCGTGCGGCCCTATTCGGGCTTCTTTTCCATGTTCTCTTCGACATACTTGACCAGGTTTCCAAAAATCAGCTTGTCGCTGCTGGTGTCGGCCAGAGGCACGCCGAACGTCTCCGAGAGCTGGAAACCCAGCTCAACGATCGCAAGGGAATCGGCCCCCATATCATCCACGATATGAGAATCGGGCTGGAGCTCACCATCTTTCAACCGCAGATAATCGCTGACCATCTTTCTGGCTGTCTTGTAGACGTGGCTTTCCGTGTTGACTTCCATCGGTGGATCTCCTCTCAGACTCTGTAGAGCATGCCTCCGCCGCTGGCACCCTCACCGTGCGACAGAAGCATGATGGTTGTACCTTCTTTCAGATCATTCCCCCCCATCGCCGCGTCCAGCAGGAGAGGCAGCATGGCGGACATCGTGTTTCCGTATTCACCGACCAGGGAAAGGCTCCTCTCCTCCGGCACCCCCAACGCCTCCAGCGTCAGATCCCGCACCTTCCGGTTGTTCTCCGTGACCAGCACGAGATCGACCTCATCCATCGTGAGACCGCTTTCCTTCAGGAGATTGTCCCTGGTGACCTGAGCCGCCTGGAGGAAGAAATCAATCGATTCTTTCCAGTTGTCCATCCGGTAGAGGTTGTAGAGGAGCGAATAGTCCTCCTTCTCATAAATGGAGTCGGAAACCCAGTCGTCCATCTTCAGCGTTCGGGAGCCGGCCATATCAAAGTACTCGTGGTTTGTGTAGGAGTAGGAGGCCAGAAAGTGCTTCTTCTCCGATGGTGCCAGCAGGACCGCTCCGGCACCGTCCCCGAAGAGGAAGGCCACCCGCGGATCGCTGTTTCCTACAGTGGAGTTGTGTATCCCGCCGGCCAGGACCAGGACATGCTGCTCGCTGTCGTTTGTGGTGCTGATGTAGATCGTCCCCAGGTCGAGAGCATAGAGAAATGAACTAATCCCCCCCTCAATGTCAACCGCATGCATCGCCCGCCTGCACTCAAGCTTCTTTTGTACGATCGCGGCCGTCATCGGCAGAATCCGGTCCCCCAGGAACTTGGAGACAAGCAGCTTGGTCAACCGGTCGGGTTCCAGACCCGCTTTCGCAAGACAGCGCCTGGCAGCTTCCGCCAGAAGATCCGAATCCGCCACCCCCTCTCCGACCACGTGTCGCCGCTCCATCCCGAGGGTCTTCCTGACCACGGCGTCCGTCACCGGAAGGTTGTTTGCCTCGATGATATCCTGGTTTGTCAGGACGTTGTCCGGAAAGTACGATGCGGTGGCAACAATCCTGCTCTGCCGCCGGATGTTCCGCTTCCTGTACTCCGGAAATCTGAACTGTCCGTTCTTCACGTCAGCTCCGTTGCAGGTCCCTCACGATATCCGGAGGGCCTTCTTGTCTATCTTCCCCATCGTATTTCTGGGGAATTCCTTTACAAACACGATCGATTTGGGCACCTGGAAATTCATCAGCTTCTTCTGGAGGTAGACGACCAGCTTCCGCTCATCCTGTTCGACACCGGCTTCCGGTTTGACAAACGCCTTGACCACCTCTCCGTATACCTCATCCTCTACTCCGAGGACAGCCGATTCGCTCACGTCCTCATGCTCGTTCAGCACCGCCTCTATCTCAAAAGGGGCGACCTTTATCCCCGCAACGTTGATGACGTCCTTTATGCGTCCGGTCAGGACTATCTCGTCATCCGCCGTCTTGTATCCCATGTCTCCGGTTCTGAACCATCCCTCCTTAAGTGAGCGCTCCGTCTCTTCAGGCTTGTTCAGGTAACCCAGCATGACGCTCTCACCCTTGATGACAAGCTCTCCCCTCTCCTCCGGCTGAAGGAAACGGAAATCATCGTCAACAATCCCAATCTCCACCAGATCTTTGGGATAGGTCCCCATGTGCCCCAGTTTTGTCATCAGTCTTCCCCGCCGGAATGCAACCCCTGTGCAGGTCTCGTTCAGACCGTACCCTTCGTCCAGATGGAAACCGATCTTCTCCTTCCACTCCGTGGCGGTCTCCACTTTGAGAAGCGCCGCCGCCGAGAAGGCCGCCTTGAGCTTCCTGAGCGGCTCCACGAACTCCTCCCGCCTGAGCAGCTGTTGATAGTGAGACGGGACACCAAAAATATGTGTTATCTTCTCTTTTTCGATCAGCTCCACCACCCTCAACGGATGAAACGAGCGGAGTGTCACCATCGTGGCCCCCGCCGCAAGGCACGGTAGAAAGATCGACTTGGAGCCGTATCCGTGGGAGAAGGGGACAAAGCACAAGAGATTGTCCTCCGGCTGATATGTGTAGCAGGCGCGTGTGAAGATCCTGTGGTGTGAGAAGAAGGTCCTGGGGGGGAGCATCACCCCCTTCGGCCTGCTTGTCGTCCCCGAAGTATAAAAGATGGCCGCCAGCTCGTCTTTCTCAAACGGGAAGGGGTTTTCCTGGAAATCCCCGTCCCTCTCCGTCCTGGCAATACAATTGATATCTTCAACCCCCAGAACGCGCACCGCTTCCGGCAACGCAGTCGACAGCCGCTCCGCGGGCATATGGGTCATGAGGCACCGGGTTTGCGTGTCCTCCAGAAAGTAGCGCAGACCGTCCGGCATGATGAGCGGATCCAGAAGACAGGTGACGCATCCCGCAAACTGTATACTCAGGTGGGCAATGACCGCTTCCGCCCCGTTGTAGAGGTGCGTGGTAATGACGTCCCCGTGCTTGAATCCCATCCTCCGGAGGCCATTCCCGCCGGCCCGGACCTGCTCCTGCAGCTCCCGGTATGTGTACCGCCTTTCATCGGCGGCATCCACCAGGGCCGTCATCTCCAGCCACTCCGGCTTCGCCTCGAAGAGAAAGTCGCAGTAGTTCATTGCGCTCCCTCCCCCGCATAGAACCGGGCGATATCCACGGCCATCTTTGGAACCCGCAGAATATTCAGGTGTCCAGCCTTGTAGCTCAGGACGTGCTTCACCCCCCACCTCTCGGCAAGGAGATCGTAGTTCGCGGGATCATTGATCTGATCGTAGAGACCCTTTCCCAGGACGACATTCTCACGGGAGA
>JBATTW010000177.1:0-3768 GCA_049670805.1 Bacteroidota bacterium
ATACGAATATGCGCAGTTCTCAATCCGGGGCGGCGGAACAGCTGAATCGACCGGGGGACTGACATGGGAATACGCAACCAACTGGTCCTGGCATCCGTGGGAGTTCGTAACACTTCTGATTCCAAAATTTTTTGGCTTTGAACCACCCTACTACTGGGGACCCATAGAACCCTGGACCAGTTCAAGTGTATATATCGGAATCATCCCGATCTTCCTGGCAACAGTCGGTGCTATCTATGCTCGCAATAGATTAGTCTGGTTTCTCATCATAGTAACTGCACTCGCCTTTCTGACCTCCTTCGGTCGGAACATGCCACTACTGTACGGAATCCTATTCGAGTTACTTCCATTCTTCAACAAATTCAGGGCTCCTGTGGTTGTCTTACACCTAATCGCATTTACTATTCCCCTAATTGGAGCCTATGGTCTCAAATTTCTGATTGAGATTCGCAATAACAGAAAGAATTTCGACACTGCAAGATTCAAAAAGCGACTTATGACATCTCTGGCGGTGCTTGCTGCCGCAGTTCTTCTAATACTGATGTTCAAGTCTGGCTTTCGCGATATGCTCTCGGGGTCCTGGTTCGTAAAGGAGGGGGAAGCAGACCAATACCAGCTTCAGTATGGACAGCAGGCTCGGCAGGTACTGGAGCACTTGAAGCAAATTCGCTTCGATATGTTCTGGGGTGATGCATTGAAATTCTTGGTGATTGCCCTCATTACTGTCGGGACAACGCTTATGTTTCTAAACAGAAAGCTTCGCACAACGACAACATTTATAGGAATTCTGATTGTTACGTTATTTGTGGACTTGTACATCGTGGACAAGGAATTCGTCAATCCACATCCCAAAGCTGATCTGGACCACGCTTTCAAGCCTGATGAGACCATTGCTTTTCTGAAGGAGCAGGATGGCCACTTCCGTGTTTTCCCCATGGGCCGCCTATTTGGAGACAACACCTACGCATACCACGGTATTCATTCGATAGGTGGATACAGTGCTGCAAAGCTCAAAATCTATCAAACCATGATTGATTCTTGTCTGTACGAGGGCTCAGACCCATCTTTCCCAGTAAACATGAGTATTCTCAACATGCTGGGGGTACGATATATCGTCACCCCAGCGGAGATTCCCAACAGCCAATTCAAGAAGGTAAACAGCGATTCCACGAAGGGGATCTTCACGTATCACAATCCTCTTGCTCTCCCACGTGTCTATCTCGTTGACGAAGCAATCAGTGCACGAGGCGACGCGGAAGTCTTTGCAATGTTGAACTCGCCAGCATTTGATCCTTCTAGGACGGCAGTGCTGCAGGACCCAGCTCCCACTAAGGTATTTCCTCAAGATTCATCTTCCAGCGCAACCATTCTTGACTATCAAGCACGCAGAATTTTGATTGAGGTAAACACATCCGACCCGACCCTCCTCGTGCTTAGTGAGGTCTTCTATCCTGCAGGCTGGAGAGCCTTAGTGGATGGTACCGAGACCCCGATTCTTCGGACAAACTCCATTCTACGTTCTATCATGGTCCCCGCCGGGAAGCATTCAGTTGTCTTCTCTTTTGACCCACCGATGTACGAGATGGGTTGGCAGCTGACACAGATAGCCTGGACACTATCTTCGGTTCTGGTTTTGGTGCCACTTACCGTTTATGCCGTTCAAGCCATCCGCAAAAGGAGACAACCGCCTTCCCCGAGTGACAACGGAAGACAAGATGTAAATTCGAATAGTTGACAATGAACCAACCCTTGGCTATATTGCACTTAGCTGGTGTGTACCTTTTTTTCTGCGATTGCATATTGAACAAGGAGATTAAACTCCATGGCGGACATGTCTCTCGATGCTCTCGGCATGATTGAAACAAAAGGCCTGGTCGGATCTATCGAGGCTGCAGACGCGATGGTAAAAGCCGCGCGCGTGGAACTTCTCGGTAGGGAACAAATTGGCGGTGGTTATGTCACCGTCATGGTCCGTGGTGACGTCGGCGCCGTAAAAGCGGCAACCGAAGCAGGCGCAGCAGCAGCACAGCGCGTCGGGGAGCTCATCTCTGTACATGTCATCCCGCGGCCCCATGCCGATGTAGAGAGGATACTCCCGAATCATTCCGCAACAAAATGATCCAGCAAATCCTTCCATGCCGGAATACGCCCTAGGATTGGTGGAGACCCGCGGCCTTGTCGGCTCGATAGAAGCTGCGGATGTGATGCTGAAGACCGCGACCGTTACGCTACTTGCTGTTGAGTACGTACGAGCGGGTCTTGTCACAGTCGAAGTGGTGGGCGAAGTTGCAGCTGTTCAGGCTGCAGTCAGCGCTGCAGCAGCAGCTGTCCCCCGGGTCGGTGAGCTGCTCGCCACGCATGTCATTCCCCGGCCGGCAGATGACCTCACATCTCTCCTGGAGCAGCACCGGAGCCGTCTCCGGACAGGACCCGAAGAACCCGCATCGTCCCCGCCGAGAAGAGCACGGCCCAAAGCCGCACAGCAGGAGGGCAACGCACCAGATTTCGACGCCGAGAGCCTCGAGGTCATGACCGTCCATCAGCTCCGCTCGCTTGCACGCAGCGTGAAAGGTCTGGGTATCGCCGGGCGGCAGATTTCCAAAGCAAACAAGGGACAGTTGATCAACGAATTGCTGAGACACCGCAGAGGCCAGTAATCTGATACCGGAATATACTTGCTCCATCCGCCACACGCGGATGGATTTTTTTTGACACAGACAACCGCAGGATGAAACAACTAAACATCCAAATTGTCGCCGCTGCAGCGCTGTTCGGTATCCTCGTGTGGCTCTCCGTTGCCATGCGTGAGGAGTACCATGTTTCGATCACTGCACCCCTTTCAATCGAAGATGTGCCACTCGACTGGGCCATCAGGACACCGGTTCCCTCTGCGGTACAGCTCCGATTCCGTGGCGACGGCTGGAGGCTTGCCGGGCTTCTGCTGGGTCGGGAAATCCGACTGGCGTTCTCCTACGCCAACTTCAGCGCCGGGAAGGGTGCCATCACCGCCAGCGACATAGCAGACAAGATCGGCCTGCGTGCAGGAATTCAACTCGTCGGCGTCAAGCCTGATTCCATCCACGTCGCGATCGACCCCCGCTCCGAGAAGACGGTACCGGTGGTGCCGGATTACACGATCTCCTTCCGGGACGGGTACGGCCAGGTGGGAAGGGTCGCGGTAGAGCCAGAGAGCGTCAGCATCGCCGGAGCTACAACCATACTCGAACACATCGCAACGTGGCCAACAACACGGGCTTCCTTCGAAGATGTACGGGTACCTGTCGATACCCGTGTACCTCTCGAATCAACTACGGCGTACAACCTGACATTCTCAACACCAATAGTCCGCGTGAGGATTGATGTTCAGCCTATTGCCGAGAAGGTGTTCAGCGGCCTGCCGGTGCACGTGCTATCGGTCCCGACGACACACGAGGTCATCCTCATCCCGCCAAAGGTCGAGCTCGTCGTGCGGGGTGGTATTGAACAACTGTCCCAGTTGACACTGGCACAGTTCCGTGTCTGGGTAGACTACGAAACCATCCGCGCGGAAACTACCCGAACAATTGAAACGCACGCTCTTGCCCCCGAGGGCACACAGATCGTTCTGAAGAGACCGGAGCGACTCGAGTTCATCGTCCGCAAGAAACCCTGATCTTCCCGTTCTCCGTCATTCAGCACCGTCACAGGAGGAGTGTCAATGAGCATACGACTCTCTATCAACATCGACCATATTGCCACGCTACGGGAGGCGAGGGGTGGTGTTGAACC
>JBATTW010000178.1:0-4140 GCA_049670805.1 Bacteroidota bacterium
GGATCCCAAGATGCACTACCCTGACACTTCTATCGAGCACACAACCTGACATTCTTAATAAGCTACTACATGGAGGGTACATTTTCCGGAATAGGGTTGAACTTCTCAACCTCAGGTGTTACATTCAAACAGCAGCTAGCCCTTGCTTCAACAAAACTGCAACAGTTTGGCGTTGAGGGCAACGCGGGACGGCTCAAGACTAGGCCAGCCAAAGCCAGAAGAGCCAAAAAGATAGAGAGCGTACGCCTCACACGCGTAAGGTCGCAGGTTCGAATCCCGCAGCGCCCACACTCTAGCGGTCTTCCATTTCACCCTTTAAATCCTGCCCTGTGAGGCAGGCAAGGGATCACGAATGCAACACGTTGTATCTGATCACGATGGGCCTCCCTCCTGAGAAAGGAGCGGAGGTTTTTTTGTATCTGGCATGAGGGACGCAGACGATGAGGCAGCTCAAAGCGCAGATCATGGATGAACCGGGGTTCGAGAGGACCCTGAAACGACTTGCACACGAGATCCTGGAGAAGAACAAGGGCGCGTCAAACCTTGTCGTCGTCGGGATTCGTACGAGGGGGGAGTTCCTGGCCGTGCGTGTGGCGAAGACGATCGAGGGGCTGGAGAACGTGACGCTGCAGATCGGATTTCTGGACATCACACTCTACCGGGACGATCTCATGGGGAAGCTGGAACAGCCGCAGCTGCAGGGGACGGATATCATGTTTGACATCGAAGGGAAGGATGTTATTCTCGTTGATGACGTTCTCTACACTGGGCGGACGATCCGGGCGGCCCTTGATGAGCTTATCGATCTGGGCCGTCCGAACACGATCCAGCTCGCCGTGCTAGTGGACAGGGGACATCGCCAGCTTCCGATCCGGGCGGACTATGTGGGAAAAAACGTCCCGACCGCCGCGAACGAATCAATCAGGGTCCATGTCAAAGAGGTCGACGGAGAAGACGCAGTCCTTCTTATGAACCCTGAAGCATAACACAAGACACCTTCAAAGGTTACAACGCTATGCCGCTTCAGAATAGGAATCTCCTCGGGCTGGATGGGATGAAAAGAGACGACATCCAGCTGATACTTGACACCGCAGTATCCTTCCGTGAGGTGCTGGATCGCCCCATCAAAAAGGTGCCCACGCTGCAGGGAAAGACTATTGTCAACATGTTCTTCGAAAGCTCGACCCGTACACGGCTCTCGTTTGAACTGGCCGAACGGAGGCTCTCTGCTGACGTGCTCGGATTTCAGGCGACCGGGAGCAGTGTCAGCAAGGGGGAGACGTTGAAGGACACGGCGAGAAACATCGAAGCAATGAAGGTGGACATGGTAGTCATGCGCCACTCCGCTTCCGGGGCGCCGCACTACCTCTCCCGCATCATCGAAGCGAATGTCATCAATGCCGGTGACGGTGCCCACGAACACCCGACGCAGGCGCTCCTGGACATGTACACGATCCGGGAGCGGTTGGGGAGGCTCGAGGGGTTAAACGTCTGCATAGTGGGGGACATCTCACATAGCAGGGTCGCACGCTCGAACATCCATGGCCTCCTCAGTATGGGCGCCTCTGTCTCGGTCTGCGGCCCCGCCACGCTCATCCCCCGGGATCTGGAAATGCTGGGGGTGAGTGTCTACCATCATCTGGATGACGTTCTGCCGCAGGTAGACGTTCTGAACGTTCTTCGCATCCAGCTGGAGCGGGATGCCGGGAGATTCTTCCCCACGCTTCGTGAGTATCACAATAGTTATGGTATCACCCGGCAGCGACTCGAAAAGGCCGGGCGGGTCATCACGATTCTCCATCCGGGCCCCATCAATCGTGATGTCGAGATCTCAGCAGACGTTGCAGACAGTGAACATTCGGTTATCCTCCAGCAGGTCCTGAACGGAGTGGCAACAAGGATGGCGGTGCTCTATCTCCTGGGGACCGGGAGTTAATGTGACAGAATTTTCATAGGAACGAGCCATGCAGATTCTTCTCAAGGGAGGACGAGTTGTGGATCCGGTCTCAGGCCGGGACGAATCCCTGGACTTTCACATTCTGGACGGGCGGATTGCGAAGATGGGGAAAGACTTCTCTGTTGCTGCCGCACAGGTCATTGATATCACGGGGAAAATCATTGCGCCGGGGTTTCTTGATATGCACGTGCACCTGCGTGAGCCAGGGTACGAGCATAAGGAAACGATCCTGAGCGGGTGTACCGCGGCAGCGGCTGGGGGCTTTACGGGTGTATGTTGCATGCCCAACACCGACCCGCCGATCGACGACGAATCGGTTATCCGGTTCATCCAGAACAAGGCCCGTGTCGCCCTCAGCGGTCTGGTGGATGTGTTTCCCGTTGCGGCGGTTACACAGGGAAGGGAAGGGACCCGTATTGCCCCCTTTGCAGAGCTGGTAGCGGCCGGCGCGGTGGGTTTTTCCGATGACGGTGATCCCGTCCACAACGCGGAGATCATGAGACGCGCCCTGGAGTATTCGGCAATGTTTGACAGACCCATTCTCCAGCACGCGCAAGATCTCCCCATGACCAAGGGCGGGGTAATGAACGAGGGATTTGTCGCGACAACGCTGGGGCTCATGGGGATGCCCGCCGTGGCCGAGGAAGTGGTTGTCGCACGCGATATCGGAATCACCGAGTTCACAAGCGGGCGATATCATGTTCAGCACGTCAGTACCGCGGGGACGGTCGAACTGATTCGGCAGGCAAAGGCACGCAAGGCTCGTGTGAGTTGCGAGGCCACCCCGCATCACTTTACGTTGACGGACGAGGCCGTTCGCTCATTTGACACCAATGCGAAGATGAACCCCCCCCTCAGGACCAAAGAGGATGCGGAAGCCGTTCGGCAGGGCCTCAAAGACGGAGCCATCGATGTGATTGCCACCGATCACGCCCCGCATTCCTTTGACGAGAAGGAGGTGGAGTTCCAGAATGCCCCGTTCGGCATTGTCGGGCTGGAAACATCGATCGGGCTCACCCTCACAGAGCTCTTTCACAAGAACGTTCTCTCGTTGTATGAGATAGTGGAGAAGATGGGGGTCAACCCCCGCCGGATCATGGGGATCCCTGACATCAAGATCGAGGAGGGTGAAAGCGCCAATCTGACCATCTTTGATCCGGTTGCCGAGTGGACTGTCGATCCACGGCTGTTCCGATCCAGATCCCGCAACACCCCCTTCGGGGATTTTCGTCTGAAGGGGCGGCCGTTCGGCGTGCTCAACAACGGGCAGGTTTTCTGGCTGGAGTAGTTTGACTGTCCTGAATTCTGGACGGTTGGCCACCAGCGAATACACTCACCCGAATCAGACCTCCTCCGCCCCTCGGTTTTTTTGCTGTTTTCAGCGCTCATGCCACGTCTGGAAGTGGCATGTCCTTTGACCTCTTCCTTTGTGAAGTCGATTGGGAGAAGCGCCATGAAAACAACAGTCACTGTCTTACTGCTATCTGCAATCCTGGCCGGGTGCCACGCTCACATCTTTGAGCCTGATGTTATTCCCCCGGTCGCGCCGTCCGGACTCAGGACGCTGACGGGAGACGGTTTCATCGAAATCTTCTGGGATGACAACTACGAGGCGGATCTTGCGGGATACAATGTCTACGTGAGTTCGAGTTATGATGGCCGATACGAACTGATTGGAACCACGTACGAGGGTTACTTTGTGGATGAGGATGTACGAAACGGCAATCTCTACTACTACGCCGTTGCAGCATTTGATCTGGCGGGGAACCAGAGTGATTTGAGTCTGGATGTGGCCTATGATATCCCGCGGCCGGAAGGGTACGACGTTGTGCTGACGGACTACCGGCAAAACCCCGGGGCCGCGGGATATGATTTCTCAACCTACGCCATCGTCCCGTACGACGATCTCTACGCGGACTTCTACTTCGAGAATTACAATGGGGTGCTCTACGCGAACGTTCGTGACGACACTGACATCCAGGATGTGGGGCCGACAGCATCGTTGCTGGACATAGGCGCAGCACCTGCTGACGGTTGGTCAGAAACGCATGACGCTCGGCTCTCTGTGGGGCATACCTATGTGGTCTGGACCTGGGATGACCACTATGCGAAGTTCCGGGTGACAAGTCTCTCCCCGGGTCGCGTCGTTTTCGACTGGGCCTATCAGTTGAGGCCGTCCACTC
>JBATTW010000179.1:0-2158 GCA_049670805.1 Bacteroidota bacterium
GGGGAGGTATGGTAGTGGAAGAAGTAATCTCCACTGCGTGCTGCGGTGACTCTCAGCATAAAGAACGTATAGAACGACCCGGCCGAATCCGCCGCACACTCTCTGTACACATCCTGTCCTGTTGTCGTGAGGGATGTGGCGTTACCGATCCCGGATCCGATGTAACCGGTGTATTCCAGCCCCGGTGATCTGGTAAGGAGTGCGTTTGTTGTGGTGGATTGAGTTGTCTCCCATCCACGGGATGTCAGAGAATCTCCCTCGGGGTACTCAAAGTCTTCGACAAGCAGCGCCTGGCCCGGAGCGGCAATGGGGCAGAACAAAGGGAGAAACAGGAAGATCAACGATCTGGTGCGGGGAAAATCCATGGGTGCCTCCCGTCTGGTGTAGGTTTACACCTACTACATTGAGACGGTGGGCATTTTCGATGTGGGGCAAAAGAAAAAGCCGGAGACGGTGGGGTTTACCGCCTCCGGCTAAGGTGCTGGGGAGCAGCCTTGGGGTGAATCAACTCTTCTGGTCTGCGGGCTCCGCCTGGCTTTCTCGCTTCAGGATTTTCCAGATGGTTCTCTCCGAAAGGGAGATGTTGTACTTCTGCTCCAGGTAGACACGCAGCCGGCGCTGGCCGTAACCTGTCTGGGCCTTCGCCTGTTTCAATAATACAATCTTCGATTCAGGTGTAGCCCGTGGGAACGTGTGTGGTCTCCTTGACCGGTCTTCCAAACTGGCGGAGCTACCGTTCGTCTCCCTGTACCGCTTTAACCACTTGTAGAACGTCTTACGACTGATTCCGAACTTGCGGCAAACTGCCTGCGCGCTTCTGGTCTCTTCGTAGCACATCATCCAGGCGAGTCGGGGATGGAGTGACCCCGCCTGCACGCCATCATCGGCAGCCAGCTGTTCGTCCTTCTTTTCAGGGGATTCGGGGGAATTTACATCCTTCTCATCATGGGAAGGTTCATGTACTTCGGCCATGCCAGAGATCCTTTCCTTGCAATCTGAAATAACCGATTCCTATGCTCGTCCTATGCTCAGCCGGACTCTCACTGAGCGCAGGTTGGGGGGAAACCATCCCAGGAAGGGATGCCGTTGCACCTTGATCGTCTTAACTGATGAGAAAGGTTTCATTTGATGTGCCAACTTCCTGCAGGAGGCGAATAGAGAGGAAATAGGGGTTTTGCAGGGATAAGGAGGGTTGGTTCAGGCTGTGGGTGAGGTTTTACGGCCGTTTGTCACTGAGTCTTTCTACAAATTTACAAGAGAATGGGCCAAACGGGGGCTGTTACCTATGTTTTGATCTCGGGAGGAGAGCTTGAATCCCCGCTTAGCTGATTCTCCCCCCTTTGCAGGACGGCTCGTCCGATGCAGCCGCGATTGCGATGACTGAGAAAAAGCCTCGTAGCCCGTTTTTGGATCAGTTTTCGGCGGGTACGTCAGTAAGTTACTAGCGGGTTACCTCCAAATATACGTGTTCGAGCCCCACATCCTGCAATGATATGG
Source organism: Bacteroidota bacterium (assembly GCA_049670805.1). GTDB lineage: Bacteria > Bacteroidota > Ignavibacteria > UBA10030 > UBA6906 > JBATTW01. The sequence continues at coordinate 1,498 of JBATTW010000179.1, forward strand.
ACGAAAGCGGAATACCATCAAATTTGTTGACCACATCTTTCAGAATATATCTATCTGGCATCAAAAGTATCAACCTGCCACCATACCGACGATACTCCCAGCCAAATGATTGCGCCTTGTTGCAGAGGGTTTGTTCATCCTCCGATTCGACAACGGCAAGTTGTTTTGCCGGAACCAGCGTACGTAGTTTGTCCAACGAACCCTCAGCGACTATGCGCCCGTTTTGTAAGATACCGATGCATGAACAGAGCCGTTCTGCCTCTTCCAACTGATGAGTCGTCAACAAAATGCTGACACCGCTATCTTCAAACGTTTTCAAGAGTTCCCAGAGCTCATACCGCGCCTCAATGTCCAGACCTGCTGTTGGTTCATCAAGTATCAGAATCGAAGGTGAGTGGACAAGCGCCACAGCAATATTGACACGCCGACGCCATCCACCGCTCAGATTAGCAACTTTTGTATTCTCATATTCATTGAGATTGAGCATCTGGATAAGCTCACTTGTTCGCTCAGCTTTCTTTGAGCCTTGCAGGCCATATATTTGTGCAAAGAACAACAGGTTCTCTTTACAGGTTAAATCCTGGTAGATCGATATTTCCTGTGGGACAAATCCGACGAGATGCTTTGTCGTTTCTGAAACCGGATTCCCTTTGATTGAAAT
>JBATTW010000180.1:0-1910 GCA_049670805.1 Bacteroidota bacterium
CCTCCAGACCATCCGAGCGGAAGTCGTACACCCCCTCCAGGAAATCGTACAGGTCATTTGTGACCCAGCGATTCTCCATGACATCAAACTGGTAGTGCTGATCAAACCCCGCGGAAGGATCGCACCCGTTGACGGTGACGAGATTATGGAGAAAACCGAACCTGAGGTCGTACAGCGGCCCCGGCTTCGTGGTGGTGTAGATGGATGTCCCGGGATCAACGATGAAGTCGGCTCCATCGGCCGAGACCGTGATGCTCAGCTTGTCCCCGTGCTGGTGGTTGGTTCCGTACGGCCCCGCGTCCATGCTCAGGTACTGGGCATCACGCCCCCACCCATCCCTCATGGCATAGTACCCGGAGAGATAGTAGGGGCTCGATTTACCGGGATAGGAGAGGTATGATGGTCCCTCCGAATCCATGGCCTCTTCATCGACGAGAGCCAGCCAGTCGGCCCTCCCGAAAAGAGAGGCAGCCTCGCGAAGATAGGTAGCGCGTATGTCGTAGTCTCCGTGGTCGCCGTACCTCGGCAGACCTCTGTCCGGTTTCATGAGACCGACGTGGCCATCGATAAGATCCTGCAGGGGCTCCGCCAGTGAAGCTTTCACGGCCGAATCGGGGATAGCCTTGTAGATCCCCAGACAGATACCCAGGACCGCCGAGGAGTACCCCAGCGTCAATTCAATCGACACCTCTCCGGGGTAGAAGCCTGTGTCCAGGAAAAAGCGATAGCGGTTCAATGCCGTGTTCAACCACGCTGCTCCCTGCGCGGCTTCAGGGAAATTCATCCCCGCGTAGATGACGGCCCGGATGTTTCCCAGCGTCCCGTTGTGGAGACCGAGCTGCATCCGCGGAACGAGCCACTCCACCTCCTCCCAGAGATGATTCAGGATCCTCAGGTATGTGGAATCAGGGAGAGAGGGTGAGTCGTTCAGAAACGAGAGTGCGTCGATCCACCGGAGGATCCGCCAATGCTGGAACACCCAGTTCCAGGGATTGACCATCGGATCGGTCTGGACGTTCACCCAGAGGGCACGGCTGACGGGCGCATGCTCCATGAAGTCTTCCATGTCCCGGACCATCGCCCGTGCGTATTTCTCATTCCCTGTATGAAAGTAGGCCGGAGCCATATAGTCGAAATGAGGAAAACGGGCGATCGTTATCATCCTCTTCCCCCTGCCGAACCAAGGGAGGGTATCCGGGAACTGCTCCTTCCCGTACTGTGAAGTGATGAGGTGTGTCACCGCGTCGTCCGCTCTGCTGAAGTCACCGGACGGATCTCTCTGCTCGGGGATCCGGATGACCCAGAGGGGTTTCACATAGTCCCTGGTCCTGAAATAGGAGGCAACCCGATGGATCAGCTCCTGACGGGCCACCCTTTCACCGCCCGCGAGGGCGAGCCGGCCGGGTTCACTCTGGGGATCCAGTCTGCCGATCAACCCATCGAGCCAGTCCCCGGCCGAAGCGTCCTGCAGGCTGAGTGAGAGAAAGACAAGCAGGGCAGAGAAAAGGCGTTTCATCCCGCAGCCCTCCTTGCCGCCTCGGAGATCTCCATTGCGCGGGCCGTCTCCTCCCGAAGCCACCCGGGGCATTCCCCTTCGTGCTCCAGCATGATGTTCCCGCAGACACTCCGTCTCTGGAGAGCAATGTTCACCATGTGAAAGAGTGTCGAGATGCCGGGCCGCTTCTCGAGGCATCCCACAACCAGCTGATAGAGACGTGTGATCTGCCTTTGAATAGCCTCGGCTGTCTCCTTTCCCCCCGAGAGCGCCGTGCCGCAGAGAGTGACAAAAGGGCGCGGCAAGAAGTGAGAGAACGTGGTCACCACCCCGGATCCTCCAGAGAGCATTGTTGTGGCGAGCAGATGCTCTTTCCCCTGAAGGAAATAGACACCTTCCGCGTCCCGGATCACAC
>JBATTW010000181.1:0-7229 GCA_049670805.1 Bacteroidota bacterium
GCCCTATGTCGGGGTGTCCGGGGGCGCCTATACAGGTATCCTGTCACGAACCGGAGGCGTGGTCGCGGTCGAGAACATTACGGAATCCGTGGTGGGTGGAAGGTTCGTCTTGGGCGTGGATATCTTCCTGGGGAGCTGGTTCCGAATCGGGCCACTCATCGGCTATCACCTTGTCGGTGAGTTCAAGGAAGTCGTCGAGGAGAAGACGGATTTCAGCGGTGCCGAGTTTGCGCTGGTCCTGGGGGTGGTTCTGTGAGGAAGATCCGTGACCGGTTTCTGACCCACCCCCTGTTCCCGGTCGTACTGAGCATCCTGGCGATGCTTCTTGTCCTCCCATCCGTTTGGACCGGCTGGCAGCAGGATGACCTCGTCCACCGCTACTTTCTCCTCGGGTATCCTGACTACAAGGGGGATACGGTGTCTCCCCTGGAGCTCTTTCATTTCCTGAGTGGGGATCCCGAACGCTCCCGGGCGCTGATGGATCTGGGGCTCATACCGTGGTGGACCCTGGAGACGGTCCGACTCTCATTCTGGCGGCCATTGACCGGGATAACGCAATGGGTTGACTATCTTCTCTGGCCCCAGAGCGGGCCGATGATGCATCTCCAGAGCCTCTTCTGGTTCGGTGCGGTCGTCATGGCTGCGACGCTCTTCTATAGAAGGTATATGGGAGCGACGTGGGTTGCGGGGCTGGCTGCGCTCTTCTATGCCATTGACGATGCCCATGGGCTTCCCGCCGGATGGCTTGCCAGTCGCAATGCTCTTCTCTGCATACTCTTTGGGCTGTTGGTACTTTTCTTTCACGACAGGTGGCGCAGGGATGGCTGGCGTGCCGGCGCCTATATCGCGCCGATCTTCCTTTTGTTGGGGCTCCTCTCGGGAGAATCGACACTGGGTGTAATCGCGTATCTGCTGGCATATGCTCTCGTGCTGGATCCCGGGACCTGGCGGGGGAAGCTCCGGTCGCTCGTCCCCTACGCAGCAATAACACTTTCCTGGTTCACCTACTACCGTCTTCAGGGTCACGGGGCATGGGGCTCAGGGTTCTACACAGACCTCATGTCCGAGCCGATACGGTTTGCGCTTGCTTTCGCTGTGAGAGCACCGATACTCCTGCTGGATCAGTGGGCCATTCCACCTTCCTCACTCATCTTTCTTCTGCCTGCTGAGGGTGTTCCGATCTTCTCGCTGGCTGCCCTCACTTTTCTGGTTCTGATCACCGTTCTTCTCTTTCCCCTTCTCCGTCAGGATAAGCTGGCGCGCTTCTTTGCACTGGGGATGGTTCTGTCGGTTCCGCTCATCTGTTCGGTCATGCCTCACAGCCGCCTCCTCTTCTTTGTCGGGATCGGGGGGATGGGACTGCTAGCACTCTGGATGGGTGGTCTGACCGATCGTGCCGCCTGGGTACCCGCGGGGCGGAGCTGGCGCATCCCGGCTCGCGTCCTGTTCGTGCTCTTTATACTCATTCATCTGGTCATAGCTCCGCTCTTGCTCCCGGGTGCCAGTGCATCCGCAGATTTCGCGGAGCGATACATTCAGCGTCCGGCAGAGAGTGAGGTCCTCCGGGGTGATTTGACGGGGCAGGATCTCGTGATTGTAAATCCGCCGATGGCATTTCAGGCTCACTACCTTCCGACCGCGCGTCTGCTCAATGGTCAAACAGTGCCACGCCGCCTGCGCGTTCTGGCTTCCGGACTGACAGAACTGGAGATCAGCCGGCCGGATGATCGTAGCCTGCTCGTTCGACCGGAAGGGGGCTACCTCAACCAGCCGTTTGATGAAGTCTTTCGCGGACCCGCACATCCGATGAGTCTGGGCGAGCGTGTGGAGCTGACAGACATGTCGGTGGAAGTAACGGAGCTTACAGAAGACGGTTGCCCGGCAGAAGCTCTGTTTGAATTCCCTTTCCCGCTGGAGGACGCGGAACTGAAGTGGGTGAAATGGGAGGATGGCAAGTACGTACCATTCGTCATCCCTGCGATTGGCGACACGGTCGATCTGCCTGCCATCCCGCTTGAGTTCTGAGGACCTTCCTCAGGACCTTTCTAAGACAAGGGAGAAAACTGATGCATAGATCCGGTGTATTTAGTGCAAGAAGAGCGCTCAACTGCCTGGCGGTCATTGCCGTTGTGGCCACTGCGGGATGTGAGCGGCAAGAACAACGAACGATGGCCGACCCCCTGGCCTCCTGGAATGAGGGCGCGGCAAAGCAGTCTATTGTGGGTTTTGTCAAGGAGGTGACCGATAAGACCAACCCCAACTACGTGCTGGTCCCCGATCGTATCGCCGTGTTTGACAACGACGGTACCTTATGGTCGGAGCGCCCGGTGTACTTTCAGCTCTACTTTACTATTGACCGGGTAAAAGCGCTGGCGCCGCAACACCCGGAATGGAAGAGAGAGCAACCCTTTAAAGCGGCGCTGGATAATGATATGGACGCTCTGGTGGCCTCAGGCAAGAAAGGATTGATGCAGCTTCTCTTGTCGACGCACGCGGGAATGACCACCACTGAATTCGAGCAGATTGTAACAGAATGGATAATCAACGCCAAACACCCGACGACGGGTAAGCTCTATAAAGAAATGGTCTACCAGCCGATGCTCGAGTTGCTTGATTATCTGCGAACAAACGGCTTCAAAACCTACATCATATCCGGTGGCGGCATTGAATTCTTGCGACCATGGGCGGAAGAAGCATATGGTATTCCCCCCGAGCAAGTGGTTGGCAGCAGTATCAAGACGAAATTCGAACTGCGGGATGGAAAACCGGTAATAATTCGCTTACCTGAAATTGATTTCATAGATGACAAAGCCGGAAAGCCGGTTGGCATTCACAAGTTTATCGGGAAGCGGCCAATTGTGTCATGTGGGAACTCCGATGGCGATCTGCAAATGATGCAGTGGACGGCCGGCGGGGATGGGTCAAGGCTTATGCTCTACGTGCATCATACCGATGCAGAACGTGAGTGGGCTTACGACAGAGATTCACATGTTGGCCGTTTCGACAAAGGGCTGGATGAAGCGAGAGAGAAGGGATGGACAATTGTTGATATGAAGAAGGATTGGAGAGTCATTTTTCCCTTCCAGCTCCATTGATGTACCGGTTGTTGGTGTTTTTCTGACGGCCCTGGGTATCAATGCATTTCTTCTGATCTGCGCTGGTCTCCATACAGTTCCATCCCGTTGTCAGCAACCTGCCGTCTCCGCCAGAGCCGGTAATAGGAGGGCGTGGAATTTGGAACGTATTCCACGCTTTCTTATTTGTGGAGGAGTATCGATATGTCGCGCCAACTGATATATGCCTGGACATATATCAGAATTGTCGTAGTTTTGTGACATATCCAAATCTGAAGGAAAACTATGGAACTCACCGAAGATCTCCCGCTTAAGGTCCTTCGCAGGACATGGCAGCCGGTAGCCCTCTCCCGTGACATCAGAGCGGGTGGGCTGCTGAGCTACACTCTGCTCGAGACCGACATCGTCGTTGTCCGCTTTCCCGACGGGGCGCTGCTTGCCACCGATGATGCGTGCCCGCACAAGGGGATGAAGCTGAGTCTTGGAGTCCTGGATGAAGGGGAGCTGCAGTGTCCCTACCATGGTTGGCGTTTTGACTCGAGGGGTGCCTGCACGAACATCCCCTCGCTGATCGACCCACCCCCAAACAAACTGGAGGCGGCAGCGCTGGTCCGTTACGAAGTGCAGGAGCGGTACGGGATGGTCTGGGTCCAGCTGGAGAAGTTCGAGAAAGCGAACCTGCCCGACGTCCCGGAGTTCGAGAACTCCGAGTGGACCTACATGCTGGGCCCCCCGATGAAATTCAATGCGGGCTTCCGGCGGGAGATCGAGAACTACCTGGATATGACCCACTTCGCGTTTGCCCACAGCAAGACCCTCGGGAAGGCCGCCGATGCTGTCATCCCTGAGGTGAAGATCACGGAGCTGGAGGACGGGTTCCTGATGGAGGCGCCGTTCCCGGCACTCACAACGCCGCACGAGCAACCGGGCAAGCTCCAGAGCGCTCATCTACGCCGGCAGCGCTGCTACATGCCAAACTTCACCACCATCCGGCAGTCGTTTGAAGACGGAGACGAGAGGGTACTGGTCCACATCCCCAGTCCCAACACCATCAATGAGTGCACGGTCTTCTGGTCCCTGGCCATTTCCCCCAGTTTTGATGGTCCCCCTCCGGATGACCAGATTGCGTTTGCCACGGGGGTCCTGGATGAGGACCGGCTGATGTGCGAGAGCCAGATCCCTCGCGAAGTGCCTCTCAACCCCACGCGGGGCGGGTGGGGGGTGCTTGTGACCCCTGGCGACACCCTGGCCAATACGTTCCAGAAGGTCTTCCGCCGCTTCATCCAATCCTGACAGTCGCGCCTGTAATGCCTGTTGCGTCAGACGCGACAGGTAATTTCTACTTGACAAAGTCAAATCTCTAATCTATATTAAAGCGCTTCGATATTTCTCTGTTCTGAGTCCGCTGTTTCTCTTCAAATTCGACTCTTTTTCAAGAATTTCATAGATTGCTCAGGTCTCCACCCCCATAAGAGCGATTCTATGTAAAAGCGCTTCGATATCCAACGTGAAAAACCGTCCCACCATAAAGGATGTTGCCAGGAAATCAGGCCTCTCGGCCTCCACGATCTCCCTGGCAATCAACAAGTCTGGCTACGTGAGCGAGGGAACACGCGCCAGGGTGATGCACGTGGTCAAGGAGCTCGGATACCACCCCACGCACGCCGCGCGCGGTCTCGCCTCCAGCACAAGCGGCAATATCGGTTTCATCGTTTCCGAGGATCACTTCGCACAGGCGGAGCAGTTCTACACGCGCGTCTTCCTGGGAACGGAATTCGAGGCAAAGCTCCACGATTACTACGTTCTCCTCACCGTCGTCGGGCGGCGCTTCACGGAGAGCAACTCGGTCCCCCGCTTTCTGCTCGAGAGAAACGTTGACGGGGTGATCATTGCCGGTTCGGTGAACGACAAGATCATCCAGTACATCGACGGGATGGGGCTTCCATCCATACTGGTCGACTACGAGATCAAACGAGAACCCCGCTCGGCGATTCTTATCGACAACCGGAATGGAACGAGGGCGGCGATGTCACACCTCTTCGATATCGGTCGTACCCGCATCGGGTTTATCGGTGCCGATCTCAAGCACCCGAGTATTGCTGAACGATTCGCAACATACAAATCCACGCTGGAAGAGCAGGGAATAGTGCCGGACCCGTCGTGGATCATGACCGACCAGAAGTATCTGACATTCAAGACCGGATGTGATGCCGCGGCGAAGGTCCTCTCCGCGCCGTCGCGACCGGACGCTCTCTTTGCGGCGAACGACTCCATGGCGATCGGCTGTCTCCACTGCGCGAAACGGGTGGGTGTACGGATACCGGAGGATATTGCCATCGTCGGCTTTGACGATCTGGAAGTAAGCTCACACGTCGAGCCACGCCTGACGACGGTGCGGGTTCACAAAGAAGAAATGGGGAAGCTGGCCGTGCGTCGGCTGGTTGATATTCTACGGTCGAAGACAACGATGGAGGTAACATCGCGTGTACGAACTGAACTCGTTGTCCGTGAATCGACCGCGGGTAAATTGGGGGAATACGCTGCGCTGACAGTGGAAGCCGAAAGCGAGGTCGTGTAGTGCGGCACCTGCTGTGCTTGCGGGGTCATCTACACGGCTCCACATCAGTCTCAGTTTCTCACACATTAAAACGGAGGTGTTCAATGAAGTGGTCTACTACTTTTTTCCGGACGCTCTTCGTTATCGCCGTTGTTGGCGGTGTCGCCCTGGGTCAGACGGGCAACATGGTCACCAACGGTGGTTTCGAGAGCGGCGAGCCGTCGTTATGGACGGCGGAGCCCGGGACGAGCGCCGGTGTGGCGCTGAGCTGGGCGACGGACCAGGTCCAGGGTGGAACGCACTCGCTGAAGATCGTGAAGCCGAACACGGGTTCGATGGCCCGGTGGATGTCGGGGAACAACGTTCGGTACTGGGTGAACGACATCCCTTCGGGTGTGGACATTAAGCTGGGTGCGTACGTAAAGACCGAGGGTGTGAACACGAACCCGGCGAGCGATGACGAGAAGTGGCAGGTGAAGTTCTGGTTCTACGACTCGAGCGACGCGCTGATCGGTGGTGGTCCGTTTGCTCTTGACGTGGACCAGAGTGCTGCGACGACAGACTGGTACGCCGACACGAACGGAGTGGGGACGGTGAACCTGCCTGTTAAGGCGGTGAAGCTGTTGATCTCGGCGGAGGCTGGAGCGAGCGCGACGGGGACGGCGTGGTTTGACACGTTCATCTTCGTTGGTCGGGCAGGTGCCTGGGCAGGCCAGAACTGGAACGGATTTGTGGATGCGGACCAGGGGTGGCAGTACTGGTTCGCGCCGGTCGGCGGGAACGACGGGCAGACGGTCTTTGGTGCATCGGGAGTGACCGACGAGCAGGCCCACAGCGGAACCTACTCGCTGAAGATGAGTGCCGATGTGGGTCGTGCCGACGGTGAGGGGTTGTTTTTCACCGAGACGATCCCGATCCCGCTGAACAGCACGGGGAAGAAGTACATGCTGAGCGTCTGGATGATGACCGACAGCATTATCGTGGACTCGGTGTTCAATGCAGAGAGCGCTCTGGGGTTCACCTGGACGTGGCACACAAAGATGTTTGAGGATGGCGGAGGATGGAACGAATTTACGGGAGCTGATCTCCGCTTTGCGCTCAAGGACGAGCAGACAGGCTGGACACGGTACACCGCCATTATGGAGGTGCCGCGGGACGACGCGGCAGCGGTGTCGATACGGAGCCGGGCGTGGCACAAGTGGACCGGCCTCTCGTACTGGGATGACTTCGAAATGCTGGAGGTTCTTTCAGTAATAACCTCCGTGGACGAGGATGATCTTCTCGTGGACGGGACGGTCCCCCTTGACTACGCTCTCCACCAGAACTATCCGAACCCGTTCAACCCTTCAACCACGATCACCTACGACGTCCCCTCTGCCGGGTTGATCGGGCTGGAGATCTACAATGTCCTGGGACAGAAGGTCCGCACGCTCCTCAACGAGGTCCGGACTGCCGGGACATGGCAGGCAGTCTGGAACGGGACCGATGACGGGGGGAACCTGGTGCCGAGCGGTATCTACTTCTACAGGCTTTCATCATCGGATGTCAGCATCACCAAGAAGATGATGCTTCTGAAGTAGTATCAGGTAGTGCTATCT
>JBATTW010000182.1:0-9488 GCA_049670805.1 Bacteroidota bacterium
GGATACCGTTACTAGGAACGGCATGGACTATGCTCGCGGGGTGACGGTAGACGGCGCGGGGACGGTATGGGTATCCGACCAGATCAACGACAGGGTCCTCCGGTTCGACAACGCGGCGAGCAAACCCAACGGCGCAGATGCCGACGGCGTGCTAGGGCAAAAGGACTTTACGAGCAAGGTACAGGACACGTCGCGCAGCGGCATGAACGTTCCTCGCGGACTGGCTGTCGACGCAGAGGGGCGCCTCTGGGTCGCGACCAGCTTCAACCACCGTGTCATGCGCTTTGACAACGCGGCGGCCAAACCCAACGGGGCAGATGCCGACGGAGTCTTGGGCCAGCAAGACTTCACATCGGCTGTGCAGGCAACGACTCCGGACGGCATGAGGGAACCGATCGGGGTGGCTCTGGATCAAACGGGACGCCTCTACGTAACGGACAATCGGAACAATCGTGTCCTCTGGTTTGACAGCGCCGCAAGCAAACCCAACGGGGCAAGTGCTGATGGTGTTTTCGGCCAACCGGATTTTACGTCGAATGAGGACACCATCACCGATCGCGGGATGTGGGGTCCCTGGGGAGTCACGGTAGAAAAGGTGAACGGCAGAATCTGGGTGGCTGACAGCGAGAACCAGCGGGTTCTCCGGTTCAGCCCGACCGCACCGGTCAGCGTCGATCCGGGAGACGTGTCGGCTCCCGGGCGGTTCGCGCTTCACCAGAACTATCCCAATCCGTTCAACCCTGTGACCGTCATACAGTATGACCTGTCGGAGCGGTCGCATGTAACGCTGAGAGTATTCAACGTGCTCGGGGAGGATGTAGCAACGTTGGTCGACGAAGTCCAGGGGGCAGGCCACAGATCTGTGGACTTTGTCGGTGCAGGGTTGCCCAGCGGTGTCTATCTTTACCGCTTGAATGCTGGAGGATTTGTGGAGACGAAGAAGATGTCGTTGGTTCGCTAATCCGTAGACGGACCTCCCTGCTGTTCACGTCCGAGCGGCACGGCAACGCCGAGGTGTTTCTTCTTCCGGGATCATTGGTTGCCTGACGGAAAGCGGATGGGCGCTGGCTGGCGTGATTGGCGCTGCCGGCTCGAGCAGCGGATGCGCGGTGAGCGCTTCACAGAGGTGAACTTTACAGGTGTGGTCGATGATGTCACCCTTGGTCTATCTGATCGTGGCGTGTATTCTGGGTGGTTATGCCTCTGTGGTCTTTCGAGTCCTGGTACGGGGAGACTACCGTCGGGAGGGCCGACTCACGCCGCTTTCCAGCCTTCTCCAATCTCTCGTTTTCTTTCTCTGGGGCTTTTTTACTTGGTTTGATCTTCCAGCTGACTGGCCGACATCGCACACGAATCCAACTTCATGGGTCATAGGGTGGGTGTTCATCGGGCTCGGTCTGGGGACAATGTGTACCATCATTGCCTTGTTCGGGCTACGTCGGTCGGTGGGACGGGAGGTGAACGTCCTGAAACAGTCGGGCCCTTATCGTCTGACCCGGAATCCTCAGATCCTGGCATGTCTTCTCGCTGTGGTCGGGTATGCTATGCTCTGGCCGTCCTGGAATTCACTGGGATGGGTGGCACTGTTTTCTGCGTTTGCGCATCTGATGGTGCTGACCGAAGAGGAACACCTTCACACCATCCATGGTGATGGGTACAGGCGGTATTGCGAACGAACCCCCCGATATCTCGGGTTCACGCGGAGACGAAGGGGTACTGCCTGACCTGTCGCGAACGCCGGTGGGGACGACAGCGATTAAGCGGCATATCAAGTATCCGTGCATCGATGGTCGGAACTCCAATGATGACGTGTGAGAAGAGTTTGGCGAGATCCGATACATTTGTCTGCCCGTGGTGGCTGATTTACTCATTCGACAACGTGCTCCGGAGGCTCTTTCACATTCCAGAGCGGCTGTTTAGTGGATTGGTGTTGCCAGGTCATCACTGTCTGGACCTGGGCTGCGGCATAGGGTACTTCACTATTCCCCTGGCTCGCCTGGTTGGAAGGGAGGGGGTAGTTACGGCTGTGGATATTCAACAGAGGATGCTCGATGGTGTTTCCCGAAGGGCCGAGCGCGCGGGCGTGCACGACCGTATCAACGTGCACCTTGCCTCGCAGTTCGGCTTGAACATTGAAGGGGCATATGATTTCGCGCTCGCCTTCTGGATGCTTCATGAAGTCCCGGATCAGGATCGCTTTCTTACCGAGGTGCGCGATGTCCTCAAGCCTGGGGGGCGTGTTCTTCTGGCAGAACCGAGGATTCACGTCAGCCGACGGGAATTCGAGCGCTCACTGGCGTCCGCCCGGGAGGTAGGCATGGTAGTCCAGGCTCAACCCTCGGTTCGATTCAGCCGAGCTGCTGTTCTTTGCACAAAACAAGCATCGTAGTTGCTGGTGTGCGTGAAGCTGTCGATGAATGTCAACAATCCATAACAAGGAGAGAAATCGATGAAATCGTTCGGGATGCTTGTTCTGTATGGTTTTATCCTCTGGCTGGTTCCATTCGTCGTGGCGGTCGGGATCGCGGGTCAGTTCAGGTGGGAGAAACTTGAGGGCAACGTGGCGGTCCAGTTTGAGGTCCAGGGCTTTGTAGACGAGCCCCATACCGCCACCCCCGATATGGTCGAGAATCTTGTAGTGTGAAACCGTCTGGCCAACCAGGGGGTCGATGACAATCACTCCTGAGGAAGAGACTAAAGAACAGCAGCTCCGGAGCCCCAAAGTATGTAGCGACGGACAAAGAGTCAAATGAGAGCTGCGTCAGATGCGACAGTCATGGCAGACGCGGCTGCAAGTCTTTTCCGTGGGGGGTTGACAAATGGGTGTCGAAGTATTATATTTAACCATATGGTTAAACGTTCAACAGACAAACTCGACCTGGTCTTTTCTGCCCTTTCGGACCCGACCAGGAGGGCAATCCTGGGGCATCTCTCCGGGGGGGATTCCACCGTAACGGAGCTGGCTGAGCCACATAAGATGTCCCTCCCGGCCGTTTCCAAGCATCTCCGGGTCCTGGAGCGAGCCGGGTTGATAGAGAGAGAGGTCGAGGGGCGAGTTCATATGATGCACCTGGAGAGTGAACCGATGAAAGACGCCGTCAAATGGCTGGAACACTACCGCCGTTTCTGGGAAGGGAGATTTGATGCACTGGAGAAGTTACTCACCGATCAAACCAACACAAAGGAGGACCAATGACCGCACCAGCAAGCACCACTGCACAAACATCCCTTGTCCTGAAACGGGTCTTCTCGGCTCCAAGAGAGAAGGTCTTCGAGGCGTGGAGCAACCCCGAGATGCTAAAACAATGGCTTGCCCCGGCCGGCTATTCGACCCCCGAAGCAGAAGTTGATCTTCGCCTTGGCGGCCGATACAGGGTCGTGATGAGGCACGACGAAAAGGGAGCTGTGCATACGGCCGTGGGAGAATATCAGGAGATCACGCCCCCCGAGCGACTGGTCTTCACCTGGAGGTGGGAAGAGGGGGATCAGCACGAGATGCTGATAACGATCGATTTCCGTGAACAGGGTGGTTCAACCGAAATGATCTTTAAACACGAACGGTTTGCCAGCATGGAGGACCGCACCAGCCACGAGCAGGGCTGGACCAGCAGCTTTGAGAAGCTGTCGGCGCTTGTCTCGGCCTGATTTTGCAGGAGAAAATCGTCAGTCTGTTCAGGAGAATGCCTCGGACGGGATATATCGGCCGGGGCATTTCTCCGCTTGACACTTCCGTCTGTTATCCCTAGCTTGAGTTCGTTCCCTGTCGGTCCCATCCTCCCCCGCCTGCAATCTGAGCATCAGGATTCCGGGCCGGCCGATTTCTTATTCAACCACTACCACAACAGATTGGAGGTTCCTATGCGAAGCCTCTTCGTTATGAGTCTGCTTCTCTGTTCTCTGCTCCTCGTTTCCTGTGCACCGCCCGGACCCGATGTGGCTGAGGTTCGCAAGACAATCGAGCAGATGACCGATCAGATGGAGCAGGAAATGCTGACGGGTGTCTTTGACACCACGCTGGCCCGGTATACCGATGATGCCATCTCCATGCCCAATTTCGGCCTGATAGCCAGGGGCAAAGCGGAGATCCTGGCCTCCTGGAAGAAGATGATGGAAATGGATATGAAAATGACGGAGGTCGAGTTCACAGTAACCGATGTAGACGTAAGCGGAAAGTATGCCTACGAGATAGGGACCTACGATATGACCTACTCGGTGATGGGCATGCCCCCGATGCCGGATAAGGGCAAGTATCTCACCGTCTGGGAGCTGGGGGCGGACGGCACATGGAGAATCAAGGTGGAGACCTATAACACCGACACACCACTCCCCATGCCGGAAATGGAAGACGAAGAAGACGAGGACGAAGAAGACGAGGACTGACCGGCAACTCAGTACTACGGATCTGTACATGACGCAACTAAGGGGCGTTCAGGGGAACGCCCCTCCTTTTTGTGAACAGGCTTGGGTTACACGACCCGGGTCAGAAGAATCTACAGAAGTACCCTTCCGACTGCCACTCCACTCCCGATTGATGCCTTCCCATGCAGAATAACCCTGCCAGGGCCATGGTTGACCGCAGATAGGCCGTGCCCCGGGTGGCACGCCCTTTGAAGTCCTACTGCCCGGGGCCGGGATGTCGCCCGCGCAGGGGACGGGCTACTCCCGGCCAATGAATAGACTACTCAACATTGAGGGGACCTCATGAGACATGCCTTTAAGCTGTTGCTTGTTGTTGCAGTCGCACTGAGCTGCACGAGTTTGACTGCACAGAGTGAGGAAGTTCATGCCATCTACCTGAAGGACGGGACTGTTGTCAAGGGAAAGATCGTCGAGATTGCGCCAGGCGAAACCGTCCGGATACGTACGAGCGACGGCGTCGTCCAGACCTACGACGTGGCAGATATCGATAAGATCATGAAGCGGAAGGCGTCTTCAGGATCATCATCATCGTCATCATCCTCGGGCCGCCTTGAATTGTCAATGCTTGGCGGCTACGGTTCGCAGGATATCTACAAGGTTGGGGTGGGCGGACGGATCGGATACGTCTGGTCGAGCGGGCTTTACGTGGGTGCCTCGGGAGCTTACCATCTCGGCACCACCGAGCAGGCTCAGGTGATTGGGTACACTCTTAGCGCGACCGCCAACAGCATCTACTTTGGACCGGAGATTGGATACGATATCCGGCTCGGCTTTGGCACAAGCGTACGCCCGTATGTGAACGGAGGATACTACAGCGTCCTTGCTTCCCTGAGCGGATTCGGGACAACTGAAACCGGTTCGGAGGCTAGGTTCTATGTCGCTCCCGGGCTTCTGTTTCAGATCGCTGCCGGGCCCATTCTGCTCGGTGCAGATGGCCGCTACCTGATCGTAACGGGAGAGAATGGAGAGGAAGTGAACTCCTTCGGCGTTTTCGGGAGTCTCGGCTTCGGTTTTTAGAATCGTCAGGCTGGGCCGTAGAGCCTACTCTTGACACTCTGAGGTTCAGGGGTTACATTTTTGGCGGCATCTCATTGTAATGATCTTCGAGGGACCGCCGTGCGATTGCCCCACTTCGCTCAAGGTCGAAACCCCGGGTACTGCCGCCCCAGGCAGCACCCGGGGTTATTCATTCTTCTGTGTGCAGCCCTCGCGTTGGCGCTGCTCCCCTCCGGATGTTCAGACAAAGCGTCGAAGAGCTCCCGGAAAGAAGACACTCCATACCCGCGAAAGGTGAGCTCCTCGATCAGGAACCTCGTCGAACAGATGACCTTGGACGGTGTAGACCCGAGAAGCTCCGACAGTGAGGCCGTGGACCTGAGTCAGCGCTACTCAACGTCGATCATAAAGGTTGACGGTGAAGGCAAGGTTCAGTGCTACATTACCGTGGACCCATTCGAAAGGAAGAATATCGACTCGCTCCGGGCCCTCTCAGTCATGATCGAGAGGGAAGAGGCGACACTGCTTCTCGTCCAGGCGTGGGTTCCATTCGAGGGAATCCGTTCGCTATCCGAATTATCATTTGTCGGCCGTATCAGGCCGCCTGACTATCCTGCCCCCCGCTGAGTCCGTCAGGGACCGCGATAACTTGCGTGGAGGCACGGGTCACACAATCACGGGAGGTAATCATGGGATGGGGGCGGTCGCTTGTTCTTCTTCTGATTCTGTCTTGTGCGCTCGTTTCTTCCTCGGTCGGGCAGAACCGTTCATTCCCAACCAGAACTGTTCAGCAGATCGTGGCGGAAAAAGAGTCGCGGAGCCCTGAGCAGCAGAAAATCAGCTCACTGGTCCTCCAGACTGTCGACGCTCTCCGTCTGGCTGCGAAGAACCAGCGGACTTTCACAAAGGCCAGCCGGTCACTGACGGATGCCGCCGGCATCTTGCTGGTGGATGCGGATCGACGCTTGCGGCTCTATCTCTATCTGGAGGAAGGGTACGATCCGGATCAACTCCTGATGGATCTTCGTGGGTGGGGGTGTGCTGTGGAGATATTCGAGCCACGCTTTCAGATCCTGCAGGCCTGGGTCCCCTACCGGGCGGTCGAGGAGATCGCGGGGTTCCCTTCAATCAGGCGGATCGCGTTTGCCGAAACGCCCTTCACACAGACCGGGAGCAAGACGAGCGAAGGGGATGCCGTGATGCGGTCTGATGTTTCCAGAACGATCTTTGCCCTCAGTGGCGCGGGGGTGAAGGTGGGCGTAATCTCAGACGATGTGGACAGCCTGTTGCTCGCGGTCGCGTCCGGTGATCTCCCGTCAACTGTTCAGGTTATCACGATCGATCCAAACAGTTTCCAGCAGAACGAGGGGACGGCAATGCTGGAGATCGTTCACGATCTCGCCCCCGGGGCCGGCCTTGCATTCAGTACCGCCTCTCCAACCTCGCTGGTTTTCATTCAGTCGGTACGGGACCTGGCAGCTACGGGGATCGGGAACTGCGACATCATCGTGGATGATGTTCTCTACCTGCAGGAGCCGGTCTGGGAGGACGGGCCGGTTGCGCAGATTGTTGATTCTGTGGTGAACATCGGAGGAGTTGCCTATTTTTCGTCCGCCGGCAACGAACGGGAAGTGACGTATGTGGAGGATTTCAATCCGGGTGGGCCGCAGTTTGGTCTGAATGATGTGCATCTCTTTGGCCCCACCGATGCGGCGATGCTGGTCTCCCTTGCCCCCGGAACGGAGATCCTCTCGACGCTTCACTGGAACAATCGCTACGGGGCATCGGGTGACGACTACGATCTCTATATCTTTGACGCCGCGCTGCAGAACGTCCTGGCGTCCAGCACCGACCTCCAGACTGGGGTTGGAGATCCCGTTGAGCTTGCCAGGTACACAAACCACGATAACGACGCTGTCTCAATCAATATCGTTGTTGATCATGCGGGGGGTTCCCCCAACGTTGATCTTCACCTGGTGAATTTTGGCAGCGGTGTAACGCAACACGAATACAACTTTCCGGTTGGGGGGATCTACGGACACAGTTGCGCTCCCGGGGCGGTGGCGGTCGGTGCAATCCGGAGCAGCGCCTTTCCAGGAGGGAGTTTTGTTGCAGAAGATTTCAGCATGTTCGGCCCTCGCCAGATAGAGTTCCCCGCACCAGTGCTGCGCAACGCTCCGCAGATTGCAGCCATTGACGGGGTTTCGATCACTGGCGCCGGTGGTTTTGGACAGCAGGTCCCGACGGGATCCGGCAACTACTTCTTCTTTGGGACATCTGCGTCTGCCCCGCACGCGGCGGCAGTCGCAGCCCTTCTTCTCGAAGCAAACCCCACACTCACTCCGGCGCAGATAACCTCGATAATGATAGGGACAGCTCTGGACCTGGGTAATCCCGGATGGGACTACAATATCGGCTACGGGCGGCTTGACGCTTTCAACGTCCTTGCATCACTCGGGAGAGCCTACTTCTCCGACCCCCATCTCATTGTGGATGCTGTGCAGCCGATGATTCTGGATACGATAACAGTCACTGATATCGGCACCGTCGGTTCTGTGAAGGTTTCTCTTGTCTGCCAGCACTCGTTTGTCGGGGACCTGATCGTGGAGCTGGACGGACCGGGTGGCCAGCGGGTTGTGTTGATGCAGAAACCGGGAGCTCCTCCCTCGGGTGATGACGGCGACAACCCCAACATCGTGCTTGGCGACAATGGCCCGTTTGGGATCGACAGCATTGACTTCGGCCCCAACGAAGACATCTTTGGGTACTATTTTCCCGTACCCGGTATGCTGAACATGTTCAGCGGTGCGCCGATGAACGGTGACTGGATCATCAGAGTTACTGACACGGACCCCGGCTTCAACGACGGAAAGCTGTATCACTGGGGGTTGAGTTTTCCATTGACGACTTCAGTTGATGAGCCCGTAGCGGGGGCGGTGCCCGCCACGTACGCGCTCCGTCAGAATTACCCGAACCCGTTCAACCCGACCACGGTGGTGGAATACACCGTTCCGGAGGCAGCCCATGTAACGATAAAGGTCTACAATGTCCTGGGTGAAGAGGTGGCGACGCTTGTTTCGGGGAAACACGCGGCGGGGGTCTTCCGGGCGTCCTGGGACGCCACCGGGATCCCGAGCGGGGTCTACTTCTATCGGTTGCAGGCCCGAGCGACTTCGACCGGAACTAGCCGGAGTTATGTGTCTACAAGAAGAATGGTGGTTTTGAAATAGAAGAGACATCCAGAGCCGACAGAAACAACCCACACACCGGGAACTTTCTCCCGCCAGAACCGTTTACAGGTAACATCAGCAACTCCGCAACTGACAGTTCCAGAGTTGGCATTTCTGCTCCAGAATTGCACGTTTTGATCCACCCATACACTCAAATCAACAAGGAGGTACCATGAAGAGGCTCGTCCTTTTTGCCCTGGCCATCACGTTTGGCCTTTCACAGGTTGCTGCCCAGGAGACAGCACCCACCCCTGAAGAGCAATCTGCGATGATGCAGGATATGATGAAGAAGGCACAGGAGCTAGGCAGTCCGGGTGACTGGCACGCAAAGCTGAACCCCGTTATCGGGACATGGGATGTGGAGACCAAGATGTGGATGGGGGGGGAGGGCTCAGGCGACCCGATGGTCAGCAAGGGCACAACCTCGAACAGCTGGATCCTCGGGGGGAGATATGTGAGGCAGGATTACAAGGGGGAGATGATGGGACAACCCTTCATCGGCATCGGGATGACGGGCTACGACAACTTCAGCAAGAAGTATGTCTCGACCTGGATTGATGACATGAGCACGATGTACTCCACGATGGAGGGGTCCGTTGACAGGAGCGGAAAGGTCTTTACGTTCTACGGTAAGATGCACGAGTGGTCGACAGGTGAGCTGGACAAGATGGTAAAACACGTTCTCCGGATCACCAGTGATGACAAACACGTGTTCGAGATTCATGATACGTACATAGGCGAGCCAAACACAAAGGTGCTGGAGCTGACATACACGCGGAGAAAGTAGTACGGATTCTTTACTCTTCCGTGATACTCCCGTGACATTCTGAGCCCATCTTGGTG
>JBATTW010000183.1:0-3011 GCA_049670805.1 Bacteroidota bacterium
TCCTCTTTGTACGCCTCCGGTCAGCCATCCGCTCGATCGCCCGGACCGAGCGGTGAAGGATCTCCCCGGGAGACATCAGCAGGAGACGACGGAGTATCCATGCCGGATTCCTTGTCACGTGTCACACCCCACGCGCCGGTAGATCTCTTCCAGCCGTCCGGCAACCCTGGGAGCGGCAAATCGATCCCGGGCGTACCGCCGGTTGTAACGGGACATACGGTGTGCCAGCGCCCTGTCCTGCATCAACGTCTGTATGAAATCCGAGATGAGCTCTGGATCGGGCCTGTCCACAAGAAATCCCATCTTTCCATGCTGGAAGAAATCCCGCAGGCCACCGGTTCTGGTCACCACGACGGGAACCCCGAAGGCCATGGCCTCCAGGACGGAGATCGGCATGCCTTCACCGTATGAGGGGAGAACATAGACGTCCGATCGCAGGAAGGTCTCCGCCTTTGACTCGCCGACAAGGTGTCCCGCAAACGTGACACCCTCAATCTTCTCCTCCCGCACGTATCGTTCGACAGCCTCCAGACCATCCCCCGCTCCGGCAACGGTCAGTCGCACACGGTCTGATCGTGACCGAAGGATCCTATAGGCCTCGACTGTTTCGCCAATCCCTTTGTATCGTTCCACACGGCTCAGGAAAAGGATTTCAAAAACTCTGCCATCAGACTCTCTTCGGGTGCGGGGGGCGGCCCTTCCCAGATAATCAAAGACTTCGTTTCGCAAGGAGGTCGTCTCCACAAAGACCGGATTCTTGAGCCCCATGGCGCGGAGATGAATCTTGAAATCCGATGAGAGCACAACGATTCCGTCAGCCCTCGAAAAGACAGCATGAAATGCGCGCCGGAGGTATTTTTCGATACTCCGCTGAAACGAAGCTTCCCAGCCGTGGAAGAAGACGAGCACCCTCACCCGGAATGCCTTTGCAGCAATCAGGAGCAACGCATCGCGCGCCACCGCCTTGAAGTTCAACGACGGATTCAGATGGACGAGATCGACGCCTCCACGTGTGAGAACTCTGGAGAATCGGACCACATCCCCGAGGGCACGCAGTGGCGCAAAGAAGCGCATCTTCTGATGGGGCCGTCGACCGACGATGAAGAACTCCGCCGCCACGGTGAGCGAATCCTTGATGGCAAGCCAGTATGCCGCGACACCGCCGGGGCCATCGAGATCGGGCGCACACACCAACACTCTCAGCGGATCCCGGAGGCTTGTCTTTTCTGGTATCACGACGCCCTCGTCAGATCCTCTTTGCTGAACATTTCTCGCGAGACGTTGGAGACCACAAACCGGAACTTCCCGTTCGCCGTGCGGGGGATATCGGGTACGATCTCGATCTCCACCAGAGTCCCCTCACCGACGAGTTCGGCGAGCTCCCTTCTCACCCGCTCTCCTTCCCCCGCCTTGAAACGATCGTCCGTCACGATTTTGGCCGTGAGGCGACCAACCTCGTCCTGAACGATCTGGGCCGAGACAATCCCCCGAGCCTCCGGAAACGGGAAGTAGAGCAGGGATGGTGAGATGAATGAACCGTCCGATCCGATAACGTAGTCGTCAGAGTGGGTCTCCACGGGACCGATGCGTTGGTGCTCTCTCCCGCAGGGACAGGCTGTCTCTCTCAGGGTGGTGATGTCATGCAGCTCGTACCGGAGGAGAGGCATCCCGTAGTTCATCAGGGGGGTCCCCAGCAGACGGACCCTTCCTTCAATCTCCTTGTCCGGGAAGAACTCGGCCACCGATATTTCCATGTTGAGATGCAGATCGAGGGAGGTACCACAGCTCGTCGCCGTAAGTGCCTTTTCAGACTGCCCGTAATAATTGAACACGGGGCACCCAAACGCATCCCGGATAGCCTCCGCCTGCCAGGTGTAGAGAGGCTCCGAGCTGACAAAGACCGCCCGGAGAGGAACATGGTCTCCCGTGGCAGCGATGTGGCGCGCGAGAAGCGCAAGTGCAGATGGATACCCCAGCAAGAACTGGACATGAGAAGACCTGATCTTCTCAACGAAGAAGGGATAGAATTGGGGCTTGAGGTGGCGCGTCGAGAAGTGGATCTGATGCCCCGCATAGTTCGTGGTCCAGAACGGCGGCCTCTCCCGGGAGACATTTACCACATTATATCCGGCAAGAATCCCTATCGATTCCCTGTGCGTGTAACCGGCCCACTCGTGGTGCAACCATTGAGCCGCCTTTGCATAGAGGTACGCCTCATTGTTCATCAGAGCGGTGAGAGGCGTCCCGGTGGTGCCGGATGTCGACTCTGCCAGAAGCCGTCCTCTCCGATGGGTCTCCGCAACCAGGTTCCGGCTCTCCCTCCGGACCGTCTCCTTGCTGAGTGTCGGTAGCTTTGCCAGGTCATGCGGCGTCTGGATCTGTGACGGTTCGATGCCGAATTCGGCAAACATCCTTCTGTAGTATGGAACCGAAGTCGCCGCATGCTGTATCAGATTCCGTAACCGCTCTGACTGGAGCTCCTCCAGACGGGCCAGCGGCCACCGCTGCGATTCGCGAAGCTCCCGAACATATTGGGGGAAGAGCTTTCCCGTCTCCTTCCTGTTCTTCAAGAACCCGTACGTCGTGCTGGCGAGCGACCTGACCCAGACAGGGCTCTTCTCGTACAGCCGTACTACCCTATTTGGCACGTATCGCATGGCTCAGCACTCCTTTGTAGACATGGTCCAGGGAGTCCATAATCCTCTCCCTGGAGAAGGAATCTTGGTACACATTGCGTGCCGCACTCCCCAGTTCCCGCCTCCTGCCCGGGTTTTCCATCAGTTCAACCAGCGAATTCGCCAGTTGCCGCACATCGCCCGGCTGGATAAAGAGAATCGACTCGCCGTGAACAAAGAACTCCGGGAGAGCGCCAACAGGGGTCGTGATGATGGGAAGCCCCGCCGCCGCCGCTTCCAGAATGACCAGGTGGAGATTCTCGTAGTAGCTTGGCAACACGAACATGGCTGCACCCTGGAAAAAGGCTGTTTTCTCCCTCCCCCAGACCCCTCCCC
>JBATTW010000184.1:0-5615 GCA_049670805.1 Bacteroidota bacterium
GGATATCCTGGGGTGGGCGTTTACCGTAGGCGTCGTTCTCCTGTTTGCCGGCATCATATTCGGGATCGTTTAGTGGCAAGAACCAGACCAATTCGTGCACAAAAACTCACAACCCGTGTCGTGAACAATGAATAAGGGCCTTCGCAATAGCCTGATACTTCTTGCCGTTCTTGTCGCTGTTGTTCTGCTCACCAGTCCCCGTGTGCGGCAACTCATAACCGGTATGGATCAGGACCAATCAGTATCCGACGGCGATCGCCGTCTCCCCGTCTCGGGATTCGTCGTCCGCCCCTCCGTCGTGAAGAACGCCGTCACCTCAACGGGCACCGTGATCGCAAACGAAGCGGTGGAGCTCCGGAGCGAAATCACGGGGACGGTGGAGAAGATACATTTCAAAGAGGGAACGCGGGTGAACAAGGACGATCTTCTGGTGAAGATCAATGACGATGAGCTACAGGCCCAGTTGTTCACGCTCGACTCGGAGTTGAAACTGGCGCAGGACAGGGAGCAGCGCAGGAAGCAGCTCTATGACAAGAAGACAATCAGCCCCGAAGATTACGAAACCGCGCTGAATGAATTGAACGCCATCAAGGGAGAGGTTCAGCTCATCACAGCGAAGATCAGCAAGACGGAGATCCGGGCACCGTTCCGTGGGATCGTCGGGCTGCGTTTCGTCAGCCAAGGGAGTTACGTTTCTCCTCTGACGCGGATTGCATCGCTTCAGGACACGAAGTCGATCAAAGTAGATTTCTCCGTCCCCGAACGGTATGCTACGAGCGTCCATCAGGGACAGACCATACGGTTCCGCATCTCCGGTCTGGAGGAGACCTTCGAAGGAACCATATTTGCCGTTGAACCGAAGATCGACCCCTCCACCCGCATGGTCCTGCTCCGGGCACGTTCCAGGAACGAGAGCGGACGCATTATGCCGGGTGCGTTCGCCGAAATCGAGCTTGTGCTGGAAGAACTCGAAGACGCGCTGATGATTCCGACGGAGGCTCTCATCCCGGATCTGGAGGGACAGACGGTCTTTGTCTGCAGCGAGGGCGTCGCCTTGGAGAGACGGGTGGAGACAGGCCTCCGGACGGCAAACCGGATCCAGGTAACCGCGGGTCTGCAGCCCCTGGACACGGTGATCACCACGGGTATCCTCCAGATTGTCTCCGGAATGCCTGTCGTACTCTCTGAGGTGACGGAGCCATGAGTCTTTCCTCGACATCCATCAAGCGGCCCGTCCTTGCAATCGTGATGTCCCTCGGGGTCGTGTTGTTCGGAACGATCGGGTTTACGTACCTCGGCGTGCGGGAGTATCCCAGCGTCGACCCCCCGATCATCACAGTCGTGACCACCTACACGGGTGCCAATTCCGAAGTGATTGAATCACAGATCACCGAGCCACTTGAAGAGGCCATCAGCGGCATTGCCGGAATACGGAGTCTGAAGTCGGTGAGCACAGAAGGCCGGAGCTCGGTCACAGTGGAGTTCGACCTCACCGTCGATCTCGAGGCTGCGGCAAATGACGTCCGGGACAAGGTGTCGCGTGCGGTGCGTCGGCTGCCTCCCGATGCGGACAACCCCGCCGTTCTCAAGGCGGATGCGGACGCGATCCCGATCGTGTTCCTGAACATCAAGAGCGACCGACGGAATCTCCTCCAGCTCACAGATATTGCCACGAACGTCTTCAAGGAGCGGCTGCAAACCATATCAGGGGTCAGCGAAGTACGTGTGTGGGGAGCGAAGAACTACGCAATGCGGCTCTGGATGGACCCCGGGAAGCTGGCGTCCTACCGGCTCACACCGCTCGACGTGCGGAACGCCCTGTTGAGGGAAAACGTCGAGCTCCCTTCCGGTCGCATCGAAGGGGACGCAACCGAGCTGACCGTCAGGACGATGAGCCGCCTGGAAACCGTCGATGAGTTTAACAGGCTCATTGTTCGCGAGGAAGGCGGGAACATCATCCGCTTTCAGGACATCGGGTATGCGGAGCTCGGGCCGGAGAACCTCCGAACAGTATTGCGGAGGGATGGAACGCCCATGGTCGGCGTCGTGCTCATCCCCCGGTCAGGTGCAAACTATGTTTCCATCGTCAACGATTTCAATCGGCGCGTGGAGAGTATCAAACGCGACCTTCCCGGCGATGTGTCGCTGGGGCTCGGATTCGACACGTCAAAGTACATTCGCCAATCGATCGCAGAGGTCGGGCAAACGGTCGGGATCGCCTTTGTTCTCGTGTTTCTCGTGATCTATCTCTTCCTGCGTGACCTCCGCACCACGATTATCCCGATGATCTCGGTGCCGATCTCGTTGATCGGGGCCTTCTTCATCATGTACCTCCTGGATTTCTCCATCAACGTGCTTACCCTCCTCGGCATCGTGCTGGCCATCGGACTGGTGGTGGATGACGCGATCGTCATGCTGGAGAATATCTACGCAAAGATCGAGAGGGGGATGAACCCGCGTGAAGCGGGTGTGCGGGGATCCGCCGAGGTCTACTTTGCAGTCATCGCCACGACAGTGGCTCTCGTCGCCGTGTTTCTTCCTGTGATTTTTCTTCGAGGGATTACCGGGCGATTGTTCCAGGAGTTCGGAATCGTTCTCTCGGGGTCAGTGATCATCTCGTCGTTTGTCGCCCTGTCGCTCACTCCGATGATGGCCACCAGACTCCTCAAGGGAAAGCAAAAACACAGCCGGTTCTACGAGCGGACCGAACCGTTCTTCAATCGACTCACGGAGCGGTACAGAGGAGCGCTGGAGGGATTTATGCGGAGACGGGGTCTGGCATTCCTTGTGTTCGCCGGCGCATTTGCGATCATCATGACCTTTGGCCTTCTCCTCCCGTCCGAGCTGGCGCCGCTGGAGGACCGTAGCGCGATGCGTCTCATTATCACCGGACCGGAAGGCGCCACCTATGAATACATGGATGCGTACCTGGACGGTATGATCGACGCGATTATGGGGTCGGTCCCCGAACGCGAGGCACTTCTCTCTGTGACCTCGCCCGGGTTCGGGACAGCCGCGGTGAACTCAGGTTTTATGTTTCTCATTCTGAAGGACCCCGGGGATCGGGAGCGATCTCAGCAGGAGGTTGCAGGACAGGTTTCTGGGATGGTACGCACGTTTACCGGCGCCAGGACATTTGTGGTGCAGGATCAATCAATCGGACGCCGGGGATTCGGTTTGCCCGTTCAGTTCGTCGTTCAAGCCCCCAACTTCGAGCATCTCAGGGAGGTCCTTCCCCGGTTTTTGGAGGAGGCGCGTGGCCATCCGGCGTTCCAGTTTGTCGACCTCAATCTCAAATTCAACAAACCGGAGCTCCAGGTGGAGATACACAGGGAGCGGGCGCGTTCACTGGGTGTCTCCGCTCTGGATATTGCACAGACCCTCCAGCTCGCCTACAGCGGCCAACGGTTCGACTATTTCATCATGAACGGCAAGCAGTACCAGGTCATCGGTCAGATGGGCAGAGAAAACCGGAACCGGCCACTTGATCTGCGATCTCTCTCGGTGAGAAACTCGCGTGGTGAACTCGTTCAGCTGGACAACCTGGTTACATTGACCGAGCAGTCCCGGCCGCCTGCCCTCTACAGGTTCAACCGGTATGAGTCAGCCACAGTCTCGGCCGGGCTCGCAAGCGGCTACACGCTCGGTGACGGGATCGAAGCGATGAGGGAAGTCGCCGACAGAGTTCTGGATGAATCCTTTTCCACAGCTCTGGACGGTCCATCAAAGGACTACGAGGAGAGTTCCTCCAGCCTCATCTTTGCCTTCATTCTCGCCCTCGTGCTGATCTACCTGGTGCTCTCCGCTCAGTTTGAGAGCTTTCGCGATCCTTTCATCATCATGTTTACCGTGCCCCTTGCCCTCGCGGGAGCTCTCTTCGCGCTATGGTACTTCGGTCACACGCTGAACATCTTCAGCCAGATCGGGCAGATCATGCTGATCGGGCTGGTGACCAAGAACGGCATTCTCATCGTGGAGTTTGCAAACCAGCGCAAGGCGCAGGGGCTCACGGTCATGGAAGCGGCGATCGATGCTGCAGTCGCCCGGTTCCGGCCCATACTCATGACTGCTCTCTCCACGATTCTCGGGACGCTGCCCATCGCCCTGGCACTGGGGGCGGGCTCGGAAAGCAGAATCTCAATGGGGATCGCTGTGATCGGTGGGCTGGTCGTGGCGACAGGTCTTA
Organism: Bacteroidota bacterium; assembly: GCA_049670805.1. Classification (GTDB taxonomy): domain Bacteria; phylum Bacteroidota; class Ignavibacteria; order UBA10030; family UBA6906; genus JBATTW01. The sequence goes on from JBATTW010000184.1 coordinate 4,187, forward strand.
CGCTCTTCGTTGTTCCTGCCGTCTACTCGTACGTTTCCAAGGAAGGGCAAGCCGTTTCGAAGTAGTCAGGGGCGCAGCGCGACTTCATCGATCCTCAGTCGGTAGGAGTAGCGGTCAAAGTAGATATTCTGTGCCCCGCATTCCAGCTCCCCGCGCTGGAAATCCACGTTGTCTGACCGCATCGACTGCTTTGGAGGAGAGAGGGTCTGGCTGTGGTCTGCGTTAGCTGCGATGCGGTACTGGTCCAGCCCGCCGAAGTAGAACTCCCGTAGCCTGCTCCGTTGCTCCCAGGAGAGCAGTCCGTGGTAGCGTATCACCTCCATCCCGAGATCTGGATCAACCGGAACCCATCCGTAGGGCTCGAGGTAAATCTCTGTCCAGTCATGGATTGTCTTGGAGCCGGGGAACGTCCACCAGCCCGATTGCCATCGGGCGGGGACGCCATTGTATCTGCAGAGTGTGATGAAGAGGAGCGCAAGCTGACCGCAATCTCCATACCTGTGCGTGAGGCAGTAGTCGCCTATGTTGCGGATGGTTGAGTACTCGATGGCGTAGGAGTAGTGGAAGTTCTCGGTCATCCAGTCGTAGATACGTCTGGCTTTCAGGAGGGGGTTGCGCTCGTCAGCCACAATCCGCTTTGATACTTCCTGTATCCTATCGGTGAAGACAACGTGAGGCCCCTCGGAGGTGTACCGGGCGACAAGGGGATCGTCGGTCGCGTACGGCCGGATGCTGTCTGGATCCATCCGATGGGAGATTCCGTAGGCGGTGTATTCGTACTCGACCTCGAAAACCGTTTCCTCGCCCTCGGTGGCGATCTGTTCGAGGTGGATCGATCGAATGAGTGATTGCTCATCCGACAACGCCACCGGTCTGCTCGATGAAGAGAGGAGCCGAAAGTCTCTCTGGTGAGGATATGCGCGTGGCAGAGGGAGCCATGCCCTGATCGTGTCACCGGGGGGTGCGGCCCCCGGTTCTGCGCTGACGGTCATCTTCACGTTGAAGCGCTTCGGGAGAACCAGGGGGGTGTTCTGTTCCTCCGCCGCCCGCATGATCGCGTCGGTGGTGTTCCATATTCGCATGCTGTAGTTCTTCCAGTGGGGAGGGCGCGCCTTCCTGGAATTCAACTGGGGATATCGCCAGAAAAGATTTGATCTGCTGGCGTACATGAACCGAAGCGTGTCATTGATGATCCTGCCGTCGAAACGCCCCTCATCGATCCAGCTCTGAAACTCAGAGAGGGTCAGGTTCGGTATCGATTCCTGCAGCGATCCGAAGAGAGCATCTCTGGTGAGCGGGTAGTCAAGACGAATGCGTCGTAGCCGGTCCAGTTCAAATTGAAGACGTTTTCCGTTCTCGTCGCTGGATGTCTCAAGCGCTTTCTCCAGGATGCGACTTGCCTCGGTGAATCGTCCTTCGAGTTCCAGAG
>JBATTW010000185.1:0-2267 GCA_049670805.1 Bacteroidota bacterium
TCGGAGTAGATGATCCCGGCGCCGGTCCCCCGCGCAACGTCCAGCATCCGCTCCAGGCCGAACTGGCCAAACTCCAGCTCATTGTCGTGCAGGACGAAGAGCGCATACGGTGTGCCCGCTTTCGCCGCGATCCGGCGGACCGTCTGCGAGCCATGGAGGGAATCCACCGGGAGCGGAGTGCAGCCCCTGATCGTTCCACCGGATTTCCCGGTGGAGAGAAGATAGATCCGTTTCACGAGTCCTGACGCGGTGAGACGCTCCACGAGAGCGCGCGTATGTCCGCTCCCGCTGTAGGGCAGGAAAGCGGTAATGGGGAAAGACATGAGAGAACCTCCTGCTATTCTTGTTCCTTCTTACGGCCGAACCCTGCGGGGATCTTCACCAGCGCGGGGACGACAAAGCTGGGTATGGTCGAGAGCATGATCCAGATGAAGAAGAGCTTGTACCCGAGTGCCTCCTGTATCCAGCCGCTGACCATCCCGGGAAGCATCATCCCGAGCGCCATAAAACCTGTGCAGATGGCATAATGGGCGGTTTTGTTCTCACCCTCGGCGACAAGGATCATATAGAGCATGTAGGCGGTAAACCCGAACCCGTAGCCGAACTGTTCGGCCGCCACAGCCGCGTTGATCAAAAGGAGGTTTTCGGGCTGGGCCTGCGAAAGGTAGACAAACATCAGATCCGCTGTGTGCATGATGATCACCATCGGCCAGAGCCAGAACTTGAGCCCCCGGCGTGAGACGATGTACCCGCCGATCAGGCCTCCGATCAGGAGCGCGACAACGCCCACCGTCCCGTATGTTACGCCCACCTCGCTCGTCGTGAGCCCGAGTCCCCCGAGTTCCCGGTCATCGAGTAGAAAAGGGGTCACCATCTTGACGAGCTGGGCCTCGCCAAACCTGAAGAAGAGAAGAAATGCGAGGGTCGCCATGATCCCCTCCTTCTTGAAGAAGAGGACAAACACATCCAGAAAATCCCGGAGAACGCCTCCGGAGTTCGCCCTCCGGACCGGACGATCGCTCACCGGAAACGGAAGAACAAACGTGTGGTAGATGGCGAAGATGACGAAGACCGCCGCCAGGACAAAGAACGTGATTGACCACGCCAGCGGGATGTCCCCCCCCGTCTGTTCCTCCAGAACCCCGGCGAGGACAACGAGGATACCCTGACCCACGATCATGGCAACCCGGTAGAAGGTACTCCGGACACCGACGAACGCTGCCTGCTGGTGCTCCTCCAGTCCGAGCATATAGAAGCCATCGGCCGCGATGTCATGCGTTGCCGAGCTGAACGCCATCAACCAGAGCACCGCGAGCGTGTACTGGAAGAAGTTTGGCAGGGGAATCGTCAACGCGACCGAAGCCAGCGCCACGCCGATGAAGAACTGCATCGACACCACCCAGAACCGTTTCGTCCGAAACATGTCCACAAACGGGCTCCAGAGGGGTTTGATCACCCACGGGAGGTATAGCCAGCTGGTGTAGAGGGCGATATCGGTGTTGGAGAGGCCCATCCGTTTGTAGAGAACCACCGAGACTATCATCACGACGACGTAGGGGATCCCTTCTGCAAAGTAGAGCGAGGGGACCCATGCCCACGGGTTTCGTCGGGTCACTTTTTGTGCGGCCATGCGTGCGCTCCTCCGTTATTCAGTCGCCGAGAGAGACTTGAATCCGATCAGGTGATTGAGGGAGCTCCCTCCCATCGCAAACGGCTCCTCTCTGATGAATTGGAAACCTTTCTTCCTGTACCATGAGATGGCCCCCACATTCTGCTCCATCACTCCGAGCCAGAGCTCGGTCGCGGATTGCTCCCGGGCTGACCGTTCGGCTTCCCTCAGGAGACGCGATCCGATGCCCCTTCCCTGTTCCCCGGGAAGGACGTAGAGGGACGAGACAAACAGGCGTCGTTCGTCCTGGTTCATCGTGGTCCGCATCCACCCCGCGGGTCGCCCGTCGATCTCGCCCAGGTATCCCCGGACATCGGGTCGTGCGAGGAGATCGGTCAGGGCCGGGGTTGAATAGTGGGTGTCGAGGTACCACCTGAGGTCATGTTCGGGGACAAACGATCCGTATGTGGCGACCCATGTCGTCCAGAGAATCCGGCGCACGACCGGGAAATCCTCCTGGGACCACTCGCGCACATTGATCATATGCGGTCTCTGATCGCTTCAGCCGGAAGCGTTATTCCTCGCATTCCTCGAGGAATCGTTCGATGCCGTCTGCGATCCGCTCCGCGAGCTCCTGGCGAAACCCATCGTCCAGGAG